>DATAEI010000152.1:0-22477 GCA_036258075.1 Gaiellales bacterium
GAAGAGGACCATGACGAACCAGCTCGCGACGCCGATCACGGCGAAGCCGGTGGCCATGCCGAGCGCGCTCGCGATCATCGCGATTCGCTCGCGGCGTGACCCGAGCCGCTGACCCAGGAACGATCCCGCGATCGCGCCCGCACCCCACGAGCCGGCGAGGAGGCCGTAGCCGGTCGAGCCCTCGCCGAAGCTCCGCGCGAGCGGGAGCTCGGCCACCAGGATCGGGCCGACTCCCGCCAGGAGCACGACCCAGGCGAGCGTGATGAGCCGCAGCACCCGGTCGGCGAGCAGGAACCGGAAGCCGGCCCGGACGCCGCGGTGCTCGTCGGACTCGGGGTCGCGCCGGTCCGAGAACCGCCCGCGCACGGTGAAGACGAGCGCCGCTGACGCGGCGAAGCAGGCCGCGTTCAGCAGGAAGACGCCGGCCGGGTCGATCACGCCGACGAGCGTGCCGCCCAGCACGGGCCCGAGCACCTGGCCGGCGTTTCGGCCGACCGCGACCGTGCCGTTCGCCCAGGCGATCTCGTCAGCCTGAACCAGGTTCGGCACGGAGGCCGTCGACGCCGAGAAGAACGGCGCCTGGGCGGCGGCCGAGACGAGCGCGATCGCGAGCATGATCGCCGGCGTCGTCGTGAGCGCCAGGCAGGCGATCGAGGCGCCCGCGGCCAGGTCGGAAGCGATCATCACCTTCCGCCGGTCGAAGCGGTCGCCGAGCGCTCCGCCGAACGGCGTCAGGACGCCCGTCGCGCCCCAGGTCAGAAGCAGCGTCGCGGACATCCACGCCGCCGAACCGGTGGAGTCGTAGATCGCCACCATGAGCGCGATGTAGGCCGCCTCGCCGCCCGTCAGCGACACGAGCCGGGCGAGCGCTATGCGGCGGATTGCGGTGCGGGAGGGGGTGTTCAGGTGATCTCCGATCGGACTGCGGCCGGGTGGCCGGGGGCACGACGTGAACGGGACGCGCGCTCAGCGCGTGAGCCGCGTCGTCAGATGCCGGTGATCGGTGTCACGCCGCGGATCCTAGCACGGCGAACTCGCACTCAAGCCGCGGCAAATGCCGCCGATACAGGTGTGTGCAAGCGCAGTAAAATCCTAACATCTAGCAAACATGGCAGAATTCCACACGAAGAAGATCACCCTCCCGAGCGGCAAGACGGTGGAGCTGTTCTACCTCGCCGCGGGCATCCCCGAGCCGGTCTTCGAGACGGCCCCCGCGGACGAGCAGAAGCTCAGCATCCGCCGGATCGAGCTCTGCCCGGAGTGCGACTCGGATCGCGTGCATCCGGTGGACTGGCACGAGGTCGACGAGCACAGCTGGCGCCTCGACGTGCGCTGCCCCGACTGCCGCTGGATGGGAAGCGACGTGTTCGGACAGCACGAGGTCGAGCGCTACGACGACGTGCTGAACGCCGACACCGATGCGCTGATCGACGAGCTCGAGCGCCTCACCCGCGAGAACATGGCCGACCATCTCCAGCGCTTCATCCAGGCGCTCGAGAACGACGGCATCATGCCGATCGACTTTTAAGTCACGGGGGAACCCAGGGTTCCCCCGTGGGCCCCCTCCTTAAGGGCTGGCGTCTCGTGTGGGCACGACGGCGAAGAACGCGGTCTTCGCCGTCGCCGTGACCGTCGGGTGCGTGTGACAACCAGAGAGCTCCAGGGGTGGGCCCGGCCCTGACCGCGAGTCGTCAGTGTCTGAACTGCTGGTCTTCGCGGTGGCGCTCGATCGCGAGCTCGATCAGGCGGTCGAGCAGCTCAGGGTAGGCGATGCCTGAGGCTTCGAAGAGGCGGGCATAGACGCTCGTCTCGGTGAACCCCGGGATGGTGTTGATCTCGTTCAGGACGACGCGGCCGTCGTCGGTGATGAAGAAGTCGATCCGGGCCATCCCCGCGCACTCGCAGACGTCGAACGCGAGGAGGGCGACCCGCTGCACCTCGGCGGTGACCTCCTCGGGCAGCTCGGCCGGCGCCTCGAGGTCCATGCCGCCCGGCTCGTACTTGGCGGCGAAGTCGTACCAGTCGGCGTTCACGTGCAGCCGGCCGACGACGCTCACCATCGGGTCGTGGTTTCCGAGCACGCCGCACTCGGCCTCGATGCCCGGCACCATCTCCTCGACCAGCACCTTGGAGTCGTGCTGAAAGGCGAGGTCGAGGGCCGGGCGCAGGCCGTCGATCCCCGTGACCTTGGAGATGCCGACGCTCGAGCCGAGGCGCGCCGGCTTCACGAAGCAGGGGACCCCGATCCCCGCCTTGGCAAGCTCGGCCTCGACGTCGATGTCGTGCACGGTGTGCTCGCGGAACGTGACGCTCTTGGCGCACTCGATCCCGGCGGCGGCCAGGATCGTCTTCACCTTGTCCTTGTCCATCGTCAGCGCCGACGCCAGCACCCCGGAGCCGACGTAGGGCACGTCGAGGAGCTCGAGCATCCCCTGCACCGTGCCGTCCTCGCCGAACGGGCCGTGCAGCATCGGGACGACGACGTCGATCGGGCCGACGGCCCGCACCTTGCTGAGCGTCCCGCCGGCGCGGGGGATGACCGAGTTGGACGACGACCCCGGGTCGAGCGCCAGCCGCTCGCCCTCGGCGGCCGGCTCCTCGAGCTGCCAGGCGCCCTCGCGGCTGATGGTGACGCCCACGACGTCGTACTTCGCCGGGTCGAGGGCCGCCGACACCGACTCGCCTGACGCGATCGAGATCTCGTGCTCCGAGCTGCGACCGCCGGCCAGGACGATCACGCGGAGTGGCGCGACCTCGGTCATGTCGGCGGCGGGCTCACGCAGCTCGGGTCGCTGGGACGGAACTTGAGGACGGTGATCTTCACGAAGGCGCCCTGGTCGACCTGGGTGCCGGGCGCGGGATCCTGTGCCGAGACGATGTTGTTCTGGGTCGGGTCGGTGCACTCGACGGCCTGCACGATCGTGCCCTTGAGTCCGACATCGTGCAGCGCCTGAACCGCGTCCTGCTTCGTCTCGCCGGTGACCGGCGGAACCGTGACCTGCTGCGGGCCGGATGAGATCTGGATCGTGACCGGTGAGTTCTGCGGCGCGACCGCTCCCACAGCCGGCGTGGAGCCGAACGCCTTGCCCTGCGGCTGGGTGCTTGACGGCGCGTCCTGGCATGTGGCGACGAGCGTCTTCTGTTTCATCTTCGCGGTCGCCTGGTCGCAGGAGAGGCCGGTCACGTCCGGCACGACGACGTTGCCCGTCGCCACCTGCAGCTGGATGACCGTCCCCTGCGGCTCCTCCTGGCCGGCTTTGGGAACCGTCCCGACCACCTGGTTCACCTTCAGCTTGGCCGTGTTGACCGGGAGGAACGCGGGGTTCACCTGGAACCCCTTGTCCTGGAGAATGCCCTGGGCCTCGAGCACGCTCTTGCCGCGGACATCCGGCACGGGCACCGCGTTCGGGCCGGCGCCGATGAAGATCGTGACCGTCGAGTTCTTGTCGGCGCTCGATCCGAAGGTCGGGTCGCTGCCGATCACCTGATCCTTCTTGCTGAGCGGCGACTCCTTGTTCTGGCACTGACCCTTGAGCCCAATCGCGGTCAGCTGGGCCTTGGCGTGGTCGCAGCTTCCGGTGAGGGTCGGCACGGTGACGCCGGACCCGGAGATCTGCTGGTAGACGACGTAGCCGATCGCGGCGGTGACCAGGAGTAGGAAGACCACCAGGATCCACGGGAGCGCGCTTCGCCGCGGCCCCGGTGGGGGATCGCGGGGCGGCACCTGCGCGCCCGCCGGCTGAAGGACGCTGGTCTGAGCGCCGGTGTAGGCGGCGACCGCCTCGGCGCCGCCCGTCAGGATCCGCGTCGCCATCTGGGTGTCGTTCGACACGGCGCCGCCCCGGCTCACGCGCCGAAGCTCGTCGGCCATCTGCCGGGCCGAATGGTGCCGGAGCGCCGGATCCTTCGAGAGCGCCCGCATCACGACCTGCTCGAGACCCTCCGAGACCAGCCGGTTCTTCTTGCGGATCGACGGCGGCGGGTCGGACACCTGCTTCATCGCGATCTCGACGGCGGAGTCGCCCGTGAAGGGCAGCTCGCCGGTCAGCATCTCGTAGAGCACGATGCCCATCGAGTAGAGGTCAGACTGCGGGCCGACGTCGAGGCCGCGGGCCTGCTCCGGCGAGAGGTACTGGGCCGTGCCGACGATCGAGCCGACCTCGGTCATCTGCTGGGCGTTCGCGGCCCGGGCGATGCCGAAGTCCGTCACCTTGAGCCGGCCCTCGTCGGTGAGCACCATGTTGTGCGGCTTGATGTCGCGGTGGATCACGCCCTGCCGATGGGCGAACTCGAGCGCGTCGAGCGCCTGGGTCGCCCAGTTCACGACCTCCGCCTCGGGGAGCGGCGCGCGGCTCGTGATCTCGTCCTTGAGCGTCGGCCCGTTCAGGTACTCCATCGCGATGTAGGAGGTTCCGGCGGCCTGGCCCCGGTCGTACACCGACACGATGTTGGGGTGCGAGAGGCCGGCGGCAGCCGTCGCCTCGCGCCGGAAGCGCTCGACGAAGGCGGCGTCCTGGGCGTAGCGCTCGGCCAGGATCTTGATCGCGACCGGCCGCCCGAGCGTCTCGTCGTGGGCCAGGAAGACGTCGGCCATGCCGCCCGTGCCGAGGCGCCGCTCGATCCGGTAGCGGTTGTCGAAGAGCTCTCCGATGAGGGAATCCATCGCCATCTTCCGGGTTACTGTGCCACGCCCTGGCCGAGGTACGCCTCGATCACCGACGCCGCGATGGGCGCCGACACCTGGCCGCCGAAGAGCGGTGTGTGCTCGACGACCACCGCCACGGCGATCTTCGGATTGACCACCGGGGCGAACGCGATGAACCAGGCGGTGTTCACTCCGGTCACTCCTGTCTCGGCGGTTCCCGTCTTTCCGGCGACCGTGAGGCCGTTCAGCCGGGCCGCCGTCCCGGTGCCTTCATCGACAACGTTCTGCATCATCGTGCCCAGCTCCTGCGCCGACCGCTGCGACATGACGCGCTCGAGCGGCTCCGGCTGCTGGGTGTAGACGCGCCGGCCGCCGGGGCTCACGACCCGGTCGACGAGGGTCGGGCGCATCCGCTCGCCGCCGTTTCCGATCGTCGCGGCGACCTCGGCCATCTGGAGCGGCGTCACGGCGAGCCGCTCCTGTCCGATGGCGACGCGGGCCACATCGACGGGTGCCCCCGGCTTCAGCTGGTGGCCGTTGTGGTAGAGGCCCGATGGGTTCATCTCGTCGGACGGGTAGGTGAGGGGCGGGTCCGAGAAGAAGCCGAACCGGGTCATGTACTCCTCGAGCCGGTTCTGGCCCAGCTGCTGGCCGATCTGGGCGAACGCGGTGTTCACCGAGAACGTGAGCGCGGTTGTCAGGCTGATCGGGCCGAAGCTCTCGCTGCCCGCGTTGCAGAGGTTCAGGCCCTGCACGACGATGCAGTGGCCCTTGGCGTCGATGGTCGGCGTGTCCGGGCCGTAGAGGCCGGTGTCGAGCGCCGCCGCCGCGGTGACCGTCTTGAACGTCGAGCCCGGTGCGTAGAGGCCCTGCGTCGCCCTGTTCAGAAGCGGCGCGCCGGACGTCCGCGCGAGCTTGGGGAAGTTCTGCTGGACCTTCTGCGGCGAGAACGTGGGCGAGGAGTACATGGCCAGCACCCGCCCGGTGGACGGCTCGATCGCGACCACGGCGCCGACCTTCCCGGCCATGCCGGCTGCGGCGGCCCGCTGGGCCGAGACCGAGAGGCTGGTGACGACGTTGTCGCCCGTCACCGTCTCGCCCTGGAGCTCGGAGCCGATCCGCGAGACGACCGTCGCCAGGTCGCTGTTCGAGGCGGTGAGGTAGTCGTTCTCGGCCAGCTCGAGACCCGTGCGGCCGTTCCCGACCGTGTTGTACCCGACGGCGTGCGCGAAGAGCGGGCCGTACGGGTAGCGGCGCAGGAAGATGTTGAGCCCGTTTCGGCGCCGCTCGTGGTTCGACGCCAGCACGGTGCGGCCGTTGGCGGCGTAGATCAGCCCGCGCCGGATCTGGAGCTGGCGGTAGATCAGCCGGGCGTTGTCACGCCGGGTTGCGAGCGAGTCGGCCGCCCAGATCTGCCAGTAGGCCGTGAACGTGATGAGGACGGCGAACGCGACGGCCGAGATCCGAAAGAGCGATGCGATCTGGCGGTTCATGCCCGTTCCGCCGCCTTGTTGGACACCATGAGCAGGAGCGCCAGCATCATGAAGTTCGAGACGATCGAGGAGCCGCCGTAGCTCACGAACGGCAGGGTGATGCCGGTGAGCGGGATGAGCCTGATGATCCCGCCGACGATCAGGAACGCCTGGAGGCCGAACGCGAACGTGAGCCCGCAGGCCAGGAGCTTCGAGAAGCCGTCATCGGCGATCGCGGCGATCTTGAAGCCGCGGTAGCAGAAGAGCAGGTAGATCAAAAGGAGCCCGGCGGCGCCCGCGAGCCCGGTCTCGTCGGCCCAGGCCGCGTAGATGCCGTCGGTCTGGACGGCGGGGATGATCGTCTGGCCGTGGTTCAGCACCTGGAGGCTTCTTCCCAGCCCGGTGCCGAAGATCCCGCCGTCGGCGATGGCCTCGATCGACTGGATGATCTGGTAGCCGGTCGTGTGCGGGTGCGCCCAGGGGTCGATCCACACCTGGAAGCGCTCCTGCACGTGGCCGACGGCGTTGTAGACGGCCCACGAGCCGGCGGCGAAGATGCCCAGCCCGAGCACGGTGTACAGATGGCGGCCCGTGGCGACGTAGATCATCGAGAGGTAGATCCCGAAGAGCAGGAGCGCCGTCCCGAGGTCGTTCATGACCGCGAGGACGCCGAGCGAGACGCCGGCCATGAGCGCGAGCGGGCCCAGATGCCGGGCGGCGGGAAGGCCGATTCCCAGAATCCGGCGGTGCGCCATGGTCAGCACCTCCCGGTGCTCGCGCAGGAAGCTCGCGAGGAAGACGACCAGCAGCAGCTTTGCGAACTCGCCCGGCTGCACCTGCACGCCGCCGAACCGCAGCCACAGCTTCGCGCCGTTCACCGTCGTCCCGGCCACCATCGTGACCAGGAGCAGGCCGACCGCCGTGGTCGCGAGCACGTACTTGTAGGGCTCGAGGCGGCGGTGGTCGCGGACGACGAAGATCATCCCCAGGAAGCCGAGCAGGCCGACCACGACCCAGACGGACTGGTCACGGGCCAGGGTGGGGCTCAGCCGGTAGATCTCGGTCAGGCCGAGCGCGCAGAGGAGCGCGGCCAGCGGCAGGAGCCAGGGATCGGCATGGGGCAGGCCGGCGCGGACGCCGATGTGCGCCAGCCCGAACACCGCCAGGAACACGCCCGCGTACGTGAGCGACGCGCTCGAGATCTCGTTCTGGCGGGCGGTGTAGACCGAGAGGAACCCGATTGCGGTGAGCCCCCCGACCCAGCCCAGGTTCCAGAGCTCCCGCATCCGGGCCGACCTCACGGGCTCGCCACCTCGTACGGACGCAGGACGCTGTGGGCGCTCGACTCGGAGCGCAGCGTGTGGTCGAAGAGCTTCTTGCGCTGGTCGGGTGGGAGCGCCACGTAGCTCACCCGCGACTCGTACACGACGTGGTAGAGGTGCACCCCGAACGGCAGGTCGACGGGCACCCCCTGGTAGATGGCGACCCGCCCGGTCGACGTGTCGGCGCCGATGAAGTGGCTCGCGCGGAGCCCGATCGCACCGGCGACGGCGAGGACGGCGACGAGGACGACCGCCGAGCCGATCATCGCCGCCCGCCGCAGGGCACCGCCGCCGGAGCGCTGCCGCGGATCGCGCGGCCGCCGCGGTGACGGCGCGTCGATGTCGGCCGGGAGCACGCGGTGGACTGCTCCGTCGGACGTCACGTCGTCCTCCTCGACCGCGAGGCTCGTCTCGCCGAAGCAGACGACGACGGCGGTGACGTTGTCCTCGCCCCCGGCCTTGAGCGCCGCCCGCACGAGCCGGCGGGCGACGTCAGCCGCTCCGGTCTCGGAGCCGAGGGCCGCTGCGATGTCCGCCTCCGACACCATCGTGTTCAGGCCGTCCGTACAGAGCAGGAGCACGTCGCCGGGCTTGGACTGGAGCGAGAAGGTGTCGATCTGCACCTCCTCGTCGGTGCCGAGCGCGCGGGTGATCACGCTGCGCTGCGGGTGCTGCTCGGCCTCGACCTCCGAGAGCTGCCCCTGGCGCACCAGCTCGTGCACGAGCGAGTGATCCTCCGACAGCCGCTGGAGGGCGCCGTCGCGGAGGAGATAGGCGCGGCTGTCGCCGACGTGGGCGAACGACACGACGCCGCCGTCACCGACGAGCGCCGCGGTCACCGTCGTCCCCATGCCGGACGTCTCGGCGTCGGTGCGCGAGCGGTCCCAGATCCGGCGGTTGGCGATGCCGATCGTCTCGCGGAGCGCCTCCTCGCCCTGGTGCTCGATCAGGTCGAGCTCGGCGAACGCCTCGGCGCACATGCGCGACGCCAGCTCCCCGGCGAGCGCGCCGCCCATGCCGTCGGCCACCATGAAGAGCGGCGAGCGAAGCAGGAACGAGTCCTCGTTGGAACGGCGGACGTTGCCGGTCTGGGTCAGGCCGGCCGAGTCGACGACCCCGACGGTCATTCGCCGGCCCGGTATTCCAGCTGGGTCTGGCCGATGGTCACCAGATCGCCGCTTCGCAGCACGCGCCGGCCCGACACGCGATCGCCGTTGACGAACGTCCCGTTGGTCGAGCGCAGGTCCTCGACCATGTCCCCGTCCTGGCCGTGGGCGAACCGGGCATGGCGGCCGGAAGCATACCCATCGGCCCCGAGCGGGATATCGAGGGCCTCGTC
This sequence comes from Gaiellales bacterium, assembly GCA_036258075.1. Classification (GTDB taxonomy): domain Bacteria; phylum Actinomycetota; class Thermoleophilia; order Gaiellales; family JAICJC01; genus JAICJC01. The sequence goes on from DATAEI010000152.1 coordinate 8,779, forward strand.
GCGCCCGGCGACCAGCTCGCGGCCGAGATCGATCTCCGTGCCCTCGGGCAGCTCGGGGCTGTGCACCACGAGGAGGCGCGCCCGCCGCTGCGGCGGGGCGGCGGGCGCCGCCGGCCGCCTGGCCGGGGTCAGCACCATGCTCTCCTGGCCGACCGCGATGTCGCGCGAGGCGACGCGGATCACCCGCCAGACGAACAGGTAGAGCAGGACGACGAACGCGACCTTGAGCGCGAGCAGGAGTTGCTCAACCAATGCGGCGCTCGAACGTGATCTGGGTCGTCCCCACCCCGATCACGTCGCCGTTCATGAGCGACGTCTCCGTGACCCGCTGGCCGTTCACCTCGGTGCCGTTCGTCGATCCCAGATCGACGAGCGAGTACCCGCGGCCGAGCTTCCGCACCTCGGCGTGGCGGCGCGACACGTTGGGATCGCCCACCACGATGTCGCACTCGCTGGAGCGGCCGATCACGGTGATCGGGCTCGAGCCCAGCGGGTGTTCGCGTCCTTCCCACATCAGCACGACGACCTCGGCGGCCGCCGGAGCGGGGGTCGGCTCGGGCTCCGGCTCAGCTTCCGGATCGGGCGCGTAGACCATCGTCGAGCCGGCCGGGACGGGCGGCGCGCCGGGCGCCACGGGCGGAAGCGGTGCGGCGACGGGAATCGAGGGGACAGGCGGCTCGGCCGGCGGCTCGGCCGGTGCCCGCTCGCCCAGCTCCTCCTCGTCGCCGGTCTCGACGGCGATGCCGAACATGCCGACGTGGAGGTCGTCCTCGGTCTCGAGGGTGACGACCGGGCGAGACGCGGTCGTGTAGCCCTCGCGGCGGGCGTGCTCGACCAGGTACTCCTCGAGCTCCGAGCACATCTGGGCCTCGTAGGCCGTGAACTGCTCGCGGTCGGCCGGGTTCAGGTAGATCGTGTAGACGCTCGGGACGTAGACCCGGTGGATCGAGATGGTGCGGTGGTCGTCCATCTCCTTCGCCAGCTTGCGGGCCAGCTCCACGGGCTGGACCGACGACCGGAAGGTGCGCCCGAAGACGCCCTCGACCATGCCGCCGATCTTCCGCTCGATGTTCCGGAATACGCTCACGCTTCGTGGCGCCAGGGCCGACTCTCGGGTGGTCAACGTGCCGTCAGCGGCCGTTCGAGCCGCGGGCCGGCGAGGGCCCAGGCGACCGCCAGTATACCCACGAGCGTCGCCGCGACCGCCGCTCCGGGAGCCGCGCCGGGCCGGTCTGCGAGCAGGTGCGGAGCCGCCGCGACGGCCAGCCCGAACCCGATCCCCCACAGCACCACGGCCTGGGTCCGGCGCGAGGCCTCGAGCTGCCAGGCGACCGGGAGGAGCACGGCCGCGGCCACCATCGCCGCGGCGATCGCGATCACCTCGGGCGCACGGCCCAGCGCCGTCACGTAGGCGAGCGGGCTCGACGCCGCGGGAAGCACGCTTGCCGCCTGGTGCGGGAGCCACCCGCCGGCCACCGCGGCCACGACCGCTCCGGCCGCGGCCTCGGCCGCGCGGCGGCGCCCCGTGGGTGCGGTGGCGGCGATGAGCACGTAGACGGGCCCGAGCCCGGCGATCCCGAGCGGGATCGCGATGAGCGGCACCAGGAGGCGCGCCGTCGCTCCGGTCCGGCGGCCGGCCCAGATCCAGGCGCCGCACAGCCCCGCCCAGACGACTCCGGCCGCCTCGGCGTAGTTCCAGAAGGCCGGGACGCAGACCAGGCCCGCGAACGTCGCCGCGGCGACCGGCCGCTTGTAGGCCAGAAGCCCTGCGACCACGGCCAGGGGAAGCGACCACGACGCTGGGTAGACCGGGAAGGCCGCGAGCGCCCAGGCCATCGCGATGCCGGCCAGGACGGCGCGGCCGGGGCGGGCGAACCTGCCGACGCGGGGCGTCGCCATCGGGCTCGGAGTGCGAACGCCAATTGACCGGCGCGGCCCCGGCCGAGCCCCGGCCCCCACCACGTCCACCTCCGGTGCCTCCTGCGCCTCGGCCTCGGCAAGCCCTCGCAGCAGGCCGTCGCGGAGCTCTGCGGCGCTCGGCCGGCGGGCCGGGTCGCGGTCGAGCGCGCGGTCGACCGCCCGGCAGACGCCTGCGGGCAGGTCGGGCCGCACCCTGGCGAGCGGCTCGGCGCCGTCGGCGAGCTTCTCGAGCAGCTGTGCGAGCGTCTTTGCCCGGTACGGGTTGCCGCCGGCGAGGTGCGCGTAGAGCGTGAGCCCGGCGGCCCAGACGTCGGTCGCGCCGGTGGCGCGCGTTCCGGACGCCTGCTCGGGCGACATGTACGAGAGCGTGCCGAGCACCCGCTCGTCGGCGGTCTGGTCGCGGGAGTCGTCGTCGCTTGCGATCCCGAAGTCCGTGAGGGTTACAGAGCCGTCGCGCGCCACGAGGATGTTGGCGGGCTTCACGTCGCGATGCACGATCCCGCGGGCGTGCGCGTGCGAGAGGGCGTCGCACACCGCAGCGATCGCCCGGGTCGCCTGGAGGTCGTCGAGGCCGCTCCGGTCGAGGCGCTCGCCCTCGACGAGCTTCGAGACGAGATAGACGTGGTCGTCGTCGCCCTCGACGCCCAGCACGGTATGGATGTTGGGGTGGTCGAGCTTGCGCGCCGTGCGCGCCTCGCGGTCGGCCCGCGGCGCGAGCCCCTCGCTGCGGCTGAACACCTTCACGGCCACCCGCTCCCCGGCGCCGCCGCTCGCACCGTAGACGGTGCCGAAGCCGCCGCGTCCGAGCTCCTCCTCGAGCGTCCAGCGCTCGGCCACCAGTCGTCCGGTCAGGGGAGGGGTCAGGGTCGCTCGGGCGGGCTCTGCCACGGTGCGCATGAGATTGGCCGGAGACCGCGAGACTCCTGCAAATCTCGTATCCGGACTAGCTGATAGGGTCCGATGCGTGGCGCCCGATGACTTCTTCGACTCCGACTGGGAGGAGACGGGCGGGACAGAGGAGACGGCTGTCACCCGCCCGTCGGGCGGCGGCCGGGACCCCGGCGCAGCGCCGCCCCCGCGCAGGCCGCCGCGTCCCGGACGAGCGCCGCGGAAGCCGCCGTCGATCGGGCCACTGAAGCCCGGCAACATCCCTCCGCTCCAGTACCGCCGTCTGGGCGCCCTGGCAGTCGGCATCCTGGCGGTGATCGTGGTGCTCGTGCTGCTCGCGCGCGGCTGCTCGGGGAGCTCGAGCTCGAGCAAGAACATCGACTACTTCAACACGCTCAAGGAGCAGGCGCTCACCCCGTCGAGCGACGTCTCGGCGCGGTTCCACAAGACGCTGAACATGGAGTCGGGGACGAAGCTCAAGGTTGTGAAAGCGCAGCTCGCCGCCCAGGCCGCGGACATGAGCAAGGCCGCCGACGCGGCGGCGTCGATCGCACCGACCAAGCAGCTCGAGCCGTACCAGCCCGCGCTCGTCCAGGCGCTCCAGTACCGGGCGGCGGGCCTGAAGTGCCTCTCCGACAACATCGGCCAGGCGTGGCAGCACAAGCGCGCGGCCGGGACCGGACGCGTGCTCGCGCAGTGCGTCGAGCGGCTGCTGGCGTCCGACATCATCTACTCCGACTCATTCGCAGGGCCCGCCACGACCGCCCTCAAGAACCTCGGCGTGCAGGTGCCCGCGTCGAGCTTCCTCGAACGGAGCGACGCCGGGCTCGTCACGGCCGCCGGGATCGGCGACGCCATCAACCGCCTCAAGCCGAGCGCGGTGCACGGCCTGCACGGCCTGGGCCTCGTGTCGGTCGTGGCGCTGCCGCAGGGGACGACCCTCCAGAGCGGCTCGACCCAGATCAATCAGATCACCGGGAACGACCAGCTCGTGCTCGTCGTCTCGGCCAAGAACTTCGGAAACTTCCGCGAGGTCGACGTCCCCGTGACGCTCACGCTCACCCACGCCGGGAAGAAGATCAAGCAGTCGGGGACGATCGGATCCATCGACAAGGGCGCCACGCAGACCGTTCGATTCCCTGACCTCTTCAAGAACGCATCGACGCAGCCGGACTACACGCAGCGCTACAAGATGACCGTGACCATCGGAAAGGTCCCGGGCGAGACCGTCCTCGCGAACAACACGCGGACGTACACGGTGCAGTTCCGCCTGCCGACGTGAGCACCGCCGACACCGCTCTCGACGTCGCCATCGGCGCGGCGGTCGCCGCGGGGCTGCTGCTGCTCCTCACGTTCTCCCTGTGGATGCAGGTGCGGCGGATGCGCAAGGCCCAGAAGGTCGTGATCGGCTCGCGCACGGGCGACATCGTCGAGTACGCCATGTCGCTCCTGGCCCGTGTCGAGCAGGCCGAGGCGACGGCCGGCGCGGCGCAGTCGGCCGTCCGCGCGCTCACCGAGCGCGTCGACGCCTGCTTCGAGCGGCGCGCGATCCACCGGTACGATGCGCTCGAAGGCGCCGGGGCGAAGCAGTCGGTCACGATCGCGCTCATGGACAACACGCGGTCCGGCTACCTGCTCTCGGCGATCCAGGGCCGCGACTATGCGCGCATCTACATCAAGGACATCCACGACGGGATGAGCGACGTGGAGCTCTCGCCGGAGGAGAAGAAGGTGCTGGCGGAGGCGATCGCCTGATGTCCGAGGTCGTCGTGCGGCCGTTCCGCGAGGCCGACGCGGCCGCGCTTCACCGGTTGGCCGGCGAGGCGTCGAGCCTGGACGAGGTCGTGCCGGCCGCGCCCGCAGGCGACGTGGTGTTCGTGGCCGAGGTCGAGGGCCACCCGGCCGGCTACATGGCCGTGCGCGAGGACGGGCCGGCGCTCGTGCTCGACCAGATGGTGGTGGCCCCCGCCGACCAGGGCCGGCATGTCGGGCACCGCCTTCTCGACTGGGCCGAGGGGTACGGGTCGAGCCGCGGCCTCCGGCGTGTCTGTGTCCCGGCCGAGGCCTCCGACCGGCGGGCGCGTGAGTTCTACGTCGGCCGCGGCTACGTCGAGGCGGGAGACGCGCTGGTGCGCGACATCCCGCACGTCGACTAACCCCGGGGACCGGGGTCCGTCCGGACCGGGCCCGATACTGGGCCATCCGCGGCGTCGGCGATCACTGGACATCGACACCGGTGTCGGCACCGTCCGGCATCGCTTCGGCGACCGCGGGTTGCAGCGTGCAGTGGCACCCCTGGCACCCGCGCACGCGCCGGGCCGGCCGCGACGCGGGCGGCGCCACCCCGACACGAACCTCGCACAGCGTTGCCGTCTCCACCCACACCAGCGGTGGCTAAGCCCACCCTGGATCTTCTCCACATCTTCACCATCATCCCGGTACGGTGAACACATGGCGAAGCTCAGGTTGACCCCGCAGACTCGCGGCTTCTACGCGCTCTTCGACAGGGCCGCGACGAACCTCGTGTCCACATCCCAGCTCCTGCTCGACCTGCTCGAGCACTACCCCGACCGCCGCGCGCTCGTGGACGAGATCAAGGACCGCGAGCACGAGGGCGACCGCGTGACGCACGAGATCGTCCAACTCGTGAACAAGACGTTCGTGACGCCCATCGACCGCGAGGACATCTTCGACCTCGCGACCGCGCTCGACGACATCTGCGACTTCATGGACCAGGTGGCCGACGAGCTCAACCTCTACGGCGTCGAGGAGGTGCCGCCGGAGGCCATCGAGCAGGCCGGCGTCATCTTCCGGGCCGTCTCCAAGATCGCCGACGCCGTCCACGGGCTGGACGGCCTGAAGGACATCAGCCACCATCTGATCGACGTGCACACGCTCGAGGACGAGGGCGACCGGATCGTCCGGTCGGCCACGGCCAAGCTCTTCCGCAACGGCCTCGACCCGCTCGTGGTCATCCGCTGGAAGGACATCCATCACGATCTCGAGCAGGCCGTCGACGGGTGTGAGCACGCAGCCCACGTGCTCGAGAGCATCTACCTGAAGAACCGATGAGCGACGGCCTCCTGGTCGTCATCGTCGCGGTGGCGCTCCTGTTCGACTTCACGAACGGCTTCCACGACACCGCGAACGCGGTGGCGACCTCGGTCTCGACACGGGCGCTGACGCCGCGGCTCGCGGTGCTCATCGCCGCGCTCATGAACTTCGTCGGCGCGTTCACCTCGACCAAGGTCGCAAAGACGGTCGGCGACGGCCTGATCAACACCGACCCGGGCCGCGTCACCGGCCACCTGGTGCTGGCGGCGCTGATCGGCGCGATCGCCTGGAACCTCTTCACCTGGTACCTCGGCCTGCCGTCGTCGTCGTCGCACGCGCTCGTGGGCGGCCTCGTGGGCGCCGCGCTCGCCGCCGGCGGCGCGGACCCCGTGAAGTGGGACGGGATCTGGAACAAGGTCGCCTGGCCGGGGCTCGCCAGCCCGATCATCGGCTTCCTGATCGCGGGGGCGCTCATGGTGGTGATCCTGTGGGGGTTCCGGAGGGTGCTGCCCGGCCCGCTCAACCGTGGGTTTAGGGCCGCACAGATCCTCTCCGGGAGCTTCATGGCCTTCGCCCACGGGACGAACGACGCCCAGAAGACGATGGGCGTGATCGCCCTCGCGCTCTACTCAGCCGGTCACACGAGCTCGCCGGGCGACATCCCCGACTGGGTGATCGCCTCGGCGGCCGCCGCAATCGCGCTCGGGACATACGTCGGCGGCTGGCGCATCATGCGCACGATGGGCACGCGGATCTTCAAGCTCGAGCCGCCGCAGGGCTTCGCCGCCCAGACGACGGCGAGCGCGGTGCTCTACACCGTCGCCACCAAGTACGGCTTCCCGGTCTCGACGACCCACGTGATCTCGAGCTCGGTGATGGGCGCCGGCGCGACGACCCGCGTCTCGGCCGTCCGCTGGGGTGTTGCTGCCGACATCGTGGTCGCCTGGATCCTCACGATTCCCGCGGCCGCGCTGGTTGCCGCGGGCATGTACGAGTTCCTGAGCACCTTCATGTGATCTTCACCTGATTACCGCGTTCGGGGGATGCGACGCGGTCTCCAAAGCGCCTAGCCTCCTGAGAGTCGTGCTCCCTCGGTTGACTGGTGGCGACACGGCGCCCAAGCCTGGAGGCGCTGTGGAGACCGCCCCGGCGGTACACGCCGGCGGCGGCGTCGGCATCCTGCCCGCGTTGCGCGACGACGCCCCGTGCCGGCTGCTCGGCGAGCTGCTCGGCCTCGACGCGGTATGGATCGTGGCGCCGGGCATCGGCGGCCGCCTCGTGACCGCCCGCTGGACGCGCGAGGACGCACCGTCGCACCGGCTCGGCGAGACCCGCCTTGCGGCGGTCGTCGAGGGCGTCGAGACCGGTGCGACGCAGACCCGGGACGGCCGCTACGCGCTGCTCGTGGCACCGCTCGTCACGGGCGCGAGGGTCGTCGCGCACCTGGTCGGCTCGACCCGCACTCAGCGCGCCTTCCGCCCCGACGAGCTGCGGGCGGCCGAGCTCGTGGCCGCCGGCGCCGCGGTCAAGACCGGTCCGGACGAGCCGGTGGACGTCGCCTCGACCAGGGCCCGCGACCGCCTGGTCGCCCAGATGGGGCTTCTGCGGTCGCTGACCTCGCGGCTCGCGTACGCCCGCTCGGAGGGCGAGATCGCCCACGCGGTGGTCTCGGAGCTCAGGCACCAGAACCGGTTCGCCGCACCGCGGTTCTACCTTCGCTCGGAGGAGTCGGGGGACGAGATGGAGATGGTCCCGCGCCGCGGCGAGGACGAGGTCGACGCGGGAGCATCCCGTGTCGGTGACGAGGCCGCCGCACGTGCCGCCGTCGACGGCCGCACGCGGATCCTCGTGGGCGGCGAGATGATGGTCGCGCCAATGCTGGGCGAGGACGACGTCGTCGGGGCGATCGTGGTCTCCGGGCCGCGCGGCCGGTCGTTCGACATGCTCGACCTGGGTGTGCTGGAGGTGGTGGCTGCGCACTCCGCCGTCGCCTGCCGGAACGTCCGCCTCTACGCGTCGATGCGCGAGGCGGCCGAGATCTCCGAGGCCATGCTCGAGCTGGGCCAGGCGCTCGCGACTCAGGTGAGCGTGAAGGCGGTCGCCGAGATGCTCGCCCGGTCGGTCGACCGGCTCGTGGAGTGCGCGGCGATGTCGGTGTGGCTCAGGTCTGACCAGCACCTCGAGCTGGCGGCGCATGTCGGCTACACACCTCGTGAGGTCGGCCGGATGGAGGCGGCGTCGCTCGCCGCAGCCGAGGCCCCGTTCGCGGGGAACCTCGAGACGCGCAGGGTGGTCGTCCTCGACAGCGACGAGGCCGATGCGCTCGCCGCGGCGACGGGCCTCCCCCGGCACGGCGCGACCTACACGCTGGTACCGATCGGCGAGCGCGCCGGGAACAGGGCCGCGATCCTCGTGCAGCGCGGCCGCCGGCGGGGCGCGCCGAGCGCCCGCGACGCGCGCATGCTGCTGGGTATCGCCGACCAGGCGCTCCTGGCGATCGACAACCGGTCGCTGGTGGACGAGCTCGAGGCGGCGTTCGTGGCCACGATGCGATCGCTCGCAAACGCGCTCGAGACCAAGGACGAGTACACGGGAGACCACGCCCAGGCGCTCGTCGGGATGGCCGAGGAGGTCGCCCGCAGGCTGGAGCTGGGCGGCGTGGCGCTGCGCGACGTGGGGGTCGCCGCGGCACTCCACGACGTCGGCAAGATCGGGATCCCGGCGGCGATCCTCGACAAGCCCGGCCCGCTGACCGACGAGGAGTGGGTCGTCATGCGAAAGCACCCGGAGCTGGGCGCCCGGATCATGGAGCCCGTGCCCGCGCTCGCCGGCGCGCGGTCCATCGTGCTCGCATGCCACGAGCACTGGGACGGGACCGGCTACCCGCGCGGGCTCGCCGGCGACGACATCCCGCTCGGCGCGCGCATCATCCTGGCCTGTGACGCGTTCCACGCGATGACGTCGGATCGCGTCTACCGCGACGCCATGCCGGTCGACGCGGCGATCGAGGAGCTGCGCCAGTGCGCCGGCCGGCACTTCGAGCCGCGGGTCGTGGACGTGCTGGTCGAGGTCATCGCCAACGGGAACGGGCACGCCCGGTAGGCGCCGTCATGCCTCGGCGGCGTGGCGCTCCCACTCGCGGTAGAGGTAGGCCAGCTCCTGCTGGAGCTCCTGGTGGCGGGTGCCGTCCTCGGCGACCGCGCCGTCGTCCTCGTACTCGTCCGGCTGCGAGAGCCGCGTCTCGAGCGCTCCCAGCTCCTCCTCGAGCTTTGCGATGGCCCGCTCCAGCCGCGCCGCCTCGCGGGCGGCACGCTGCGTCGGGCGCCGCTCCGGAACCTGCTTGGGCTTCGCCTGCCTGGGCCTGGCGGGCTTGGGCGTCGCGGGCTGCTCGGACGGCTGGGGCGCGTGGCCGCGGGCGTAGTCGCCGAAGCCGCCGTCGCGCCCCACGAGGCGGCCGGCCTCGATCGAGAGCGTGCGGGTCGCCAGCGCCTCGATCAGCGCGCGGTCGTGCGAGATGAAGAGCAGCGTGCCCGGGAACGCCAGGAGCGCGTCCTCGAGCGCCTCGCGGCTCTCGATGTCGAGGTGGTTCGTGGGCTCGTCGAGCACGAGGAAGTTCGCGCCGGAGACGACTGTGCGAAGGAGCGCGAGCCGGCGCCGCTCGCCGCCCGACAGGGCCGCCACCGGCTTCTCGACCTCCTCTCCCGAGAAGAGGAACCGGCCGAGCAGCGTTCGCGCCTGCGGCCCGGTCAGCTTCGTCCCCGACACCACCGCGTCGATCACGCGTGAGCTCTCGGGCAGCTCGAGCGACTGCTGCGAGTAGTAGCCGGCGTGGACGCCGTGGCCGAGCTTGGCGCGCCCGGCCGCGGGCGGGCGCCGTCCGAGCACGGTCTCGATGAGCGTTGTCTTGCCCGCCCCATTCGGGCCGATCAGCGCGACGCGCTGTCCGCGCTCGATCGCGAACCCGCCGTCGGCGATGAGCGTGCGCCCGGCCACCTCGATGATCAGCTTCTCTGCCTCGAGCACGATCCGGCCGCTCCGGGCCGGGGCTGGGAAGTCGAAGCTCAGCGAGCGCTGCTCGGACGGCCGCTCGACCCGCTGGATGCGCGACATGGCCTTGAGCTTGCTCTGCGCCTGGCGGGCCTTGGTCCCGTACCGGAACCGGTCGACGAACCGCTGGAGGTGGGCGAGCTCCTCCTGCTGGCGCTCGAACGCGCCCGCCTGCGCCGCCACCCGCTCGGCCTTCACCCGGCGCCAGTTCGAGTACGAGCCCTTCTCGTAGCGGCCGCGCCCGCGGTCGATCTCGAGCACGCCGGTGGCCACCGACTCCAGGAACCAGCGATCGTGCGACACGAACACGACGCCTGCGTCGAGCGACGCGAGGTGCTCCTCGAGCCACTCGATGGCGTCGGTGTCGAGGTGGTTCGTGGGCTCGTCGAGCAGCAGGACGTCGGGCTCGGCCGCGAGCGCACGTACGAGCGAGGCGCGTGTCAGCTCCCCGCCCGAGAAGGTGCGCAGCGGCCGGTCGAGGTCGTCCGGCGTGAACCCGAGGCCGCGGGCCACCGATTCGAGCCGGGCGCGCCAGGCGTACCCGCCGGCCCGCTCGAACTCGCGCTGGGCGGCGTCGTAGCGGCGCAGGACCGCGTCGGTGGACTGCTCGGCCATCCGCGCCTCGAGCTCGCGGAGCTCGGCCTCGAGCTCCTCGGCCCGGGCCGCGCCGGCGCCGACGTACGACCCCAGCGTGTCGCTCCCCGCGAGCGGCGGGCGCTGGTCGTGCAGGGCCACGCGCGTCCCCGCCGGCAGCGAGATCTCGCCCCGGTCGGGCGTGAGCTCGCCGGCCAGCAGGCGCAGGAGCGTCGTCTTGCCGGCGCCGTTTCGGCCCACCAGCGCGACGCGGTCGCGGGGCCGGAGGATCGCGGAGACGTCGCCCAGCACCTCGTCGGCGCCGTAAGAGAGAGCCACGGAGGTGACGTGGACGGTCATGACCGTATGATGGCGTGATGAGTGGTTCTGCGCCCCCGTGTTGTCCTGGGCGACGGTGGTAGCGCTCTTCCCCACCTGCCTCGGCGAGGCGCTGAACCGGGCTGCCGTCCGCGACTCCGCGCGCCTGCTGACGGCGGCCGGGGTCGCCTCCGAGCGACCCGCAGGCGCCACCTGCTGCGGCCAGCCGGCCTGGAACAGCGGCTTCGTCCGGGACGCCCGCCGCGTCGCCCGGCGGACGCTGCGCGCGCTTGCCGAAGCCGAGGCCGTCATCGTCCCGGCCGGGTCGTGCGCGGCGATGATGCGCCTGCACTGGCCGCACCTCTTCCACGGCGAGCGCGACCAGGCGCTGGCCGAGCGGGTCGCGGCGCGGACGTTCGAGCTCTCGCAGTACCTCGTCGACGAGCTGGGGTGGCGGCCGCCGGCCCCGGCGAACCGCGCCGAGGTCTCCTACCACGACTCCTGCCACATGCTGCGCGAGCTGCGCCTGCACGACCAGCCGCGCGCCCTTCTCGCCGCGGTCGCCGACCTGCGCGAGCTGCCCCGGGCCGACCGCTGCTGCGGCTTCGGCGGCACGTTCTCGGTGCGCTACCCCGACGTCTCGACCGCGATGGCCGACGACAAGCTGGCGTCGGCAGCGACGGCGGGCGCGGTCACGCTGGCGAGCGCCGACCCCGGCTGCGTCATGCAGATCGAGGGCCGGGCGGCGCGGACCGGCGCCGGCGTGCGCGTCGTCCACCTGGCGACCGTCGTCGCGGAGGCGCTGTGAGCGGGTTCGAGGCGCGTTCGCGCGCCGCCCTTGCCGATCCCCACAAGCGCGCCAACGTCCCCCGGTTCGCCGAGAAGGCTGCCGACAACCGCGTCCGCGGGTTCGAGGGGATCGACGTCGATGCGCTGCGGACGGCGGGGGAGGCGGCCCGCTCGCGCGCCATCGCCGACCTGCCGGCCCTCCTGGACTCGCTTCAGGCCAAGCTCGAGGCGGCCGGTGTGGTCGTCCACCGCGCTCCGACCGGCGCGGATGCGGCCCGCTACGTCACCGAGGTGGTGCTCCGGCACGGGCGCATGGTCGTGAAGAGCAAGTCCATGGCGTCGGAGGAGATCGGCTTGAACGAGCGTCTGGAGGCCGCGGGCGTCGAGGTGGTCGAGACCGACCTGGGCGAGTTCATCGTCCAGACGGCCGGCGAGCCTCCCGAGCACATCATCATCCCGGCGATTCACAAGACCACCGACCAGGTGCGCGAGCTCTTCGAGCCGCTGGCCGGCCGCCCGATCGGCGATGACCCGGCCGACCTGACGGCCTTCGCCCGCGCGCACCTTCGCGAGCGGTTCCTCGAGGCGCCCGTCGGCATCACGGGCGTCAACTTCGCGGTCGCCGAGACCGGCACGATCGTCCTCGTCACCAACGAGGGGAACGGCCGGATGTGCTCGTCGCTCCCCCGCGTCCACATCGCGGTCATGGGGATGGAGCGGGTGGTGGCCGACCTGGCCGACCTGGCCGTCCTCCTGCCGCTTCTCACGCGCTCCGGAACCGGCCAGAAGATCACGTCATACGTGACGATGCTGAACGGCCCGCGCCGCCGCGAGGAGGGCGACGGGCCCGAGGAGATGCACGTCGTGATTCTCGACAACGGCCGCTCGCGGGTGCGCGAGACGCCCTACCGCAGCGTCCTCAACTGCATTCGGTGCGGCGCTTGCCAGAACGTGTGCCCGGTGTACCGGCAGGTCGGCGGCACGGCGTACGGCTGGGTCTACGGTGGCCCGATCGGGGCCGTCCTGACACCGCTCCTGCACGGCGACCAGGAGCTGGGCCACGCGTCGTCGCTCTGCGCCGCATGCGACGACGTGTGCCCGGTGCGGATCCCGCTCCACGAGCTCCTCCTGGGCCTGCGGCGCGACCGGGCAGCCGACGCGGCCGGGCCGATGGAGCGGCTGGCGTTCCGGCTCTGGAGCTTCGCCTGGAGCCGGCCGTGGCTCTTCCGGCTGAGCGTCAGGCTCGCCGGCCGGGCCCGCGGCCCGGTCCCGCTCCTGCGCCGCTGGACGCGCACGCGCGACCTCGAGGTGCACCGGTGATCGAGCGCTTCACCCGCGAGCTCGAGGCCGTGGGCGGCCACGTCCACCATGGACGGGAGGCGCTTGCCGGGCTCGAGGGGGAGGGCGCCTCCGTGACGCCGTGCCTGGCGCTCATCGCCGAGACGGGGACAGCGGTGATCTCGGCCCGGCTCTCGGGCGGGCGCCGCGCGGGGCTCGTCGACCCGGTGCACGTGATCGAGGCGACCGAGGCCCAGCTCGTGCCCGACCTGGCCGCCGCGCTTGCCCTGATCGGCCCCGAGCTCGCCGCGTCGTCGGCTGTCACGCTCGTCACCGGGCCCAGCCGCACGGCCGACATCGAGCAGAACCTCATCCGGGGTGTGCACGGGCCGGGCGAGGTGCATGTGGTATTCGTCCAGACGTTGTGAGCGCCGCCCCGTCGACCGAGTTCCTGTACCTGAGCCAGGAGGACGTCGTCGCCGCGGGCGGGACCGATATGGCGGCCATGATCGACGTGATGGCGCGGGCGTTCGCGGTCAAGGCCGCCGGGCAGGTCTTCATGCCGCCGAAGGTGATGATCACCTGGTCGGAGGGCCCCGGGACCGAGGAGCGTGACGGCCGCATCATGGCGATGCCGGCGTACGTCGGCGGCGAGTTCGACGTCGCCGGGCTGAAGTGGATCCCGAGCGTCCCGGGGAACCCCGCGAAGCACGGCCTGCCGCGCGCCAACGCACTCGTCCTCCTGTCCGACCGGGAGACGGGCCTGCCGCTCGCGGTGATGGACGGGACGGTGGTGAGCGCGATGCGCACCGGCGCCGTGACCGGGCTCGCC
>DATAEI010000153.1:0-15833 GCA_036258075.1 Gaiellales bacterium
GGCCGGGGGGCCGCGTGTCCGGGCACGCCCGCCACGGGAACCCGAATTGGAGGCCGCGGCGTCCGGTCGAGCCAGGTCGACGCGGCCGCCGACACGACGACCGCCCACTGCTACAGCGTCTTCGCCCTCGACCAGGCGGGCAACCGCTCCCCAGGCACGACCGCGCATGCGAAGGCGTACGTCGCCCCCGGCGGAGTCTCGGGCGCGGCCACGGCAGCCCGCCAATCGAGCTCGTCGAGCTCGGCGCTCCCGACGATCGTGGCGATCCTCGGCGGTGGGGCGCTCGTCCTCACCGGCCTCGCCTTCGCCACGCTGCGCATCGTCCGCCGTGAATGGGAGTGGCACACCCGCACCGGCTACGGCATCCGCGACCTCATGTCGGTCGACGTGCACGACTACAGCCCGCTCGCCCTCGTCATCCCGGCCGTCCTCGGCGTCTGCATCGCCGGCGCGGTCGTCGCCCTCCTGCTCTCGCTCTAGCCCATGCGCAAGCTCGTCCTCCTCATCGCCGCGCTCCTCGCCGTCACCGGCGGGCAGGACGCCTTCGGCGGGACGCCGGGGCCGCTGTCGGCGAACCCCGACCCGATCGACTTCCAGACGGTCGCGGCCGGCGACACGCCGACGATCGGCGTCGACATCACGAACACCGACGACGTCGCCACGGTGACCATCGCGGCGGTGGCGGCGTCCGGCGGCGGCGGCGATCTCTCGGCCGGGAGCGGCTGCGACGGCGCGGTGCTGGCACCGCACGACTCGTGCCACGTCAATGTCACCTACTCGCCGAGCGCCGCCGGTTCCATCCCGAGCGGCGCCAGCCTGGATGTCACGGACAACGACGCCTCGAGCCCGCAGAGCTTCGCCGTCCAGGGGAGCGCGGTCGAGCACAGGTTCGTCTTCACGACGACGCCGAACGCGAGCTTCGGGACCGTCGCCGTCGGCGACACCGCCGGGCCGAGGCAGCTCACGGTCCACAACCAGACCAACTTCGGCGCCGACCCGGGCGCGCACATGACCGGGAGCGGCGATTTCAACGTATCGGGCTGTGGCTCACCGGTCGCCGGCGGGAACGACTGCACGGCCTCCGTCACCTTCAGCCCCTCGAGCCAGGGCGCCGAGTCAGCGACGCTCCAGATCGACGGGGACTCGTTCATGTTCTCCGGGACCGGCGCGGACCAGGTCAGCGTCGGGCCGGCGTCGCTGCCGTTCGGCGACCAGCACGTGGGGACGAACAGCGCGCCGCTTCCGGTCACGGTGACGAACAACCGCACGCAGGCGATCTCGGTCGGCTTCACCAACGGGAACACCGCCGACTACAACGTCGACGGCTCGGACTGCGGCGGCGGGCTCGGGAGCGGTGCGAGCTGCACGCTGCAGGTGACGTTCTCGCCGAACGCGGTCGGCCAGCAGAACGGCACGCTCACGGTCGAGGGGCACGCCGTCTCGATGACCGGCACCGGGACCGCGGCAATGATCGGCGTCACGCCGGGGTCGATCTCGTTCGGGAACCAGCCGATGTTCACCCTGTCGGCGACCGAGACGGTCACCGTGAGGAACACCGGCAACGAGGCGATGCATATCCTCGCGCCGTCGGTCGGCGGCAACAATCCGCTCCAGTTCACGATCAGCGACAACTGCCAGGGAGCCTCGCCGCTTCAGCCGGGCGGCCAGTGCACGGTCACGGTGACGTTCACGCCGTCGCTCACGGGCCCGTTGAACGCGACGCTGAACATCAACACCGACGCGATCAGCGGCCTCGACTCCGTGAGCCTCTCCGGGACAGGCACGCCCTCGGCCGTCGCCTTCAGCCCCGGCCCGGTGCCATTCGCGCGGCCGCACCACGCCGGCACCTTCTCCAGGTCGAAGACGATCACGCTCGCGAACCGCACGAGCGGCCCGCTCACGATCTCGACCGTCCACCTCGGGGGCCAGAACCCGCACAGCTTCCGGATCACCGCCGGCACCTGTCGCGGAGCCACGCTCCCGGCGGACGGAACGTGCACCGAGACCGTCCGGTTCGCACCCAACGAGGTCGGCGTGAAGGGCGCGAGCCTGGAGGTGACCGACAACGGGCCCAACTCGCCCCACTCCGTCGCGCTCACCGGGACCTCGACCTACCCGAGGGACGATGTCGCCGTCCGCGGCGCGGTGGGATGCGACGCGACGACGATCTCGTTCCGCCGGGGCGGGAAGTCGCATCGCTTCTACCGCACCGTCATCGTCCGCAGCCGCACGCACGTCCCAACCGGCCCGCATGACGGAACGCGCCTGCCGCACGGAGCGGGCGTCCTGCACGACCGCGGGCTCAGGCACTTCACCACCTACCAGTACCGGGTCTTCGCCCTCTACCGGTCGCGCACGCGGCCGGGAACGTTCAACCACTCGCACGGGGTGATCCTGCACCTGCGCACGGGCCAGATCTGCACACCGATGGACGGCGCGGTCATCAGCGACACGACGCCGACCGCCTCGTGGCTTCCGCACTCGACCCTGTTCGGATACTCGTTCCTCCTGTTCCACGGCGAGGATCAGATCCAGCAGAAGCGCTCGCTGCACGCTCGATCGTTCACGTTCAGCGGCCGCCGGCGCCTTCGGCACGGGCGCACCTACACGCTCTTCCTCTACGCGTATCCCGCCTCGCAGCCCGACGGCGTCTTCATCGGCAGCACCACGTTCAGGGTGCGGTAGCCGCTACGGCGGCCGGTAGCCGAGCGCCGCGGCTGCGAACAGGATGATCTGGGCCGTGGGCGCGTAGACCACATACGCGCGGTGCACCCGCTCGCTGCGCAGCCCGAGGTCGGCCATCGCGAACGCCAGCGGGAAGGCGACCAGCCCGAACCGGCCCGACGACTGGAGCACGCCCGACAGGAGCGGCATGGCGAAGATCCCAACCACGTAGAGGACGTCCTCCCAGCGGTTCGCGGCGAACACCTCGCGGCGCAGGATCGGCGCGAGCAGGGCGAGGTAGGCGATGAACGTGACGCCGATGATCAGGAAGAACACGTCGTGCGTGCGCGCGAAGTCGAGAAACTGGTCGATCAGGCTCACGGGCGGGATCGACGGATGCCCACCCCACCGCTGCTGGACGTGCACCATCGCCAGGGGATCGCCGACCACGTGCTGGAGCCAGGCCCCGTGCGCGGAGAACGCGACGACGGGCGCTGCGGCGAGCGCCCACGACCCCACCGTCCGCCGCCGCCACGCGCGAAGCGCCAGCGGCGCCACGAGGGCGAGCCCGGTGACGCGGGTCAGGCCGGCGGCGAACGCGAGCGGGATCGCCCACGCGTCGCGACGGCGATCGGAGAGCACGAAGAGCCACGTGACGAGCGCCAGGAAGAGGCCTTCGGAGTACGCCATCGCGAGCACGAACGCGTACGGCGAGAGCACGAGGTAGAGGATCCCGCGGCGGGCGTGCTCCTCGCTCAGCCTGTCGCGCGCGAGCACGTACATCCCCACGAGGCCCGCCAGCAGGGCCAGGTTCGAGACGGCGACGGCCGCGACGGCGTCCCCGACCTGCACCACCTCGCGGGTCGCCCAGATCGTGGCTGGATACAGCGGGAAGAACGCGAGATCCTTGCCGGGGTGATATCCGGTATGCGACAGCTTCAGGTAGTAGACCGAGTCCCAACCGGTGATCGAGCGGAAGAACTTGGTCTGCCACGGCTCGAGGGCGCGGTGCCAGCCGAGCTGCGTCGTCAGGAGCAACCCAAGGCTCAAGACCGCGAGGCGGCTGGCCGACCACACGACGAGCACGCGCCGCCACATGAGGCGGTATCGTACTGAGCGGGGTTCGGCGCGTTTGGCCGTACGGGCCCCGTACCCGGAGAGGTGGCCGAGCGGCTTAAGGCGCCCGCCTGCTAAGTGGGTATGGGGGGTAAACCTCCATCGAGGGTTCGAATCCCTCCCTCTCCGCTCACGGCTGGGCCGCCTGGCCCGCTCCGAGCTGATCCCTCCCGTTTGGCCGCCGCCCGGTCCGGGTACGTCCCGCGTGCGCGTTTCGAGATCTCCCCATGGGTTGGGGGGAGAGCGGGCGGCCCGCGAGGGCCGCCCGCCGCTCACCCAAGCAGCGAGTCGAGTTCCGCGAGCGCCGCCCGTAGGAGCCGCGAGACGTGCATCTGCGAGATGCCGAGCCGCTCGCCGATCTCCGCCTGGCTCAGCTCGAGGCTGAAACGCATGACGAGGATCGCGCGCGAGCGGTCGTCCAGCCGGCCGAGCACACCGCCGACCGCCAGCCGGGCATCGAGCGCCTCGGCGGCGTCCTCACCGCCGGCAGCGTCCTCGATCACGGTGTCGGACGCCGCGGGAGCAAGCGCGCGCCGGGCCGCGAGCCCCGTGACGACCTCCTCCTCGTCGATCCCGGCCGCGACCGCGATCTCGGCCGGCGACGGGGCCCTGCCCAGCTCGGCCGCCAGGGCGTCGGCCGCGGCCTCGACCGCTGCGGCCAGGTCCCGCCCGGTGCGGGAGACGTGCACCGGCGCGGTCCCCCGCACCACCGCGAGCATCTCGCCGGCGGCGAACGGCATCGCGTAGGCGGCGAACGCCGTGCCGCGGCCGGGGTCGTAGCCGGGAAGCGCCGAGAGCACGCCGACGACCCCGGCCTGTTCGAGATCCTCGCGCGGCACCCGGCCCTCGAAGCGCCGCGCGAGCCGCGTCACCATCGGCATCACCCGGTCGACGAGCTCCTCACGGGCCCTGGTGTCGCCGGCTGCGGCGCGCCTCGCGAGCGCGTCGGTCTGCTCAGGCATCGAGCGTGAGCGCGATCGCGTCGCCGTCTTCGACGACGGACGCCGACAGGCGCTCGAGCAGCACCCTCCGACCCTGGAGCCGTTCGGCCGCGACCGGCGAGACCGTGACGCTGATGCGCGTGCCCGCCCGGCGCAGGTGGGTCTTCACCGGACCGAGGCCGGCCGAGCCGATCGCGATGCCGAGCGCGATCGCGAGCTCATCGAGCCGCCCGATGTCGAGCCCCGCCCGCACGCCGAGCGCGAGCAGCACCGGCTCCGCGACCGCCCTGGCAACATCTGGATCGGACGCGTGCATGCGGACATCCTCGGGCGGCGCAGTCGGCATGACCGGAGCGTACAGGCGTCGCGGCGGTGTGGGAACGGTGCGCCGTTGACACACCCCGCGGCCGCCGATAGCGTGGGTGCCACGAGAGGAGCTACCAGGGGCCCCATGCACGTCATCGAGGACATCGTGGCGGCGGATGTCGTTGGTCAGGCTCCGACAGCCGTCATAGCCGTCGACACCGGCCTTCGGGTGGCGATCTGGAACCCCGCCGCCGAGAAGCTGTTCGGCATCGCTGCGGATGCCGCGGTCGGCCGCTCCCTGCTCGAGCTCGTGATCCCGGAGAACCGGCATGCGCTCGCTCGCCAGATCGGCGACCGGGCCGCTGCGGGGCGTGCGTGGCAGGGCGAGTTCGACGTCCGCCGGGGCGACGGATCCCCCCTTCGCGTGCATGCGGCGATCGGGCCGCTGACCGACGCCGACGGCCGGGCCGTGGGCATCGTGGCGACGGCACTCGAGGCCGAGCGCGCGGACGACGCCGACCGCGGCCGGCGCCTCGAGCTTCTGGTGCAGACCAGCGAGATCCTGGCGGCCTCGGTCGACGCCCACGCGGGGCTCCAGAGCGTCGCTCGGATCGCCGCTGCGTGGCTCGCCGATCTCGTCGTGATCGACCTCCTCGACGCCGACGGTCGCCTCGAGCGGGTCGCCGTTGCCCACGCGCAGCCAGAGCGCGCGGAGCTCGCCGAGGGCCTGCGCGGGTACCCGCCGAGCCCGGACGCGCCCGACATCCGGCGCGTCCTCACCGAGGGCCGGGCCGAGGTCGTCGCGGACCTGACGGAAGCTGCCCTCCGCGAGCGGGTGCGCGACTCCACGCACCTCGACATCGTCCAGCGGCTCGGCGTGCGGTCGGCGATGTTCGTCCCGCTCGCGGCGCGCGGGCGCGTGCTCGGGGTCATGCTCCTCGCAGGTGGGAGCGAACGTGCGCCGTTCGGCCCTCCGGACCAGGCGATGGCCGAGGATATCGCCCGCCGGGTCGCCCTGGCACTCGACGGCGCGAGCCTCCTGCGCGAGGCGCGCGAGGCGGCCCGGGTCGCGCGCAGCCTCCAGCGCATCACCGACGCGGCACTCGCCCACCTCGAGCTCGACGACCTCCTGCCGGTGGTGCTCGACCGGCTGCATACCGAGCTCGGCACCGACTCGGCGGCCGTTCTGCTGACCGACGTGTCCGGCACCACCCTCGAGATGCGGGCCGCGCTCGGGTTCGAGCAGTCGCCGGAGCTTCTGAGGATCCCGTTCGGAACGGGCGTCGCCGGCCGCATCGCGGAATCGGTTGAGCCGATGGTGTTCGACGACCTGGGCCCGTCCGACTTCGTGAACGCGTCGCTGCGATCGGCCGGCGTGCGCAGCATGCTCGGAGCGCCGCTCCGGATCGGCCGGCGGGTGCTCGGGGTCGTGCAGGTCGGATCCGTCGAGCGGCGCCACTTCACGGACGACGAGATCGAGCTCATCCGGCTGGCCGCGGGCCGGATCGCGCTCGCGGTCGATCACGCCCACCTGTACCAGGCCGAGACGCTCGCACGCGGGCGGCTCACGCTCATGGCGGAGTCGAGCGAGGTGCTGGGCGAGTCGCTCGACTACCGCTCGGCGCTCGCCGCGCTCGCGCGGCTGCTCGTGCCCTGGCTGGCGGACTGGTGCCTCATCGAGATCGCGGGTGACCCCGCCGCAGGCATCGCTGCCCACGCCGACCCCGCCATGATCCCGGCGGTGGAGGAGCTGGCCGGATTGGACGACGAACGGGCCGCGAGCCGCGTGGCGCGAACGGGCGTCGCCGAGCTTGCGACGGTCGCTGCGCCGGGCTGGCTGGCCGCCCCCGGCGACGCCGCCAGGTTGCAGACGCTCGAGCGCCTCGGCCTGCGCTCGGCGATGGTCGTTCCGCTCCGGAGCCGCGGACGGACGCACGGCGTGATCACCCTCGCAACGTCGCTCTCCGATCGCCGCTACGACGAGTCCGACCTGGCGTTCGCCTCCGAGCTCGCGCGCCGGGCCGCGACCGCGGTCGACACCGCCCGCCTCTACCAGGACCGAGACCAGGTGGCCCGGACGCTCCAGCGGACGCTCCTTCCGCCCACGCTGCCCGACATTCCCTTCGCCGAGATCGCCGCGATCTATCACCCGGCCGGGGCCGGCTCGGAGATCGGGGGCGACTTCTACGACGCGTTCGAGACGGGCGACGGCGGCTGGACGATCGCGATCGGCGACGTCTGCGGAAAGGGCGCGGCGGCCGCCGCCATCACCGGGCTCGCTCGCCACACGCTGCGGGCCACCGCGTTTCGGGAGCCCTCGCCGCGCGCGATCCTCGAGCGGCTGAACCGCGCGCTCCTGCGGGAGGTGCGCGAGGAGAGCTTCTGCACGGTCGCCGCCGGCCGGCTCACGCACCATGAGCGCGGCGCCCTGCTCACGGCCAGCGCCGGCGGCCACCCCGCGCCGCTCGTGATCAGAAACGACGGCACGGTCGAGGACGCCACGCTGCCCGGCACGCTCCTCGGCATCTACGCGGACGTCGACGTGCGCGATCGCGAGACGGTGCTCGAGCCCGGCGAGTCGGTCGTCTTCTACACCGACGGGGTCACCGAGGAGCGGCGCGGAGGCGAGCAGTTCGGCGAGGAACGCCTCCGCGGGCTGCTCGCCTCCTGCGCGGGGCTGTCCGCGACCGGCATCGCCGAGCGGATCGAGCGAGGCGTCCTCGAGTTCCAGCCTGTTGCCCCCGCAGACGACATGGCCGTCGTCGTCGTCCGGATCATCACCCCGAGGTGACGGTTCCCCAGCCGTGGCTCGGGGTATCCTGCTCGGATGGAGACGGTCTCGGAGCGGGTTGAGATCGAGATCGCAGCGGCCGCTCCCGGCGTCCCGCTCGTCAGGCATGCTCTGCGCGGCCTGCTCTCCGGCCTCGATGTCGGCGACGAGGTCACGGCCGACATCGCGCTCGCCGTGACCGAGGCGTGCACCAATGCCGTCGTGCACGCCTACCCCAACGGGGACGGGCAGGGCACGATCCATATCACGGCAGCCCATGTGGACGGCGCCCTCGCCGTGACCGTCCGCGACCACGGCGGCGGCATGGCGCCGCGGGTCGACACTCCGGGGCTCGGGGTCGGGCTCCCGGTGATCGCAGCCATCGCACAGTCGGTCGAGATCGGCACGCCCGAAGGCGGCGGCACGGAGGTGCGCATGCGCTTCGCGCTGTCCGGCCCGGCGGAGTGAACCCACCGCTTGGCTAACCTATCCGGATGACGAGCGGCGCCAACGGCATCGACGTCGAGCGGATTGGAGCCGTCGACGTCGTGACGCTGCATGGGGAGCACGATCTCTCCACGGCGACGGACGTGAGCCGCCGGATCGATTCCGCGCTCGAGACGGCGTCCGGGCTCGCCATCGATCTCTCGCAGACCACGTTCATCGACTCGGCGGTGCTGCGCGTGCTCATCACCGCCCAGGAACGGGCCTCGGCGCAGGGCGCCGGGTTCGCGATCGCAGTCGCCGACTCCTCCGGCCACGGCGTCCACCGGCTCCTCACGCTGACGGGCCTCGACGCGAAGCTCTCGACGCGGCCGTCTCGCGAGGACGCCATCGCCGCGGCGGGCGCGCGGTAGCCGGTTTCACCGCTGAGCGCCACGGGAATGAGGAGGGCGTGAATCGCCGGTCCGCGACAAGCGTGCTGAGCGCGCCTGTCGTCGTCGGCCGCCAGATTCTTGGCCACGTGTCGGAGCTCGTGCTCGACCGGGAGCTCGAGCGCCTCGTCGGCTACGAGGTGGAGCTCGCGTCCGGGACGAGGCGGTTTCTCCCGACCGGCGTCGCCAGCCCCGGGCCGGCCGGGATCGAGGTCGCAACGCCGCTCCACCTGGTGGAGCCCGACTACTACCGCAAGAACGGCGTGGCCCTCGCGGATACGGCCGACGACGCCCGAATCGAGATCGACCTCGACTCCGGCGACGTCATCCGCGCAGGCTGACGGCCGCCTAGGCCGCGGACTCGAGCGACTGGATCTCGACGCGCAGCTGGTCGAGCGAGGTGCGCAGGAGCCGCGAGACGTGCATCTGGCTGATGTTCATCCGGGCGGCGATCTCGGACTGGGTGAGGTCGTCCAGGAAGCGCAGCGCGACGATGGCCCGCTCGCGCGGCGGCAGCTTGCGGATCGCCCGCTCGAGCGTCTCGCGGCGAAGGACGCCCTCGAACCCGGGCTCCTCGACGCTGAGCTCGCGGCCGGCGGCTCCGGAGCGCTCGCCCTCGTCCGAGACGGGCGCCTCGGTCAGCGGCTCGACGGTGTAGGCGCGCTGCGCCCACAGCGCCTCCATGACCCGCTCGACGTCCTCGCCGGACGCCTCGGCGAGCTCCTCGGCCGTCGGCGTCCTGCCGAGCCTATGGCTCATCCGCTCGGACAGCACGGCCATGCGCCGGCTCATCTCCTGGAGCGAGCGCGGGACGCGGAGCGCCCAGCCACGGTCGCGGAAGAGGTGCATGATCTCGCCCTCGATCGTGCGGGCGGCGTAGGCGCGGAGCGGAACGCCCCGGCTGGGGTCGAACCTGTCGACCGCCTGGATCAGCCCGATGTAGCCGCTCTGGACGATGTCCTCGTACGCGAGGCCGCGCCCGGCATACCGGCGCGCGATCGACCTGACCAGCTTGGCATGGCGCATGATGAGCGCGTCACGATCGACGGCCTCCTTGGAAGGCTGCGTCGCGGGTGCTGCGTGCGTCTTGGGCCGTGTCGTCATGGGTAGCTGTGCTCCTTTGGTGGCGTTCCACCCATGAGGTGTGCGGTCCCGCAGCCCCGTCAAACATCGGCCACGCGAAAGAGCGACGCCCGCTGCACGCGCAGCTCGACTCCGCGGGAGGTGCGAACGGCTCCATGCCCCGCAAGCGCCAGCGCCGCCCGGTCGGCCCAGCCGTCGTCCGGATCGGCCGAGAGCGCCAGGTCGAGCGAGCCGCGCTCGGCCAGGGCATCGATGACCAACGCACCCGGCGCCTCCGACACGCTCGCCTCGACGGAACGGCGCAGACGCTCGCCCGCCAGCGGGCCGGCGCCGCACGCGATCGCCAACGCCAGGACCACCTGACCCGCGACCGGCGATCGCCTGGCCGCGTTTGGCAGTTCGAGGCGGACGGTACGGTTCACTCGTGACCTCCGATTCGCATGTCCACCTGACGATTCCAGCCGACGCCTCGTTCCTGACAGTATGCCGCGCCGCCCTGAGCGGCATCCTCGCCGACGCCGAGGACGACGAGGTCGAGGAGTCGAAGCTCGTGCTCTCCGAGGTGTGCGCGGCCGCGGTCGCCCACGGCGACGGTACCGCTCTCGACATCGAGTTCCGGCCGCGCCCCGGCGGGATCGAGATCGTCGTCTCCGGCACGGGCACCCAGAAGCTGGTCGACGACCCGGTGGCCGTCGCCGTGGTCGAGCGACTGACGACGCGGTGGCGCATCGACCACGACCCGGAGACCGGGCGCTCCTCGATCCTCTTCGCCCGCCGACTGCGGTAATGCATTTCGCGTGTGCCGGAGAGGGGACCTGCCGGGCGGGTGAGCGACAGGAACGACGCCTGGTACGGCCTTCCACTCGCCCGGCGCGTCCAGGGCTAGGGCATCGGCAAGTGGGTTCGTCCGCCGCGCGGAGCGGGTAACGTGAACCGTATGGAGCAGAATACGGCAGGTCCGACCTTCACCCAGTCCGAGGTCGACGAGTCCGCCACGGTCGTCCAGGTTCAGGGCGAGCTCGACATCGACTCGTCCGACGCGCTCCGCGACGCGCTCGAGGCCGCCGAGAGCTCCGTGAGCCATATCCTGCGACTCGACGCGAGCGGCGTGACCTTCCTCGACTCGACTGCGCTCGGCGTCATCCTGGCGTCCGCTCAGCGGATGCAGGAGCGCGGCGCCCGATTCGAGCTCGTGTGCACGTCGCCCTCGATCCGCCGCATCCTGGACATGACCCTGATCAGCCGCACGGTGCATCTGCTCCCCTAGGTGCCCGCGGTCCTCTGGGCCTGAAACCCCGGTGCTCGCCGGCTACGACGAGCGGGCGCCATAGAGCGCGGCCCAGTCCCAGACGTCGAGCTGGCGAGGGCGGGCGTCGTACGGCAATCCGCGGTCGCGCGCGAGCCGCTTCCATGCGGCGCTGCCTGTTCCGGCCGTGACGCGCACCGGGGCGTCGGCGCGTTCGAACGCGCGCCGCAGGAGCGCCCGGTAGGCGTCCACACGCTCCGCCGGCACGAGCGCAGGCTCCCGGCGGCGGGCTGCCAGCACCGCCGCGCCGACCGACGGCCGGGGCACGAACGACCCGGCTGGCAGCAGGCGGTCGATCGTGAGCCGCCACCACGGGAGCCAGGAGAGTGAGAGCATGGTGCACGGCCGCATCGCGCAGCGCTTGCGGGCGAGGCCGTCCTGCACCACCAGGTCCGCGGCGAGGCAGCTCGAGCCGGGGTCGTCGAGGATGCGGCGCAGGAGCGCCGTGGAGATCCCGAACGGGACGTTGCCGGCGACGCGGTGAGGAGCCTCGGGGGAAGGGACGAGGAGCGCGTCGCCCTCGACGACGGTGACCCTCGGCTCGTTCCGGAACCGGCGGCGCAGACCCTCGGCGAGCCGCGGATCGAGCTCGACAGCCACCACCCGGCCGGCGGCCGCCGCGAGCGGCGCGGTCAGGCGACCGGTTCCGGCGCCGACCTCGAAGACGAGGTCGGACCGCGCAACGCCTGCCGCGGCGACGATCTCCGCCGCGAGCCGCGAGCTGCGAAGAAGGTGCTGCCCGTCAGCGAGCCGGGCGTGGCCGCCGCGACCTCGCGCGGCCACGGAACGTCACCGTGCAGAACGTCATCGGCGGGGAGTGTACCCGATGTCTCGATCGGTCCAGGCGCGCGGAAGGTGCGCATCGATCATCTAGCCTCGCGGCATGGCACGGTTTCTCGACCGGCACGGCGGCCGGGTCGCCGTTGCGACGGCGTTCATGGCGCACTCGCTGATCGGCGGCTCGTGGGCCTCGCGGATTCCGGCGATCAAGCACAGCCTCGACCTGACCGACGGGCAGCTCGGCATCGCGCTCTTCGGCATGGCCGCCGGCACGCTGATCGGCGGGCGCGCGGGCGGCGCCGTCGCGGCCCGGCTCGGCCCGCGGCGCGTCGTGCGGGTGGGAATGCCGATCTTCGCAGCGATCCTCGTGGTGGCGCCGCTCGCCGGCAGCCTCGCTGTCCTCACCGCGACGATGGTCGCGTTCGGCGTCGTGGCGGCGATGGTGGACATCTCGATGAACGCCGAGGCGGTCGTGGTCGAGCGGGCCGCGGCGCGGCCGCTGATGTCGGGCTTCCACGGCATGTGGAGCCTGGGACTGCTCGGTGGCGCGCTCGGAGGCGTCGCCGGCGCCGCCCTGGACGCGCGGCCCGTCGTGCAGTTCGCGATCATGGCCGCCGCCGTCGCGGTGGGATCCGCCCCGCTCCTGGCGCGCCTGCCGCACCGCCCGGCCCCCGCGCAGTCGGCCACGAGCAGGCGGGACTCGTGGTCGCTTCCGCTCGTCATCCTCGGCCTGATCGCGTTCGCGTCGTTCCTGACCGAGGCGGCCACGGCCGACTGGAGCGCCGTCTACATGCACGACTCGGCCGGCACGTCCTCCGCGCTCGCCGCGGTCGGGCTCGCCGGCTTCACGCTCGGCATGGCCGTGGCCCGGTTCACCGGCGACCGGATCGCCGCGGCGGTCGGGCCGGTGCGCCTCGTCGGCGTCTCCTCATCGGTCGCGCTCGGCGGGCTGACGCTGGCGCTCGCCGTGCCGGCCGCACCCACCTGCATCGTCGGCTTCGCCCTGCTCGGACTGGGCCTCGGCCCCGTCGTCCCGACCGCCGTCAGCGCGGCCGGGAACGCCGGGCTCGGCACGCTCGAAGGCGTCGTCTCGCGCCTCTTCACGATCGGCTACTTCGGGAGCGTCAGCGGCCCGGCGATCATCGGCTTCGCCTCGAGCCAGGTGGGCCTGCGCGCCGCGCTTCTCATCCCGCTGTGCCTGGTGGCGGGCATCGTCGTGTCGGCCCGGCGCGTGGCCACGGCCGCCGGCGGGCGCGAGCCGGTCGAGGCGGAGCGGGCGCGGGCGGCGTAGCGGGCGCTGCTGCGAGGGGCGGTGGCCAGTCGACGGCGATGGCCACTGTGCACACGGTGAGTGTCATTCGACTCTCGTGACACCCATGTGACGCCTTGCCGGGCGCCCCACGCCGTGCCCGACCTGGCTAGATTCACGCGGATGGCCCCCTCACCCGCCATCGAGACGAGGGCGCTCCGCGTCGTCCGTGGGGACGCCGAGGTGCTGCACGCGATCGACCTGGACGTGCCCGGCGGCGAGATCACCGGCCTCCTCGGCCCGTCGGGGTGCGGCAAGTCGACCCTGATGCGGGCGATCGTCGGCGTCCAGGTCGTGCAGGGCGGCACGGTGACCGTGCTCGGAAGCCCGGCCGGATCCACCGGCCTGCGGCAGCAGGTCGGCTACGTGACCCAGGCGCCGTCGGTGTATCTCGACCTCTCCGTCGAGGAGAACCTGCGCTACTTCGCGACCGTGGTGCGCGCCGCCCCTGGGCGCGTCGCCGAGGTCATGGCGGCCGTCGACGTCGAGGCGCTCGCGGGCCGGCCGGTCGGCAAGCTGTCGGGCGGCCAGGTGGCGCGCGTGAGCCTCGCCACGGCGCTCCTCAACGAGCCGCCGCTCCTCGTGCTCGACGAGCCGACGGTGGGGCTCGACCCGGTGCTGCGGCGCGACCTCTGGAACATGTTCCGCACCCTGGCCGACGACGGGACGACGCTCCTCGTCTCGAGCCACGTGATGGACGAGGCCGACCGCTGCGACCGGCTCCTGCTGATGCGCGACGGCAGCATCCTGGCCACGGGCACACCGGCGGAGCTCCGTGCCGACACCGGCGCCGCCGATCTGGACGCGGCATTCCTCACGCTCGTCGAGCGGTCAGAGGGCGGCGCGTGAGACCCGAGGCGACGCTCGCCACCGCCGGGCGCGTCCTTCGCCAGCTCCGCCGCGACCCGCGCACCGTGGCGCTCCTCCTGCTCGTGCCGTGCCTGCTCGAGATCCTGCTCAAGTACGTGCTCGACGGCCAGGCGGTGACCTTCGACCGGATCGGCGGGCCACTGCTCGGGCTCTTCCCGTTCATCACGATGTTCCTGGTCACGTCGATCACGATGCTGCGGGAGCGCACGACCGGCACGCTCGAGCGGCTCATGGCCATGCCGATCGGGAAGCTCGACCTGCTGCTCGGCTACGGGATCGCGTTCGGCGTGGTGGCGGCGGTCCAGGCCGCGCTGACGACGACCGTGGCGTTCGGCCTCCTCGACCTCTCGTCGACCGGGTCGGAGGCCGACGTCGTCGCCTTCGCCATCGCGAACGCCGTCCTCGGCATGTCGCTCGGCCTCTTCGTGAGCGCGTTCGCCAACACCGAGTTCCAGGCGGTGCAATTCCTTCCGGCGACCGTGTTCCCGCAGCTGCTCCTCTGCGGCCTGCTCGTGCCGCGCGACCAGATGGCGGATGTCCTCGACGCGGCCTCGAGCGTGCTGCCGCTCACGTACGCATACGAGGGCCTCGCGCGCGTCACGACCGGCCCCGGGTTCGACGGCACCGCCTGGCGCGACCTGGCGATCGTCGTCGGCGTCACCGTCCTCGCGCTCGCGCTGGGCGCGACGACGCTCCGCCGCCGGACCGCCTGACGCGCGCGGTACAGTGTCCGCGTGCAGACGATCGTCGGCCTCTCGCGCGGCCTCATCCTGATCGCGTGCCTCTGCTACATCGCGGCGGTCGTGATCGCGCTGCCGCTGGGCGTGCCGGGCATCGTGCGGGAGGAGTGGGCGCTCGTCCCGCTCGGCGCCGGCGGCATCCTCCTCGGCCTCGGGATGATCGGCGAGGTCGCCCAGAAGTAGCACCGGCGGGCCGGTCCGCCCTACGCCACCTCGTCGCCGGGCGGCGACATGAGATTGGGGCGCACGTACGCCTCGGTGAACCCGAAGCGCATGATGTTCGAGTACGAGGCGCTCGCCCGGCCGAGCACGCGCTCGCCCGTCTCGGTGCCGATCGCCGTGCAGCCCGCCTCGATCGCCTCGGTGATGCGGGCCGCCATGATCGCTCCCTGGCCGCCGCGACGGCGGAGCTCCGGGACGGTCCCGGCGAGCCCGAGCCACGCGACCGGCGGGCGGATGTAGGCGCAGCCCGCGGCGGCCGGCTCCGAGCCCGCGAACGCCACGTAGCAGCTCCAGCCGGGGCGGCCCACGAGCGCCGCGACCCAGCCGGCCATCCATCCCGGCAGCTCGTATCCGGCGACGAGCGCCTGCCCGAACGCGTCGGCATCCTCGGGCGCGGCCCGGCGCATCTCGAGCTCGGTGGCGGCGGCGGGCGGAGGCTCCGCCCCGCGCTCGAACTTCATCCAGGCGTAGCCGGCCTCGAACCCCCGCGCCCGCAGCCAGCCGGTGAGCTCCGGCGGCTGGCACTGCGGTGCGACGGGGATCATGTAGCGGGTCTCGCCGAACGCCTCGGCGGCCAGGTCGAGCATCGCCGACGTCGCCGGCACGCCCACGCCGAGGCCGATCACGCGGTTCAGCATGAGCGAGGGGACCCCGCGCGCGACGATGCACGCCGCAGCGGCCCCCAGGTCGAGCACCGCGATCCCGTGCTCCTCCGCGAGCGCAGCGGGAACCGCCCGGTAGATATCGGCCCAGGCCTCGGCCTCGATCAGCTCGAGCAGTCGCGCGTCCACGCGCGACCGATGCTACTCCTGCTTCAGGGCCCCCATGTAGCCCTCCTGCTCGAGCCAGTG
>DATAEI010000154.1:0-9684 GCA_036258075.1 Gaiellales bacterium
CCATTCCGTCCGAGGCGGGGAGTCCCGCCGCCGGCGGCGCCGTGATCCGCGACTGGCGGGGCGGGTAAGCGGTGCCATCGGTCGTGACCCGAGTCCCCCGGGACCGCGTCGTCTTTCTCATGCTTGTCGCAATTGGGGTGCTGGCGCTGGCCCTTTCGTACGTGCTCGAGCCGACGCCCGATCGGTACGTGTACATGCGGAGCTACGACGGCCGCGTCCGCGTCGATGCGGCGATGCACGCCGTCGACTATCTGATCATCGCGCTGCGCGTCGGCGGGGTGATCGCGCTCATCTCCGGCGCGTATCTCACCTACCGGAGCCTCCGGCCCGACCGGGTCGACGAGGCGGAGGATCAGCCGGGACAGGCCTACCAGCCGTACGGGCACATTCCGCCGGAGGGCGGAAACCCCGGCGTGCGGAGCGGCATCGGCTGACGCACCTTTAGGGTCTGACTCCGATGGTGCGCCGGGATGGGCCGCGCCGCTTCAGGTCTACACTGAGCGCATGGCGGTCGAAGCCCCCTCGACGCCGCTCGACGCGGCGCGGATCAAGCTCGATTTCCCGATCCTGAACCGTGAGGTGAACGGCAGGCTGCCCGCGTACCTCGACTCGGCGGCGTCCGCGCAGAAGCCGCGCCAGGTGATCGACACCATCGTCGACGTCTACGAGACGTCATATGCGGCGGTCCACCGGGCGGTCTACACCCTCGGCGAGAGGGCGACCGAGCGCTACGAGGGAGCGCGCGACATCGTGACCGCGTTCCTGAACGCCCCCAGCCGGCGCGAGGTCATCTTCGTCAGGAACGCCACCGAGGGCATCAACCTGGTCGCCTACGCCTACGGCCTGCGGTTCCTCGGCAAGGGCGACGTGATCGTCTCGACCGAGATGGAGCATCACTCGAACCTCGTGCCGTGGCAGGAGCTCGCCCGCCGCACCGGCGCCGAGCTCCGCTTCGTCCGCCTCACCGACCGCGGCGAGCTCGATTCGGAGTCGCTCGAGGCGCTCGGGTCGGCGAACGTCAAGCTCGTCGCCGCGACCCACGTCTCCAACTCGCTCGGAACCGTGAACGACGTCGCGGCGATCGCGCGCTGGGCGCACCAGCACGACGCGGTCATGGTCTGCGACGGCGCCCAGGCGGCGCCCCACCGGCCGGTCGACATGCTGGCGCTGGGGTGCGACTTCTACGCGATCTCGGGCCACAAGATCTGCGGTCCGGGGATCGGCGCCCTGTGGGGCCGGGAACACCTGCTCGAGGCGATGGACCCCTTCCTGACCGGCGGAGGCCAGATCGCCAAGGTGACGCTCGAGGGCACGACCTGGAACGACCTCCCGTACAAGTTCGAGCCCGGCGTCCCGCCGCTCGCCGAGGCGGTCGGCTTCGGTGCGGCGATCGACTACGTCACCGGGATCGGCCTCGACGCGATCCACGAGCACGAGCAGGTGCTCACCGCGTACGGATGGGAGCTCCTGAACGCGATCCCGGGCGTCACGCTCTACGGCCCGCCGCCGCCCGACCGGGCCGGGATCCTGTCGTTCACCGTGGAGGGCGTCCACGCCCACGACGTCGCCCAGATCCTCGACTCCGAGGGCGTGTGCGTGCGCGCGGGCCACCACTGCACGCAGCCCGCGATGCGGCACTTCGACGTGGTCGCGACGACCCGCGCCAGCCTCTACCTCTACAACACCACCGAGGATCTCGACCGGCTCGCGACCGGCCTCGACAGGGTCAAGCGGACGTTCGGGGTGTGAGCGCGGCGGTCGCTGTCCGGCCGCTCGAGCGGCTGCCGGCGGTCGAACGAGCTGCGGCGCCCGTGCTCGGCCCGGCCGAGCGGGCGCGGATCGACGCCGAGCGGCGGCGGCTCGACGCGCACCCGGCGATGGTCGACGGGCCGGTCCTGATGGTGGCAGCGGCCGCCCCCGGGCGGCTGGCCGTCTACCCGGCCACGTACGCGTGGCACACCGCCGACCGGGCGCAGCCGCTTCCGGGCACGCACGGGGCGCTGGGAGTCCAGCTCGCGCTGGTCGGCGCCGGCGGCGCGCTCCTGTGGCAGCGGCGCTCCGACACCGTCGACCATCCGGGCGGGTGGACGATCAGCGTCGCCGGGACGGCCGTGCCCGGCCCGGCCCTCGAGGCGCAGATCGTCGCCGAGGCGGCCGAGGAGCTGGGCCTCGCAGCGGGCGACCTGCTCGACCTGCGACCGATGGCGCTCGTCGACGACCGCCGCGGCCGCACCGTCCAGGTGGTGTTCCGCGCCGGGCTCTCGCCGTCGGCGCAGATCGTGCCCCACCCAACCGAGGTCGCCGAGGTCCGGCTCTCGGCCGCCTACCCGGGCGACGGGCCGTCCGAGCTGATCACCGCCGCGTGGTGGCCCACGCTTGTCAGGCTTGCGATCGGGGAAGGGTAGAATTCCGGCAGATGGACGACTTCTACCGCGAGAACATCCTCGATCACTACAAGAATCCCCGCAACGCCGGGCATCTCGACCACCCGACGGCGACGGCCGAGGGCGTGAACCCGCTGTGCGGGGATGAGCTCTCGGTCGAGCTCGAGATCGACGGCGGCACGGTGCAGGACGTGCGCTTCAACGGCCGCGGCTGTGCCATCAGCCAGGCTGCCGCATCGATGATCTCGGACGTCGTCAAGGGCAAGTCGGTCGCCGAGGTGCGCGCGCTCGGAAGCGAGGACGTGCTCGAGGAGCTCGGGATCCCGCTCTCGCCGATCCGCCTGAAGTGCGCGCTCCTCTCGGTGAACGTCCTGCGCGTCGCGCTCGGCGAGGCCTCGGACGACGGCGACCTCGAGTGGAAGTCCACGTAGGGCCGGAGGACGACATCGCCGAGGGCGGGGTGAAGATCGTCCAGGCGGGGTCGCTCTTCCTCGGCGTGTACAGGATCGACGGGGCGTTCTACGCCCTCGAGGACCGCTGCAGCCACGACGACGGCCCGCTCTGCGAGGGCGACCGCGAGGGGTTCGAGGTCGTGTGCCCCCGCCACGGCGCCCGCTTCGACCTGCGCACCGGGGCCGTGCTCTCGCTGCCGGCGACCGAGGATGTGGAGGCGTTTCCGGTCGAGATCCGCGACGGCCAGGTGTACGTTCAGGTTTGACCCGCTCGGTAGACTGACCGCGTGGAAGAGCTCTCCGAGGCGACGCAGGAATACCTCGAGAGCATCTACTGGCTCTACGAGGCGGGCATCGAGCGCACCCAGGCCAACCTGGCCCGGGCGCTGCGCGTGTCGCAGCCGTCCGCGTCCGAGATGCTGAAGCGGCTCGCCGACGAGGGTCTCGTGAGCCGCGACGACCACAAGCTGATCCACTTCACCGACCGCGGCCACGAGGTGGCCGAGCGCATCGTCGCCCGCCACCGCCTCGTCGAGGCATATCTGGTGAAGATCATGGGGATCCCGTGGGACGACGTCCACGAGGAGGCCCACGCGATGGAGCACTCCATCTCGCCACGCCTCGAGGCAAAGATGCTCGAGATGATCGGCGAGGTGCGCACGTGCCCGCACGGGCACCCGATCGGCGACTACCCGCGCGAGCCCGGCGAGCCGTTGCCGGCGGTCGAGTCGGGAAGCGCCGTCACGGTGCTCCGGCTCGAGAACGAGGCCGAGGAGATCCTGCACTACATGTACAGCGCCGGCGTCGAACCGGGCCGCCGCTACACCATCACCGGGCGCGCCGGTGACGGCGAGGATGCCGTCACCGAGCTCGAGGACGGCGACGGCAACCGCTCCGCGGTCGAGGACCGGGTGGGCCGCACCGTCTCGGTGCGCGTCGAGGAGCGCGGCGACGGCCCGGTCTCGACGCTCGCCGACGCCTCGGCCGAGCTCCAGCTGCTCGGCGCCGATCGCTGGGGCATGTAGCTCAGACCGCGGTCTGGCCGGGGGCCGGGGGCGCCCAGGTCATGCAGCACGTGTAGAGCGGCAGGCGCAGGAGCGGCACCGAGCCGGTCGTCGACCCGAACCGGGTCACCGACACCAGGGCCCGGGCGGGGTGGTCGACCGTGACGAGGAATCCCAGCGCACCCTCGCCCGGCGCCGCGCTCAGCGACCCGATGGTGTCGCAGCGCAGGACGGCCGTGCAGTCGAAGGCGAGGTACGGCGTGGCGTCGTGGTGCAGCGCGACCGAGACGAGCCCCTGCCCGCCTTCCCAGTTCGCGGCGTACGAGACCGTGCGGCTGTCGGCGGCCCACGACGGCTCGTGGCCGTCGTACACGGCCGACACGCCTCGCGAGGCGCCGCCCGCCGCCGGGATGACCCGGATGGATCCCGTCCGGCCGGCGGACTCGCCCGGTGCATACGGCTTCACGTAGGCGATCAGGCGTCCGTCGGGCGACCAGGCCGGGGCGACGGCCAGCCCGTGCGGCGGCGTGATGCGGTGTGCGCGCGCCCCGTCCGCGCGGCTCACGATCAGCGGCTGGCCGCGCTCCGGGTGCCCGGCCTGTCCGAGGTCGTAGACGAGCCGGCGCCCGTTCGGCGACCATGCGACGGAGGCCGTGCTGACCTTCCGGCCGCGGGTGACCTCGCGGATGTCGTCGCCCGTGGCGGACATCGTCAGCACGTGGCCGGCGCCGATGGGCGTGCCAACGACGACGGCCAGGCGAGCGCCGTCGGGCGACCACGCCAGGTCGCGGATCGTCTGGCCGGGGGGCGCGCGGTAGACGACCGACGGCTCGGTGCGCTCCTCGGCGGCGACCTCCACGAGTTCGGCATCGGTCCCGCTGGTGCTCGTGGGGACGGCGAACGCGATCTCCCCGTGCCAGCTCGGGGCCCGGTCCGGACCGTGACGCGGTCCTGCCTGCGGCTTCGCCCCGCTCACCTGTGCCGGGGCGCTGCCGTCCGTCACCACGAGGACCGCGAAGGCCACCGCTGACCCCGCCAGGATGGCGAGAACGGGCCGGCTCTTCAGGATCGGGCCGAGGGGAGGCATCTCGAGAAACAGACGGGGCGCACCGGCTTGGCCGATGCGCCCCGTCGCGGTGATATCGCGTTGGATTGGGTAGCGGCGATTGCTGTTCCCACCACCTCAGGAGGTGATGGAGGCTATCCCAACGCCGGCTGCAGCGATTCCCCTTGGGTTCAGGGATTCGCCCCTACCCGCGAGCACCTCCACTCGCCCGTCTTGAACCGTCTAACAAGTCGGACCACCTCCTTTCCGCGGTCTGAACATCGTAGCAACGGCCATCGCCGGAGCCAAGGCTCGCGATAGATTTTCTGCGGTGTGGACGGCGTTCATCACGGGGCTCGGGTTCGGGCTCCTCGTCGCGGCCCAGATCGGGCCGATCTCGCTGCTCCTGATCCGCTCGGTCGTGCGCGGTGGCGAGGTCGCCGTCGGGCTCGCGATCGGGGCGGGAGCGGCCGTCGTCGACACGGGCTACGCGGCGCTCGGGATCGCCGGGGCGGGCCCGGTGCTGGCCCACAGCGGCCTGCGGCCGGTGCTCGGCATCGTCGGCGCCGCGGTGATCGCCTGGCTCGGCCTGCGCACGCTCTGGTCGGCGTTCCGCGTCAGGGCCGGCGGCGAGATGGAGGCCGAGGTGCGAAGCCCGCGCCGCGCGTTTGTGACGTCGCTCGCCGCCACCGCCTCGAACCCGACCACGATCGGCTCGTGGGCGGCCATCTTCGCGGCGGCATCGGCCGCGGGCGTTGCCCGAAGCGCGGGCGAGGCGGGGGCCATGCTGGCCGGCGTGGGCATCGGATCGCTGGCGTGGTTCGTCGTCCTCTCGTGCGGCGTGGCGCTGGCCCGGCGGCACGTCGGCGCCCGGCTCATCCGGACGGCCGACGCGGTGGCCGGCGCGGGCCTCGTCGGGTTTGCCGGCGTCCTCGCCTATCGCGCCGGCACGGAGTGATCCGTCATCTACACGCTCTTTGTGTAGGCCTCGCCGATCGAGGCCGGCTCGATTCCCAGGCCCTCTCGCATCGGCGTGAGGTCGCACTCGGCGCCGGCCAGGAGCATGGTGATCTGGTCGGGCGTCACGCGAAGCGGCGGAGGCAGGTGACGCAGCAGAAGCTTCGCCTGGAGGCTCACGAACCCCGCCGGCGCGTGCACCTTGGGATGGGCGCGGTGCCCGGTCACGCGGGCCAGCTCGTCGAGGAGCTCGTCGAACGTGAACACCTGTGGGCCACCGAGCGGATAGGTCTTGCCGATCGTCTCGGGCCGCTCAAGCGCGCGCGAAAACGCGGCCGCGACGTCGCCCAGCCACACGGGCTGGTGGCGGTAGCGGCCGTTGCCGATCACGGGCACGACCGGAAGCCGGGCCAGCCGCTCGAACTCCTTGAACGCGCCGCCTCCCTGGCTGAAGACGAAGCTCGGCTCGAAGACGGTCCAGTCGAGGCCGCTCTCGACGACCGCCTGCTTGGCACGCCACTTGCCGCCCCAGTAGCCCGTGCGCGGCGCATGCTCCTCGGTGACGCCGAGCGCGCTCATGTGCAGCACGCGGCGGACGCCGGCGGCGTCCGCGGCCGCGACGACGTTTCGCGCCCCGCCGGCCACGATCTGCTCGAACTGCTCCGGAGTGCCCTCGAGGATCGCGACGAGGTTGACGGCGGCGTCCACGCCGTCCATCGCCTCCTCGACCGAGGCCGGGTCGGCGATGTCGCCCCCCGACGCCCGTGAGAACGGCCGCACGTGGTGGCCGTCGGCCTCGAGCCTGCGCACTACGGCCGACCCGACGTAGCCCGTCGCGCCCGTGACGAGCACCTTCATGACGTGAAGTTCAGGTGGTAGCGGCTCGGCGTCGGCTCGGCCTGGCCCTGGTACTTCGATCCCAGACGGCCCGAGCCGTAGGGATGCTCCGCCGGCGTGGTGAGGGTCATGAAGCTGAGCTGCGCGATCCGCATCGCCGGGTAGACGGTGATCGGGAGGTTGGCCATGTTGGCGAGCTCGAGGGTGATGTGCCCGTCGAATCCGGCGTCGATGACCCCGGCGGTCTGGTGGACGACCAGGCCGAGCCGTCCCAGCGAGCTCTTCCCGTCCAGGGTGGCCACGATGTCGTCGGGAAGGCTGATCCGCTCGGCCACGACCCCGAGCACGAACTCGCCGGGGTGGAGGATGAACGGCTCGTCGTCGGCCACCGTGACGAGCTCGGTCAGGTCCTCCATCGGCTGCTTCACGTCGATGTAGGGGTAGCGCGAGTTGCGGAAGACGCGAAAGGCGCTCCCCACCGTGACGTCGATGCTGGACGGCTGGACGAGCGCGTCGTCGAACGGGTCGATGACGATCCGCCCCGCAGCGATCTCCTCGCGGATCGACCGGTCAGACAGCACCATCCAACCGAGTTTACCGGCCCTTGTCTGGTAATGTCGTTTGCTCGTATTTCCTGGCATGGAGGTGTGTTGATATGGGCGGGACGGTCGAGCTGCGCACCGAGATCCCGGGGCCGAAGTCGCGCGCGATCGTCGCGCGCAAGGAGCGGGTCGTCGCCGTTGCGAAGTCGCTCGTTGCGCCCGTGGTGATCGACCGGGGCGACGGCTGCACGGTCACCGACGTCGACGGCAACACCTACCTCGACTGGTCGGGCGGGATCGGCTGCCTGAACGTCGGCCACACCAACCCGCGCGTCTCGGCCGCGTTGCACGAGCAGATCGATCGCTTCCTCCACACCGACTTCACGATCCTGCCGTACGAGTCCTACGTCGAGCTCGCCGAGCGGCTGCTCGAGCGCACGCCCATATCGGGCCCCAAGAAGGCCGCCTTCTTCAACTCCGGCGCCGAGGCCGTCGAGAACGCCGTCAAGATCGCCCGCCAGGCAACCGGGCGTCAGGCCGTGATCGCGTTCGAGGGAGCGTTCCACGGCCGCACGCTCATGGCGATGTCGCTCACCTCGAAGCAGCACCCCTACAAGGCCGGCATGGGCCCGTTCGCGCCCGAGGTCTACCGGGCGCCGTTCCCGAACCCGTACCGGTGGCCGGGGCCCGATCCGGCCGGCGAGGCGCTCGAGCTCCTGCGGCGGATGCTGACGACCCACGTCGCCGCCGAGAACGTCGCTGCGATCGTGTTCGAGCCCGTCCAGGGCGAGGGCGGGTTCGTCGTGCCGCCGGTCGAGTGGGTGCGCGGCCTGCGCGAGCTGGCCTCCGAGCACGGCATCGTCCTGGTCGCGGACGAGGTGCAGTCCGGCTTCGGTCGTACGGGAAAGCTCTTCGCAATCGAGCACTTCGGGATCGAGCCCGACCTGATCGTCGTCGCGAAGTCGATCGCCGCCGGCGTGCCGCTCTCGGGCGTCCTGGGACGGGCGGATGTCGTCGATGCCGCGCCCGACAGCTCGATCGGCGGCACCTTCGTCGGGTCGCCGCTCGGCTGCGTTGCAGCGCTCGCGGTGCTCGAGGAGCTCGAGGGCGGCCTGCTCGACCGTGGCGTTGCCATCGGCGAGCGAATCCGGGGCAGGTTCGAGGAGCTGAAGGCGCAGTTCGACCAGATCGGCGACGTGCGCGGCCTCGGCCCGATGCTGGCAATGGAGTTCGTGCGCAGCCGCGACACGAAGGAGCCTGCTCCCGAGATCGCCGCGGCAGTGCGCGAGCGGGCCCTCCAGTCGGGTCTCATCCTGCTCCAGGCGGGCGTCCACTCCAACTGCATCCGCGTCCTGGTGTCGCTCGTCGCCTCAGACGAGCAGCTCGATGAGGCGCTCGACATCCTCGCGGCGGCGGTTGCGGCGACATGTGGCGAGCGGCCGCTTGCAGCGGGCCCCGCTCGTTAGGGACGGCACGAGTTCTTTACAAAGCCGGGTGTCCGTAAAGACTCCCCAAACACTCCGTTAAGCCCGCTCCTGGAGCGCGATTCCCCGGCTACGGTGCCCGCGGCCGGCTCTTCGGGAGGGGTGTATGAGGGTTCGGATCGCAGGTGTGCTTCTGGTCGTGTTGACGCTCGTGGTGATGGTTCCTGCCGTCGCCCACGCGGGCTCGCTGTCGCATTTCCGCTCGGCGTTGATGCACCGGATCAACCACTACCGGGCGGTGCACGGGCGCCACTCGCTCCGCGTCAAGGTCCATCTGGCGAACGCCGCTCAGGCGCACAGCGGTGACATGGCGACGCACCACATGCTGTCGCACTCGGCGTCGAACGGATCGTCGTGGATCACGCGGATCCGGTACTGGGGATACCGCGGTACGTACATCGGTGAGAATCTGGCGGTCGGCGACATGACCGCCAAAGGCTTCATGCGCATGTGGCGCGCCTCACCGCCCCACCGCGCGAATCTCCTGAGCGGGCACTTCCGTGCCGTCGGCCTCGGGGTCTCCCGGGGCACGTGGGGAGGCAGAGCGGGGCTCTACGTCACCGTCGACTTCGGCGGCAACTACTAGACCTCGCATCGCGGGCACGAGGATCGCCGCCGCGGCAACCGATGCCGCGGCGGCGATCACGTACGTGCCCTGAACGCCGAACACGTGGATGATCGGGGCCGCGACGGCGAACGACGCAGCGAAGGCGATGAGGAGGGCGGCCTCGCTGGCGGCGATGACCCGCGACCGGACGGCGTCGGGCGTGCGCCGCTGGACGATTCCCTGCTCGGCAACGCTGCCGGCGCCCTCCGCCACGCCCGCAAACGCCATGCCGAAGAGGACCATGACGAACCAGCTCGCGACGCCGATCACGGCGAAGCCGGTGGCCATGCCGAGCGCGCTCGCGATCATCGCGATTCGCTCGCGGCGTGACCCGAGCCGCTGACCCAGGAACGATCCCGCGATCGCGCCCGC
>DATAEI010000155.1:0-15973 GCA_036258075.1 Gaiellales bacterium
CGGCACCCCGGGTGGGATCTGCGCCGCGCAGGCACAGGAGTGCACGTCCGCCTCTGCCGCCCTGTGAACGGCGACGACCAGGGCAGCCGATTCGAGACAGGCGACATTCTGTGCGAGATCTGGGGCGTCGCCTGCGAGACCCGCGCCGAGGCAGCGGGCCATCGGCGCCGAAGTCGTTAGCCTCCGAACCGGTCCGGGGAGCGCGGCGAATACGCCGCAAGCTCACGTCCCGTTCCCGGAGGTACACGATGCTCGCGAGGTGGACGCGTGGAGTCACGCGCGACGAATGGCTGCGACTGTCGGGCTTCGGTGCCGCGGTGCTGGCGCTCCACGTCGTGGGTTGGGGGCTCTTCCTCTACTACTCGGGCCACTACCGGCCGCTGGTCGGGCTCGGGCTGACCGCGTACCTCTTCGGCCTGCGGCACGCGTTCGACGCCGACCACATCGCGGCGATCGACAACACCACCCGGAAGCTCCTCTCGGAGGACAAGCGGCCGGTGGGCGTCGGGTTCTTCTTCTCGCTCGGCCACTCGTCGGTGGTGTTCGCCCTCACGATGGCGCTTGCGCTGGGCGCCCGCTCGGTGAACTCGAGCGTGCCGGCGCTCCACGAGTACGGGAGCTACGTCGGCGCATCCATCTCGGGCACGTTCCTGTGGATCATCGGCATCCTGAACCTGGTCGTCCTCCTCGACATCCTGCGGATCTTCCGGGAGATGAAGACCGGGTGCTACGACGGCGAGCGGCTCGAGCGGCGCCTCTACGAGCGCGGCCTGATGGGCCGGTTCTTCGGCCGCTTCGTTCGCCTCATCGACCGCAGCTGGAAGATGTATCCACTCGGGATCCTCTTCGGGCTCGGGTTCGATACCGCGACGGAGGTCGGGCTGCTCGCGCTGGCCGCCGGCGTCGCCACCCACGCCGTGCCGATCCTCGCCATCCTGGCCCTGCCGATCCTGTTCGCGGCCGGCATGAGCCTGATGGACACGCTCGACGGGGCGTTCATGAGCCAGGCCTACGGCTGGGCCTTCTCGAACCCCATCCGGAAGATCTATTACAACATCACGGTCACGATGCTCTCGGTCGTCGTCGCCATGGTGATCGGGACGGTGGAGCTGTTCCAGGTGGTCTCGATGAAGCTCGCCCTCTCCGGCGGCGTGTGGGACACCCTGAACGCGCTCGACTTCGAGACGCTCGGCTACGCGGTCGTCGCGCTGTTCCTGCTCATGTGGGCCGGGTCGGTCGCGATCTGGAAGATGCGCCGCATCGAGGACCGCTGGGGCCAGATGGTCACCGCCAAGGTCCCGGTCGACAGCTAGACCACGTCGAGCACGGGCTCGGCCGCCGCCGCGGCCGCCTGCTCGGCCTGCTCCTCGACGTGGTGGCTGCGGATGAAGATCGCCGCGACGAGCGCGCCGACGACGGCGATCACCGCCGAGAGTCGCAGGCTGTGCGAGAGCGAGTAGATGAAGATGTCGGAGGGCGTATGGCCGTCCGCAGCCCGGCTCGCGGCGAGGTGCTGGAAGAGCGCCGTCAGCGTCGCGACGCCGAAGACGCCGCCGATCATCCGCATCATCGAGAGCACGCCCGATGCCGCGCCCGCCTTGGTGCGCTCGACCGAGCCCATCACGGCGGCGGTCATCGGCGACATCGTCATCCCCATCCCGACGCCGCCGACCAGGAAGGCGGGGAGGAGGGTCAGGTAGCCGCTGGTGTCGGTGATCCGCGACTCGAGCCCGAGCGACAGCGCGACAAGCGCCATGCCGCCCGCCAGGAGCCAGCGGCTGCCGAACCGGTCCGAGAGGCGTCCGGCGATCGGCGCTGTCAGGATGATCAGGACCGTCATCGGCAGGAAGCGCACGCCGGTCTCGAGCGGCGAGAGGCGCAGGATGTCCTGCATGTAGAGCGTGATGAAGAAGAACGTCGCGAACATCGAGTAAGTCACCAGGAACGCGACCAGGTTGCCTGCCGAGAACGTCCGGTTCTTGAAGAAGCCGAGGTCGACCATCGGATCGTCGCCCGCGATCTGGAGCCAGCCGAAGGCCACGAGGCCGGCGGCGCCGACCGCGAGCTCGATCAGCGTGCGCGACGACGTCCAGCCCTGGTCGTTGGCCTGGACGAGCGCGAGGACGACGAGCCCCATTCCGAGCGAGAGCGTCCCGATGCCGGCCCAGTCGATGCGGCGCACGGCCGATGGGTCGCGCGACTCGCGCACCGCGTACAGCGTCACGGGCACGGCGATCAGGGCCACCGGCACGTTCAGGAAAAAGATCCACTCCCAGCCCGCCTTCTCGACGAGCAGGCCGCCGAGCACGGGGCCCATGCCGAGCGCCATGCCCGAGATGCCGGCCCAGAGGCCCAGCGCACGGCCGCGCTCACGGCCGTGGAAGGCGTCCGTCAGGATCGAGAGCGAGCCCGGCATGAGGAACGCCGCGCCGGCTCCCTGAGCGGCCCGCCAGAAGATCAGCTGCCCGATCGACTGCGAGAGCCCGGCACCGATCGAGGCGAGCGTGAAAGCGATGAGGCCGGCCAGGAACATGCGCTTGCGGCCGAAGACGTCTCCCAGCCGCCCGCCGGTGACGAGCAGGACGGCGAAGCTCAGCGTATAGGCGTTGACCGCCCACGAGAGGCCGGAGATCGAGGCTCCGAAGTCGGACTTGATCGCGGGCAGGGCGATGTTCACGACGGTGTTGTCGAGCATCACCATGAAAAGGGCGAAGCACATCGCCCCCAGCGTCCACCACTTGCGGTTGGCCTCGGTCAGAATCGGCATCAGCGTTCCCCTTCGTTCTCTCCGGCAGCCAGCACCCGGAGGAGCGACTCCCGCATCTGCTCGAGCTCCCGCGCGGGGAGCACCGTGAAGGCTTTGCCGAGGTGCTCGAAGAACGAGGGCATGCGCTCGACGAGCGCGTCGCCCTCCTCGGTCAGGACGACCCACACGATCCGGCGGTCGCGCGAGTCGCGCTCGCGGCGCACATGCCCCGCGAGCTCGAGCCGGTCGATCACGCCGGTCACGGTCGACGCGAGCATGTGGCACTCACGGCCCAGCTCGCGGGCGGACTGGCGCCCGCCTGCGCGCTCGAGCGCCTGAAGCAGGATGGCCTGGGGCATCGTGACGCCCTCGGCCTCGAGCAGCGGCCGCAGTGACCGCTTCGACTGGACGGCCAGGTCGCCGAAGAGGCTCCCGATCTCGGCCGCCAGCTCACGCTTCGATGTGGTTCGTGCCGACATGATTCGCGTAAAAGCCTTTCGCGTACGAAACTTACTATGCGAAATATAGCGACGCGAACGAGGTTTGTCCAGCTGACGTGCGGGGAACTCCCATGCTCACATCGACCAACGGAGGTTGGCCATGGAAGTCCTTGCGCTTGGAACCGGCGTCGGCATCATCGGACTGATCGTCATCATCCTGATCGTCATCCTGATCCTGCGGATCCTGTAGGAGGCGATGAGCTACGGGTGTCTCCGCGGTCATACCGTGGAGACACCCGCGTGAAGGACTACGTGTTTCACGGCGCGAACGGCGAGGCGAGCCTGATCGATCTCTTCGAGGGGCGGCGCCAGCTGATCGTGCGCCACTTCATGTTCGGGCCGGACTGGGACACCGGCTGCCCGAGCTGCACCGCCGCCGCGGAGAGCTGTGCGAGGGGATCCGCGCCGTCTGCACGCACGCGAGACCATGTCGTGGCGCGCGCCGTACCGACCTTTGCGGCCTCCGCAGCCGAGCACGAGGCTGCCGGCACGACGGGCTACGTCGAGGGCGAGCAGCCGATCGAGCAGCCCGGTGAGAGCTTCTTCCTGCGCGACGGCGCCGCCGTGTACCACACGTATTCGGCATACGCCCGCGGCGCCGAGGCGGCGGTCGGCGGCTCGTCCTTCTTCCTCGACCACACGGCGCTCGGCCGCCAGGAGGCGTGGGAGGAACCCAAGGGGCGGGCCGACGACCCGCACGGAGCCGTCCCGAACTTCGCGACGTAGCCCGCCGGGAGCGGTGCGCCGCTTCTGCTACGTTGGCTGCCGATGCAGGTCGAGGATCGCGAGGCGGCCGCTCCCGGTGACGCGGCGGAGGGCACGGCGCACCGGCAGCACCACAATGTGACGTTCGCCCTGCTGGCCGTGGCGGCGGTGGCCTACGCGCTGCTCCAGTCGCTGGTCGCGCCGGCGCTGCTCACGATCCAGCACGACCTGCACACGACGACCGCCGGCGCAGCATGGATCCTCACCGCCTATCTCCTGAGCGCGTCCGTCGTGACCCCGATCGCCGGCCGGCTCGGCGACATGTTCGGGAAGAAGCGGACGATGGTGGCGGTGCTGCTCGTCCTCGCCGCGGGCACGCTGATCGCCGGCCTGGCCACGTCGATCGGCGTGATGATCACCGCGCGGGTGATCCAGGGCGCGGGCGGCGCCGTCTTCCCGCTCGCGTTCGCGATCATCCGCGACGAGTTCCCGCGGGAGCGGATCCCGCACGGGGTCGCGCTCATCTCGGCCATCATGGGGATCGGCGGCGGCCTCGGGATCGTGCTCGCCGGGCCGATCGTGCAGCACCTGTCCTACCACTGGCTGTTCTGGTTTCCGCTGCTT
Source organism: Gaiellales bacterium (assembly GCA_036258075.1). Taxonomy (GTDB): domain Bacteria; phylum Actinomycetota; class Thermoleophilia; order Gaiellales; family JAICJC01; genus JAICJC01. The sequence goes on from DATAEI010000155.1 coordinate 4,576, forward strand.
GCCGTCCTGGCCGCGACAGCCGGCATCGTGGCCTACGTCCCGGAGTCGCCGATCCGCACGCCGGGACGGGTGGACCCGCTCGGCGCGGTCCTGCTCTCGGGCTGGCTCGTGGCCTTCCTCGTGCCGATCAGCGAGGGCCCGACCTGGGGATGGCTCTCGGGCCGGACGCTTGGGCTCTTCGCCGTCGCGGCGGCGGTCCTTCCGATGTGGGTGTGGGCCGAGGCGCGCAGCGCGGCGCCGCTCGTCGACATGCGGATGATGCGGCTGCGGCCTGTGTGGACGACCAACCTGGCCGCCCTCGTGATCGGGTTCGGGATGTTCGCGTCGTTCGTGCTCGTCCCGCAGTTCGTGGAGCTGCCGGAGGCGACCGGGTTCGGGTTCGGTGCGTCGGTGACCCAGGCCGGGCTGTTCATGGTGCCCGCGACGATGGGCATGCTCTTCGTCGGCCCGGTCTCGGGGAGGCTCTCGGCGACGGTCGGCTCGAAGGTTCCGCTCGTGCTCGGGGCGCTCACCTCGTGCCTCGCGTTCATCTTCCTCGCCGCCGCTCACGGCTCCAGCTGGGAGATCTGCACCGCCATGCTCGTGATGGGCGTGGGGATCGGCTTCGCGTTCGGGTCGATGGCGAACCTCATCATCGAGTCGGTGCCGGCGCACCAGACCGGCGTCGCGACCGGGATGAACACGATCGTGCGGAGCATCGGCGGCGCGATCGGAAGCCAGGTGTCGGCCGGGATCGTGACCGCGACGCTCGCCTCGGACGGGCTGCCGACGGAGCGCGGCTTCACGCTGGCGTTCGTCGTCGCAGCCGCGGCGCTCGCCGTCGGCGTCTTCGTGGCGCTGCGCGTGCCCGCGCCCGCCGCCGCCCGGACGGACGAGGGGATCGCCGAGGCGGCGTGAGCAGCACCGCGGCACCGGTCGAGCGATCCGGGCCGCCTGACGCGGCGCAGCCTGAGCGCGTGCGGCTGATCTTCGGCGCGCTGATGCTCGTGCTGCTGCTCGCATCGCTCGACCAGACGATCGTCTCGACCGCGCTTCCCACGATCGTCGGCGATCTCGGCGGGATCCAGCACCTGTCGTGGGTCGTGACGGCATACCTGCTCTCGGCGACGATCGCCGGGCCGCTCTACGGCAAGCTGGGCGACCTGTACGGCCGCAAGGTCGTCCTGCAGACCGCGATCGTGCTCTTCCTGATCGGCTCGGCCCTGTGCGGCACGAGCCAGGACATGACTCAGCTGATCGCCTTCCGCGCCGTCCAGGGCCTCGGCGGCGGCGGGCTCATGGTCACGACGATCGCCGTGGTCGGCGACATCATCCCGCCCCGCGACCGCGGCCGCTACCAGGGGTTCTTCGGAGCGGTGTTCGGCGTCTCGACCGTGATCGGGCCGCTGCTCGGCGGCTTCTTCGTCGACAACCTGTCGTGGCGGTGGATCTTCTACGTGAACGTCCCGCTCGGGGTCGCGGCGTTCCTGGTGATCGGTGCCGTGTTCCGTGCCCGGCGGACCGAGGGACGGCCGAGCATCGACTACCTGGGAGCCGTCGTCCTGGCGGGCGCCCTGTCGTCGATCGTGCTCTTCACGAGCCTCGGCGGGACGACGTACGCCTGGGGCTCGGCGCCGATCCTGGCGTTGATGGTCGCCGGCGCCGTGCTGCTCGTCCTCTTCCCGATCGCCGAGGCGCGGGCGGCCGAGCCCATCCTGCCGCTCGAGCTCTTCCGAAACGCCACGTTCGCCCTGACGAGCGCGATCGGGTTCATCGTCGGCCTGGCGCTCTTCGGCGCCATCACCTACCTGCCGCTCTACCTGCAGATCGTGAAGGGCGGCAGCCCGACGGCGTCGGGCCTTCAGCTCACCCCGCTCATGGGCGGGCTTCTCGTCACGTCGATCCTGAGCGGCACGGTGATCTCACGCACCGGCCGGTACAAGCCGTTCCCGATCGCGGGCACGGCGATCATGACGGTCGCCGTGTTCCTCCTCGCGCAGCTCGGCGTCGGCTCGCCGGCCTGGGTCGCGTCGGCGTACATGGTCGTCCTGGGCCTGGGGCTCGGAATGGTGATGCAGGTGCTCGTCCTGGCCGTCCAGAACGCGGTCGACTATCGCTTCCTCGGCACCGCGACCGCCGGGTCGACGCTGTTTCGGCAGGTGGGCGGCTCGATCGGCGTGGCCGGGTTCGGCGCGATCTTCGCCAACCGGCTCGGCGATGAGCTGGCAGCCCGCGTCCCGGCGGGCGCGCACGTCCCCACCGTCGCCAACCCGGCCGTGATCCGCGCCCTTCCGCCGCCGCTTCACTCGGCCTTCGTCGATGCGTTCGCGGTCTCGCTGCAGCCGGTGTTCCTGGCCGCGGCGGTGATCTCGCTGGGGGCGTTCATCCTGACCTGGTGGCTGCCCGAGGTGCCGCTGCGCGGTCCGGCGGAGGCCCAGGGGATCGGCGAGAGCTTCGCGTCGCCGCGGGACGCCGACTCGGAGCGGGAGCTCGAGCGGATCGCGACCAGCCTCATGGAGGGCGAGGAGCGGACGCGCGCCTATCAGGCGACGATCGCCCGGGCCGGGATCCCCATCGAGCCCGGCGAGAGCTGGGTGCTCGGTCGGATCGGCGAGCGCGGCTCGACGAGCGTGGCGCGGCTGGCCGACGAGCTGCACGTCGACGCCGGCCGCCTCGCCCCTCGCGTGGATGCGCTGGTGGCGCGCGGCTTCGTGAGCGACGGCGAGCGGGTGGCGCTCACACCGGCGGGGGAGGTGACGCTCGGCCGGCTCGTCCACGCCCGCCGCGAGCAGCTGCGCTCGCTGCTCGGCGACTGGCCGCCCCAGGCCGACGCCGACCTCGACTCGGCGCTCGACAGGTTGGCGCGGGCGATGGTGGCCGAGATCCCGGCCGACGGCTGACAGCCGCAGCGGTTTACGGGCCGCACGCCCGGGCATGGGAACCACGATGCCTGACTACGTCGTGAACGATGCCGGCGTCGAGCATGCCAGACGGCTGATCGATGCCCGCCAGTACGTGCTCTCCAGCGAGTGGGGCCAGGTGCAGCCGAAGGCCGGCGACGAGACCGCGTATCTCGAGAAGCACGGCTGGCCCGAGTACGCGGCCTGGTTCCTCGGGCTCACCGAGGGCGCGTCCGACGAGACCAAGGCCCGCTACGCGTTCGTCTACGGCGACTTCCGCCGCGTCCACCGGATGGGGATCGTCGCCTGCCTCTACCGTGCGGCCGAGTGGCGGCACAAGGCGGTCGAGCGGGCCGCATACGGCCTGCTCCAGTATCTCGACGAGGCGACGGCGGCGTAGGCATGGCGGAGGACGGCCGACACCGGCTCCGCTGGGCGGAGCTCAACGAGCAGAAGTGCAAGGGCTACAACGAGCGCCGCGCCGCGGCCGAGGAAGCCGGAGAGGTGCCGCCGGACGAGCCGGTGCCCTTCGCCTGCGAGTGCGACGACCCCGGCTGCGCGCGGGCGATCGAGATCCCGCTCGGGGAGTACGAGCGCGCGGTGGCGGCGGTCGACAGGTTCATCGTGCTCCCCGGGCACGAAGACCCGGAGGTCGAGGTCGTCGTCGAGCGCCAGGACGGCTACCTCGTGGTCTCCAAGCCGGATCTCGCCCGTCGCTCCGGCCAAGGCGCACCGCCCGGGAGCGGCTAGACGGGCAGCGGCAGCGGCCGGGCCAGCGTCGCCACCCCGAGGCGCGGGAGCCTGAACCCGTGCTGGAGGGCGCTCAGGAGCGAGTAGGTCGTCGCCGGCCGTTCGAGCCGGTGGTGCCGGGGAAGGTGCCGCGCGATGATGAAGAGCGGGACGCGGCCGCCGTCGATGCTCTGGAAGCAGCACCCGGAGCGGTCGTTGTGGCCCTCGTCCCAGACGATGAGGATCGTGCCGTTGTGGCGGTAGGCGCGCGAGTGCCTCACGAGCGTGACCCAGCGGTGCAACCACCGGTCGCCCGTCTGGATCGATCCGTCGTGCATGTTGTGGGCGTTCGTCGGCACGATGAAGCTCAGGGCCGGCGGGTGGTGCAGGCTCCGCCGCAGCGCGCGGAGGCGCTCGATGTGCCGGCGCTGGCGGGGCTTCGAGGTGATGCTGCGGAAGTAGACGAACGGGTTGTGATGGCGCACATACTGACCCCGGTCGTTGCCGATGTAGCCGCGATGCGGCAGGCCCTCGAAGAAGCCGCGCCACTGCATGCCGTGCGCCGTGAGCTGGGTGGCGATCGTCCGTCCGCCGTACCCCGGCTGGCAATGGTCGTTCCCGCAGCCGTGCGTCGAGCCGGAGATCATTGCCAGGTAGTTGGGCAGGCTGGGGTGGGCCGGCGCATAGAAGCGCGTCGCGACCCGATGGCGGCGGGCCAGCTTGTTCAGAAACGGCGCCTGCCTGCTGCCGAGGATCTGCCCCAGGCTGTGGTTCTCCATGACGAAGACCCAGACGTGGTGCAGCCGGTGGGCTCGAGCCTGGGCCGGCTGGGGTGCGGAGAGCGCGGCGAGCGCCGCAAGGCATGTGGCGACGGTCGCGATCAGGCGGGGGCTCCGGCGCACGCGGGGAACGTTTGCAGCGACAGATGTGCGCCGCCTGAGAATTCCGTGATGAGCGGGTAAAGCCGCGGCCGCATTGCCCCCTTGGCACGGCCCGGGACACGTGAGAGGATTGGGCGGGGCAGTGAGAGGAGCGGTCGAATGGGCGTTGATCGCGACGGCGTCGCAGAGGTGAAGGAACAGCCGGGGCGAGGACCGGTCTGGGCGCAGCTTGCGGAGGCCGTGCCCGCCGCGTTCTACATCGACCGCACGGATGGCACCTCGGTGTGGGTCAGCTCCCATGTCGAGTCGATCGTCGGCCTGACGGAGGCGGAGTGGGCGAGCGGCTACGAGCTGTGGCTGGAGCGGATCCATCCGGAGGATCGCGACCGCATCGTCGCCGCCAACCTCCGGTTCCTCGAGACCACCGGGCTGCCCGTGAGCGACGAGTACCGGATCATCCTGCCCGACGGGCGCATCCGCTGGATCCACGACCGGGCGCTGCTTCTGACCGATGCCGAGAGCGGCGAGCCGCTGGTGCACGGCGTGCTCGTGGACGTCACCGAGGAACGCACGTCGCTCGAGGTCGCCGAGCGCGTCGGATCGCTCTTCCGGACGCTGATCGAGCACGCCCGCGAGGCGGTGACGATCGTCGACGAGCGCGGCACCGTCCTCTACCAGAACCCGTCGATGGGCCGGGTGGTGGGCCGCCCGCCGGAGTGGTTCGAGGGCAAGACGCCGCTTGACCTCATGCCACCCGAGGACGCGGCCAGGGGGCGCGAGATCCTGGGCCGGCTGCGGGGAAACCCGGGAGCCCACCTGCCGGGCGAGTTCCGGCTGAAGCATCGCGACGGCTCGTGGCGCACCGTCGAGGGCGTGGCGACCAATCTGCTCCACGATCCGGCTGTCGGCGGGATCATCCTGAACTACCGCGACGTGACCGACGAGCGCGAGCAGGAGCGGCAGCTGCGCGACGTCGAGCAGCGGCGGCAGGCGCTGCTGGAGGAGATCATCAACATGGAGGCTCAGCAGCGGTCGCGGATCGCCGGCGAGCTGCACGACGACACGATCCAGGTGATGACCGCCGCGCTGATGGAGCTCGACCGCATCGATCGCCACCTGCGCGCCGACGACGTGGCAGCCGCCCGGTCGGCGATCGCAAGCGCCCGCGACGCCCTCACCAAGGCGACCGACCGCACCCGCCGGCTCACGTTCGAGCTGCGCCCGCAGCTGCTCGAGGCCGCCGGGCTCGGCCCGGCCGTGCGCGACCTCGCGAACGCGCTTCATCGCGACACCGGCGCGAACGTGAAGGTGCGGACGCGCATCAGCCGCTACCCGGTCGACATTGAGACGCTCGTCTACCGCACGATCCGCGAGCTCCTGATCAACGTCCGAAAGCACGCCAGGGCGAAGAACGTGTGGATCAACATCGTCGAGCGGCGGCGGATGCTGCACGTCCGGATCCGCGACGACGGCCGCGGCTTTCGGGCCACGCGGCGCACGCGCGCCTCGACCCACATCGGGATCGACACCGCCGGCGAGCGGGTGCGGGCGATGACCGGGACGTTCGACATCGCCTCCGTGGTGGGCGAGGGCACGACCGTCGAGTTCCAGCTTCCGCTGCCGGAGGGGGCGGCGCGGCCGCGCAACGCCGAGATCGTGAGCACGGTGCCCACGCGCCCGGGCGGCGGATGACGTGCACCCTCCCGCCCACGCGCCACCCGGCTACGACGCCGGGTGGGGCGGACGGTGAGGCGCCTCCTGCGGCCTCCGTCCCTGGCGCGCGGCCAGGGCCGAGTAGACGGCCGGGAACCCCTCACGCCAGCTCGGGTAGCGCAGCGTCCAGCCGAGCTCGCGCTTGGCCTTGGCGTTGGAGGCGCCGCGGGCCTCGGTGCCCATGATGACGGCTGCCTCGCCCGCGAGCGGGCGGGCGAGCCAGGCCGGGATGTGGCGCGGCGGCTTGGCGCCCAGGGCCTTCGCCATCACCGGAAGCCACTCTCGCACCGGCGCCGGATCGTCGTCGACGATGTTGTAGATCGCCGATTCCTCGCCGTCGAGCGCGAGCACCGTCGCGGAGGCGGCATCGTCCAGGTGGATCATCGAGGTCATCCCGTCGCCGCTTCCGATGATCGGGAACCGGCGCGTGCGCACGGCCTCGATGAGCCCGTCGTTCTCGGCGCCGTAGAAGCCGCCGTATCGCAGGATGATCCCGCCGGCCTCGGTGACCGTCCGGTCGAGGTAGACCATGGCGGCGAACGACTGCCGGGCGTTCGCCGGCGGCCGCTCGTCGAGCGGGTCGTCCTCGGTCTTCACCGGCCCGCCGTCGCGGACGTATCGGTACGAGGCGAAGCTCTGCGCCACGAACCGGCGCACGCCGGCCTCACGGCCGGCCGCGAGCAGCGCGTCGGTGCCGCGCGTCCGCAGGGCGTTCGTCGGCGCGAACACCTTGTCGAAGCTCCGGCCCCACTTGGCGTTCCCGAGCGCGGTCGCCTCGTGGATGATCGCCTCGGGCTCGTGTGCGAGCACCGCCTGTCGCACCGCCTGGGCGTCGAGCAGGTCGAGCCTGACCGGCTTGGCGCCGAGCCTCCGCAGGAGCTCGGTGGTTCCGCGCGACCTGTGGGTACCAACGACCTCGTGGCCCGCGTCGATCAGCTGGGGAACGAGCCGGCGGCCCAGTGCACCACTCGCTCCGGCGACGAATACACGCATCGTGTCCTCCTTTAGGTGTGTCACATCCCGCGCGCCGCGCGGGTCTAGCCGGGTGACACGCTTCGCAGGAGGGATGTGACATGACCGAGCAGGAATGGCTCGCAACGCAGTTCGAAGCAGAGCGCCCGCACCTCCGTGCGGTCGCCTACCGCATGCTGGGGTCGCTCGCGGAGGCCGAGGACGCCGTCCAGGACGCGTGGCTTCGCGTCGGCCGCGCCGACACGAGCGAGGTCGAGAACCTCCGCGCCTGGCTGACGACGATCGTCGCGCGCATCTCGCTGAACATGCTGCGCACGCGCCGGACGCGGCGCGAGGACGCGCTCGACGTGCGGCTGCCGGACCCGATCATCGACCCTGCCGACGGCACCGACCCCGCGCACGAGGCGCTCCTCGCGGACTCCGTGGGCCTGGCGCTCCTGGTCGTGCTCGAGACGCTGACGCCGGCCGAGCGGCTGTCGTTCGTCCTGCACGACATGTTCGCCGTCCCGTTCGAGGACATCGCCCCGATCGTCGAGCGCTCGCCGGAGGCGACCCGCCAGCTCGCGAGCCGTGCCCGCCGCCGCGTCCGCGGCGCCGCCCCGGTTCCCGACCCGGACATCGACGCCCAGTGGGAGGTCGTCGAGGCGTTCCTTGCGGCCGCCCGCGGCGGCGACTTCGACGCCCTCGTCGCGGTGCTCGACCCCGACGTCGAGCTCAGGGCCGACGGCGGGCTCGAGGGCATCACGCAGCACATCCGCGGCGCCGAGACCGTGGCGAGCCAGGCGCTCACGTTCCGGCGTTTCAACCTGACGATGCGGCGCGCGCTCGTGAACGGCGCAGCCGGCATGGTGTCGTTCATGGACGGAAAGCCGTTCTCGCTGTGCGCGCTCACGATCAAGGACGGCCGGATCGCCAAGATGAACTTCCTGACCGACCCGGAACGGCTGGCTGCGATCGACTTCGCCGTGCTGGAGGGCTGACGCGCCCGGCGTCGCGGCGACCCTCGAAATTGGATCACGGTGAGAACGCGGGGAGACGACCTGAACCCGATCGGTCGACGTGCGTCTGACCCGGCATGTCCCAGACGGAGCAACGCGCGGAGATTCGCCTGCGGTCGCCGGCCCGCGCGGCCGCCGTCGGCGCGATCGGCCGTGGCCGGATGGTGTCCGCCGGGGCCGTCGTGCGGGGCTGGCAGTGGGCGGCCCGGGCGAGCCTGTCGAATCACCGGCCATACCTCGCGCTGGCTCGCCGGCGGCATGGGCTCGAGGTGGCCACCGATGAGACCGAGCTGGTGATCGACGGGTTTCCGCGAAGCGGTAACACCTTCGCGGTCGTCGCCTTTCAGCTGGTGCAGCCGGAGCCCGTCCGGCTCTCGCATCACATCCACTCGTCCGCCCACATGATCGCCGCGGCGAAGCGCGGAACGCCGATCGTCGTCACGGTGCGGGAGCCCGAGGACGCCGTGCTCTCGTGCGTGATCCGCGAGCCGTACGTCACGATCGCCCAGGCCTTGCGCTTCTACATCGCGTTCTACCGAAGGCTGTCCCGCCGGCGCGAGCGCATGGTCGTCGCCCCGTTCGAGGAGGTCGTCACCGACTTCGGCGGGGTGGTCGCCCGAGCCAATGCGCTGTTCGGGACGAGCTTCGCCGCGTTCGAGCACACGCCCGCGAGCGTCGCCGAGTGCTTCGGGATCATCGACGACCGTGCTCGCCGTCCGCCATGGGATGCGGCGATCGGGGCGTTCCTGTCGGGTACCGACACGGTCGAGTCGGTACGAGCTGCGGCCCGCTCCTACGCCGCCCTGGGCGGCCCGCCGCTTCCTATCCCTGAGAACCGCGTGGCGCGTCCCTCCCTGGAGCGCGAGGCCCGCAAGGCCGCGCTGCGCGCCGCCTACAACGTGGACCGGCTCTCCGACCTGCGCGCCTCCGCGCGACACGTGTACGACCGGTTCACCGCGTCGTAGGCATGCCTACTTCGCGAGGAGGATCAACGAGTACACGACGCCGCCGGCGACGCAGTAGGCAGCAAACGGCGTGAGGCGGTTCGTCTCGAAGTAGCGCACGAGGAACCGCACCGAAAGATAGGCGGTGACGGCTGCGCACAATGCGGCGACCAAGGCCGGTCCGCGCACGCCGTTTCCTTCGGAGCCGAGCAACTCGGGGAGCTTCAGCAGCGCGGCGGCGCCGATGATTGGCGTTGCAAGGAGGAACGAGAACCGGGCGGCGTCCTCGTTCGACAGCCCGAGGAGCAGCCCGCCGCCCATGGATGCCCCGCTGCGCGAGAAGCCCGGGACGAGCGCAAGCGCCTGCGCGGCCCCGATCCCGAGCGAGCCGAGCCACGTCGTCTCCTCGGCGATCCGGCGGTCTGAGCCCTCGCCTGTCTCGTAGCGCGGCGCCCGCCGGCGCAGGCGCTCCGCCCCGTAGAGCATGACGCCGTTCACGATCAGGAAGAACGCCGCCGACTGGCCGGACGCAAAGACCGTTCGGAGCGAGTCCTCGAGCAGGAGGCCGAGCAGCCCGGCCGGGATCGTGCCGACGACCAGGAGCCACCCCAGCCGGCCGTGGACGTTGTCCGGCGTGATCTCACGCTCGGCGAGCGAGCGCCACATCCCCATGACGATGCGGCGCCAGTCCTCGAGGAAGAAGAGCAGGAGCACGATCGCCGTCGCGAGATGGGTGGCGACCAGAAAGGTGATGAAGTACGCGTCGTTTTGATGGATATCCCAGCCGAGCAGCTGCGGCAGGATGACGCTGTGACCCAGGCTTGAGATCGGGAACAGCTCCGCGAAGCCCTGGAGCAACCCCAGGATGACCGCCTGCGCGTACGAGATCGGGCCTGCGAGGATCGGCATCGCTCGCGCTTACTCCGGAGTCCGCGTGGACGCGCGGCCGTGCTTCGGCCCGGACTGGAACCAGGCGAAGACGAAGCAGGCGATCCCGAGCAGGAACGCTGCGATGCCGTGCTTGATGTGAACCGTGTTCGAGCCCGCCTCGTGGCCGAGGAAGTCAGGGAAGGGCAACGACTTGGCCGGCTCGACCCAGTAGATCACGGCAACGATGATCAGCAGAGCGCCGGCGAGGATGGCCGCAGGGACCAGCATGCGATTTCGGGACACGATGCCTCCGGTGGTGGTCAGGGTTCGGCGGGAAGTGGAGCGGCGGCCGCCGTTCGCTCGTCGACGAGATAGTGGAACGCCGCCCCGAGCGCGACGAGCGTCGCAATGGCAAGGAGCGCGTCTCCGACGAGCGGGATGGCAAGCGCCAGGGTGATCGTGTTGCGGTGCCGCACGTCGTGCACCGCCTGCAGGACGAACGCGACGCCGAGGGCAGCCGCGAGCAGGAGAACACCCCCGAGCGCGACGGCGAAGAGCAGGCCGACCACCGACAGGGCGAGCAGGAGGCCGGCCGCGAGCATGCCCGCGGCGACCAGCGCGCCGACCAGCGTGCTTCTGAGCGGCCTGCGTCGCGACGCCGCCAGCATCTTCGTCGTTGTCCCCCAGCTCTCGAAGATGGACGCCAGGCGGACGATGAGCCACACCCCCAAGAGCCGGGCGGCGATCAGTGCGCCGGCCGCGGCCGCGAGGACCCAGGCGGTCGGATGCGGGATCCGCCCCCCGACCTGCAGCACATCGCCGTGGATCGTGGCGCCCGGGGTCGTCATGACCTCACCGCCGATCACGGTGACGCCGTCCGCCGCCCGGCCGTGCGGTCCGATCCTGAGATCGCCGTCGATCACGATCACGCTGCCGGCCGAGGCGCCGTTCAGCGTCACGTCCTGACCGAACGTGGTGATCTCGACCACCTTCTGCCCTGCGGGGACGATCGTGTCGGCCGCCGCGGACGCGGGCGCCCAGAGACAGATCGCCGTTCCCGCAGCGAGCGTCGCGAGCACCCGGCGCACTCAGCGCCACCTCGCCAGCGGGTAGGCGGCGAGCGGGGCCAGCATGGCGATCGCGGCCACCGCGACCACGAGCTCGACGCCTGGGCCGATCGCCGTGTCCACCAGAGCCCGGCCCGTGCCGAGCACCGCGATGAGCAGTGCGAGCGGGACCGCGATGAGCGGCGCGGTCTCGACGAGCACGACAACGCACATCGCCGCGGACACCGCGCCTGCCGCGGCCACCTTTCCGCGGCGCCGGCGGCGCGGCAGGCGGTTCAGCGTCGCGTCGGTGTCCGACCCGCTCCACGTCATCGCGGGCTCCATCCGCAGCGCCGCGGTCACCGC
>DATAEI010000156.1:0-6447 GCA_036258075.1 Gaiellales bacterium
CACGAGGCCGGTGTCGAGCCGCCCGGCGAGGTCGAGCACCCGGTCGAGGTCGCGCGTGAAGATCGACGTCGAGAGGCCGTAGCGGACGCCGTTCGTGAGCTCGACCGCGTGGGCCGCGTCGCGGGCCTCGATCACCACGGCGACCGGCGCGAACACCTCCTCCTGGGCCAGCTCGGCGCCGGGATCCGAGACGTCGACCAGCGCGGGCGCAAGGTAGTGGCCCCCGCCGTCGCGGGCGCTTCCGCCGGTGAGGAGCCGCGCCCCACCCTGGACGCCGCGCTCGACGGCGGCGACGGCGGCCGCGCGGGCCTCGGCCGAGATGAGCGGGCCGACCTCGCAGGCCGGGTCGGCCGGGTTCTCGACGACGAGCCCCTCGATCTCGGCCACGAGGGCATCGCGCACCTGGGCGGCGACGCTCCGCTCCGCGATCACCCGGCTCGTGGCCGTGCACTTCTGGCCGGCATAGCCCATCGCCGCGCGGGCGATCACCGCCGCCGAGCGCCCCACGTCGGCGTCGGCGAGCACGATCGAGGCGTTCTGGCCGCCCATCTCGCACTGGGCGGCGATGCCGCGCTCGACGGCCTGCCGGGCGACCGAGGCGCCGGCCGCGGCCGAGCCCGTGAACGAGACGGCGCCCAGGCCGGCATGCCCGGCCAGCGCCACGCCGGCGTCCACCCCACCCTGCACGAGCTGCACGACGTCCGCCGGGAGCTCCGCCTCGAGGCAGCCCATGAGCGCCTCGGCGCAGGCCGGCGAGAGCGGCGAGGCCTTCCAGACGCACACGTTGCCGTGGGCGAGCGCGGGCGCGAGCTTCCATGCCGGAATCGCGAGCGGGAAGTTCCAGGGCGTGATCAGCCCGACGACGCCGCGCGGGCGCCGCCGCGACATGAGGAGCGACCGGCCGTCGGCCGGCGGATAGGTCTCGCCGTCGGGGTCGAGCGCCGCCTGGGCGTGGTAGCGCACGATCGCCGCAGTCCGCGCGACCTCGCCGCGGGCCTCGACGATCGGCTTTCCGACCTCGCGGCAGACCAGCGCCGCCAGCTCGTCGGCGCGGGCCTCGATCCGGCCGGCGATGCGGTTCAGCGCGTCAGCGCGGGCCTGCCCGGGCGCGCCGGCCCATACGTGCGCCGCAGCCGCTGCCGCAGTGACGGCGCGGTCGACGTCGATCCCGCCGCTCGGCGTGAACGTCCCGACCACGTCGGCCGGATCGGCGGGATTCGTGCTGGAGATCTGAACGGCCGAGGCGGCCACCGGGATGGCTCCGGGCCGTTACCTGCTGACGAAGATGACGAGCGCCAGGAGACCGACCAGAAGGACGACGGTCAAGAGCACCCACCACCGCGACGTCGAGGGGTTCGTCATAGGCCGCGGAGTCTACCGGCCGCTTCCGGCCGCGTGTCAGGCGGCGTCGGCGCGCGAGGCGGCTGACGAGATCCGGCCCGGGCCGGCCCGCTTGCTCGCGTACATGCTGACGTCGGCGGCCTTCACGAGCCCGCCGGCGTCGGTGGCATGGTGGGGGTAGACGGCGATGCCGATGCTGGCCGTCGTCGCGAACGCCACGCCGGCGAGGGTGTACGGCTCCGAGAGCGCCGTCATGACCCGGCCGGCGACCTGGGCGGCGATCGCCTCCGCCTCGGCGGCGGGCAGGTCGGACACGAGCACGACGAACTCGTCGCCGGCCAGCCGGGCGACGACGTCGTTCGTGCGGGCGCTCCGGTGCAGGCGCGCGGCGACCTCGCGCAGGAGCTCGTCGCCTGCGTCGTGGCCCAGCGTGTCGTTCACATGCTTGAAGCTGTCGATGTCGAGAAAGAGCAGCCCCGCGGCGATCGCGCCCCCGGCGTCGACCCGGGCCAGCGCCTCGCCGAGGCGCTCCTCGAGGTGGGCCCGGTTGGGCAGGCCCGTCAGGCGGTCGTGAAAGGCGAGGTGCTGCACGGCCTGCTCGCGCCGCTTTCGCTCGGTGATGTCGGTGACGAAGGCGTTGAAGCTCGTGCCCTCACCGGAGCCGATCGGCCACAGCGTCATCTCGGCGATGAGCTCGCTCCCGTCGCGGCGCCGGGCCCGCAGCTCCGACCCCGTCCCGAGGCCCGAGCGGTCGCCGGACTCGCGGTAGCGCGCCATGCCGGCCGCGACCGCCCCGCCGTCGACGAACGCGATCTCGGCGAACGGCATCCCGACGGCCTCCTCGGGCTCCCAGCCGAACAGCTGCTCCGCGGCCCCGTTCCACTCCATGACGATCCCGTCCGCGTCGGTGGCGACGAACGCGTCGCTCGTGGTCGCGACGATCGAGCGCGCCCGCTCCTCGCTCTCGCGCACACGCTCCTCGGTCCGGCGGCGCCCGGTGACGTCGGCGTGCCGGATCTGCACGCCGGCCTGGCGGCCGTCGCGGTCGAGCACCGGCGCCCCCGCGCTCGTGCACCACCGCTCGGAGTCGTCGGCCGTCACCACCCGGAACTCTGCGCCGGCATACGCCTCGCCCTGCCACAGCCCGGCCCACAGCGACCGCATCCGGGGAGCGTCGTCGGGATGCACCCCCAGCCCCTCGTGGATGTGACACGCGGCGTCCTCGGGGCGCCGGCCCGTGAGCGCCTCGAACGAGGGCGTCGCGTAGAGGAGCTCGCGGCGCATGTCGAAGAACAGCACGACGTCGGTCAGGTTCTCGACGATCAGACGCCGCAGCGTGTCGTGGCGGCGGTTGGGAAGCTCGCTCAGGGCGGCCGCGTGGCCGGTCAGGGTGCCGTGCGGATCGAGCACCGGCACGGAGCGAAGGGTCGCCTCGCGGACGCTGCCGTCCGCCGCGGGGAGCCGGACGTCGCACACGAACTCCAGGCCGCGGGCCACCGTCTCGAGCCACTGGGCGAGCACCGCGTCGCGGTCGTCGTCGTGGAGCGCGTCGACCCAGGGTCGCCCGCAGGCGGCGTCGTGCGGCACGCCGGTCAGCTCGCTCCAGCGCCCGTTCACCCAGGTGCAGATGCCCGCCGGGTCGGCATGATGGATGCCGACGGGGGCGAGGTCGAGCAGTCGGTCGGGCCGGTGGGAACGGCGTCCAGACATGAATGCTCTAGCGGATCGGCCGTACGGCGCCCGAGTTGAGCAATTTCGGCCCGTAGACTGCCGGGATGCCCGCCGACGAGACGTGGATGCCGCCGTCTGCTCAGGCGACGCGCGTGGTCGTCGTGGAGGACGAGCAGTCGATCTCCGACCCGCTGCGGTCGGCGCTCGAGCGGGAGGGCTACCAGGTCGAGGTCGCGGCCACCGGCGCGGACGGCCTGGAGGCGGTCCGGGCCCACGAGCCCGACGTCGTCCTGCTCGACCTGATGCTCCCGGACATCGACGGCCGCGACGTGTGCCGGGCGATCCGCGCATCGTCGCGGGTGCCGATCATCATGCTCACGGCCCGGGGCCTCGAGACCGACAGGGTCGTCGGGCTCGAGCTGGGCGCCGACGACTACCTCGTGAAGCCGTTCGGGATGGCGGAGCTGATCGCCCGGATCCGCGCGGTGCTGCGGCGAAGCGCGCCCGAGCCCGCCGCCGGCGCCGACAACGCGATCGTGCTGGGCGACGTGCGCCTCGACCCCCGCACGCGCGCGGCCACGCTGGGCGACGGCCCCCTCGATCTGCCACGGCGCGAGTTCGACCTCCTGCACACGCTGATGGCGAACGCTGGCACGGTGCTCTCCCGCCAGCGCCTGATGGACGACGTGTGGGGCGTCGACTGGTTCGGCTCGACGAAGACGCTCGACGTGCACGTGGCGGGGCTCCGGCGGCGGCTCGGCGACGACGCGCAGGGGTCGCGCTACATCCACACCGTCCGCGGGGTCGGCTTCCGCTTCTCGTCGCGCGAGGAGCTCGAAGGGTGACGCTCCGGCGACGGCTGGTCCTCGCCTTCGCCTACCTGCTCGTCCTGATCGTCGTCGCGCTCGCGATCCCCCTCGGCGTCACCGTCGACGGGCGCGCCAAGGACGCCTTCTACAACCGCATCAGCACCCAGGCCCAGGTGATCGCCTCGTCGCTCGGCGGCACGCCGGCGCCGGGGGGCTCGCTTGCGAAGCTGCGCAGCGCCATCTCGGCCGACAAGGGCCAGATCGACGCCCGGATCATCGTGACCGACGGATCGCGGCAGGCGTTCCTGCTCGCCGACAGCGACGACCCCAACTCGGCCCCGCCGAGGGTCGCCTACAACACGCCGGGACGGCCGGAGATCGGGGCGGCCCTGACCGGCCAGTCGGTGCGGCTCATCCGCCACAGCGCCGACATCGGCGGCGACCTCCTGGTGGTGGCCTATCCGGTCCTGAGCGGCCAGAAGGTGGTCGGCACCGTGCGGCTGTCGCAGCCGATGGCCGAGGTCGACGCCCGCGTCCGGCGCAGCTGGGAGGCCATCGCTGCGGTCGCCGCGGTGGTCGCGATCGTGGGCCTCGTCGTGGCGTGGGCGCTCGCGACGTCGCTCGCTCGGCCGCTGCGCTCGCTGGCGGGGACGGCGACCCGGCTCGGCCACGGCGACCTCGGCGCCCGGGCCGAGGTCACGGGCCCTCCCGATGTGGCGGCCGTCGGCGTCGAGCTGAACCGGATGGCCGCGGAGCTGACGGCGCTGCTCGACGCGCAGCGCGAGTTCGTCGCGAACGCCTCCCACCAGATGCGGACGCCGCTCACCGGCCTTCGCCTGCGGCTCGAGGCGCTCGCAGCCGGCCCCCCGCCCGACCCGGAGGCCGAGGCCGCGCTCCGCGAGGTCGACCGGATGAGCGACCTCGTCGCCGACCTGCTCGTGCTGGCCCGGGCGGGCGTCCCGCCGCGGTCGGCCACGACGTCCGACCTGGCCGAGCAGGCCCGGGCCGCGGCCGACCGCTGGCGGCCGGTGGCCGAGGACCGCGGCCAGCAGTTCTCGCTCGAGGCCCCCGAAGGCCCGCTGCCGGTCGGGGCCGATCCGGCCGACGTGGCGATCGTGCTCGACAACCTCATCGAGAACGCCATCGTCTACAGCCCGTCCGGGGCGACAGTGTCGGTGACCGTGGCGAGGAACGGCGGCGGCACCGTGCGCGTGGCCGACGACGGCCCCGGGATCCACCCGTCGGAGGCCGCCCGGGTGTTCGACCGCTTCTACCGGGGCAAGGCCGGGACGACCGTCCCCGGCGGGACCGGCCTCGGGCTCACCATCGTGCACGACCTGGCGACCCGCTGGAACGGCTCCGTCGAGCTCGAGGCGGCGGGCCGCGGAACCCGGATCGCCGTCCGCTTCCCCGGGCCGGCGGACGTGAGCGGGATTACCAACCCCTAACCTTCCGATGGCCGGTGGCTCACCCGCCGCCTCCTATCCTGAGATGCATGAGGCACCGGTTCGCACTCGTCCTCACGATCATCGGCGCGATCGCGCTCCCCGTGGTCATGGCCGGCACGGTGCTCTACGCGTCCGACACCGCGATCGGCGACGCGGGCGAGCCGCTCGCGCCGCACTTCGGAACGGCGCAGGCCGGCTCGACCGGCCAGACGACGCCGACCCACCACCGGCGCAAGCAGCATGCCGGGGAGCACGGCGGCTCGACCAGCGGCGGCGATGACCACGGCGGCACCAGCGGCTCGGGTGACTCCGGCGGGACGAGCGGCACGAGCGGCTCCTCCGACAGCGGGTCGAGCGGCTCGAGCGGCAGCGGCTCGTCGGGCGGGGGATCCGACGGCGGCTCATCGCACGGCGGCGACGACTCGAGCGGTGGCGGCGGCCACGGCGACGACTAGCGCCGGCCGGGCTCGTCACATCCGCGTGCGATCCTCACCGCGCACCTCGCCCAACCACGCGGGTGGGGGAGCCCTTGCCGACGGCTTGCGAAGACCGTTCCGGGCCTTAGCCCGCCCCTAACCTGGCCTCCCCTACCGTGGGTTTGCACCACGGAAAACCCACGGAGAAGGAGCGTCAGATGAACCCCAGCAAGCTCACACGAAGGATCGTTCTCGGCATCGGCATCCCGGCCGCCCTGGCCACCGGCGCGATCGCCGCGGCGGCCAGCACGAACGGCTCGCCCGCGTCGACCCGGGACGCGACCACGATCACGGCGACGGCTCCCGGCACGACGACCACGTTCGCGACGGAGCCGGGCGAGGACACCCATGCCACCACCGGCGAGAACGAGCTGCGCGGACGCGCCAACGAGCCGGGCGAGGACGCCCGCGGCCGGGCGAACGAGCCGGGCGAGGACGTGCGCGGGACGAGCGACCAGTCCGAGCAGGAGAACGAGGCCGGCGACGACACCAGCCACGACGGCATGAGCTCCGGCCCCGGGAACGGCGCCGAGGACCAGAGCGGGAGCGATGACGGCAGCGGCCATGACGCCGGGGACGACAACGGCGGCTCCGGCCACGGCAGCGACGACAACGGCGGCTCCGGCCACGGCAGCGACGACTGACGGCGGACCGGTCTCGACGACCACGCAGAACACGAGAGGAAGAACCGACATGAAGCTC
>DATAEI010000157.1:0-46440 GCA_036258075.1 Gaiellales bacterium
AGGCCGGGCTGGTGGTGATCTCGCGTGAGCGGTTCACCGACGTCGGGCCCGTGGATCTGTTCTGCCGCGACGGCAGTGGCCGGACGGTCGTCGTCGAGGTGAAGCGGGTGCGGGCGGTGGCCGCCCATGTCGAGCAGCTCACCCGCTACTGCGAGCGGGTCGACCTCGATCCGGCTCATGCGCCCTGCCGGGGCATCCTGGTGGCGCCCGAGATCGCACCGCAGGCGCGGGTGATGTGCGACGCGCGCGGGTTCGACTTCGTCCCGGTGAGCTACGAGCAGCTGGCGGCCGACGCCGTGCCCGAGCTCACGCTGTTCGACCCGCTGCCGCAAGCCGGCTGAACCGCCGCCCCTCTGCGCGTCCGCCAAAGCACAGGATGGGTATGAATTCGGCTCGCAATTCCGAGGAGAGAGAGGAACCCATGCCCGTCGTCGACCTGTCCGACCATCCCATCGTCAAGACCGCCTACGGCCGCTGGCAGCCGCTCAACGGCCCGCTCGGCGTCGCCGGATTCGGCATCAGCGCCATCGTGTGCGATCCGGGCGAGGAGTTCGACATCGAGCACGACGAGACCGACAGCGGCCAGCAGGAGGTCTACGTCGTGGTCGCCGGGCGGGCCACGTTCACGATCGGCGACGAGCAGCTCGAGGCCGGCCCCGGCCAGGTCGTCTCGGCGCCCGACCCGGCTGCGGTCAGAAGCTACGGCGCGCTCGAGCCGGGCACGCGCATCGTCTGCATCGGCGGCGCCGGGGCCGACCCGGGCTACGGGACCTGGATCTCCGACGCCGCCGAGGGTTAGTCCGCCAGCCCGGCGACGACCTCCAGGAAGGCGTCGATCTCGGCCGGCGTGTTGTAGTGCACCGCGCCGACGCGCACGGCGCCGCCCGAGTCGTCGATCCCGAGCCGCTGCATGAGCTCGAGGGCGTAGTAGTTGCCGTCCCAGACGAAGATCTCGCGTTCGCCGAGCGCCGCCGACACCTCGGCCGGGTGCTTCCCGGCGACGTTGAACACGTAGGTCGGGCAGCGGCGGTCGAGGTCGCGCGTGCCGTACACCGTGACGCCGGCGATCGCCTCGAGGCCCTCGAGCAGCCGCGTGGAGAGCTCGCGCTCGTATGCGGCGACCTGCTCCATCCCGAGCCCCTGGAGGTAGCGGATCGCGGCCGCCGTGCCGGCGATGCCCTCGAGGTTGATCGTCCCCGTCTCCCAGGAGTGGGGCGGCTCGTCCGGCGCCGGGCGCACCTTGTAGGGCCGGTGCTTCTCGAGCAGCTCGGAGCGGCCGTACAAGAGGCCGACGTGCGGCCCGAAGAACTTGTACGCGGAGCACACCAGGAAGTCGCACCCGAGCGCCGACACGTCGATCGCCCCGTGGGGCGCGTAGTGGACGGCGTCGATGTAGGAGATCGCGCCGGCCTCGCGGCAGAGCGCGGTGAGCCGGGCGACGTCGTTGATCGTGCCGGCGCCGTTGGACGCCCACCCGAACGCCGCCACACGCGTGCGGCCGGTGAGCTTCGCGGCGAAGTCGTCGACATCGACGAGGCAGGTCTCGGTGTCGATCCCGGCCTGACGGATCGTGACCCCGCGGTCGGTGGCGGCCAGCATCCACGGAGCGACGTTCGCATCGTGGTCGAGGCCCGTCACGAGGATCTCGTCGCCCGGGCCGAGGCCGCGGCAGAGGATCCGCGAGGCGTGCATCGTGAGCGTCGTCATGTTGGCGCCGAAGGCGATCTCGGCGGCCGAGCCCGCGCCGAGGAACTCGGCGGCAGCCGCGCGAGCGTCCTCGAGCATCGCGTCGCTCGCCCGCGACGTCGAGAAGGGGCCGCCGAGGTTGGCGTTCATGTCGCGGTAGTAGCCCTCGATCGCGTCGTAGACGGAACGGTGGGCCTGGGTGCCGCCGGGGTTGTCGAGGAAGACGCGGCGGTCGTCGATGGCCGGGAAGCCGGCGCGGACGGCGGCGACATCGATGGTGGAGGCAAGCGGGTGCATGCCGAGATCGTAAACTGCCGCGATGAAGCTCGTCATCCTTGGCGGCGGCCCCGCCGGATATGCCGCCGCCTCGGCGGCCGCGCACGTCGGTGGTGAGGTGACGCTGGTCGAGGAGCTCTCGCTCGGCGGCAACTGCACGATGACCGACGCCGTGCCGTCGAAGACCCTCCTCACGACCGCCGACGCGATGCTCGAGGTGGCCCGCGCCGAGGAGGCCGGGCTCGACTTCGTCCAGGGCTTTCCCGAGGTCAACCTGCGCCGCACGCTGGCTCGTGCCCGGGCGGTCGCGCTCCACCAGAGCCGGGGCGTCCGCGAGCGGATGGACGGGATGAACGTGCGTGTGCTCCCGGGTCGCGGGTGCCTCACCGGGCCGAACACGCTCGTCGCCAACGTCGACGGCCGCGACCACGAGATCGAGTTCGACGCACTGCTCGTGTGCACGGGCGCCTCGCCCTTCGTGCCGCCGTTCGCGCGGCCGGATGCGAACCGGGTGCTGACGACGCGCCAGGTGTTCGACCTGCGGGAGCTGCCCGAGCACCTGGTGGTGCTGGGCGCCGGCCCGACCGGCTGCGAGTTCGCCGACTTCTTCTCCCGCTGCGGCTCGCGCGTCACGCTCGTCTCGGCACGCGACCAGCTCCTTCCGAGCGACGACCCCGACCTGGCCGAGGTGCTGGAGGAGGTGTTCCTGCGCCGCGGCATGGACGTGATCGAGAACGGCCGCGCGTCGGCGATCGACACCGAGGAGCCCGACGCCGTGCGGCTGGTGCTCGAGGACGGTCGCGACCTCACCTGCTCGCACGTCCTGCTCTGCATCGGCATGCGGCCCAATACCCACGACCTGGGGCTCGAGGCCGCCGGCGTCGAGTTCGGCGACCGCGGCACGCTGCCGGTCGACGAGTTCTGCCGCACCAGCGTCCCGCACATCTATGCCTGTGGCGACGTCACCGGCCAGGTGATGCTCGCCAACACGGCCGCCGTGCACGGGCGGACGGCGGCGCTCCACGCGCTCGGCGTCGAGATCGAGCCCGTGGCCTACACGGGCGTCGCCTGGTGCGTCTTCACGCGGCCCGAGATCGCAAAGGCCGGCATCTCGGAGCGCCAGGCGCGGCTGGAGGGCATCCCCGTGCGCGTGACCAAGCACCTGATCCGCGCCAACCCGCGCGCGGTCATGGAGGGCGAGACCGACGGGATGATCAAGCTCATCTCGGATCCCGACGACGGGACCATCCTGGGCGGTGCCATGGTCGGGTTCCGGGCGTCGGAGGTGATCACGGCGGTGGCGCTTGCCGTCCACGCCAGGCTCTCGGTGCAGGTGCTGGCCGAGACCGCGGCGGTCAATCCGTCGATGTCCGAGAGCCTTCAGCGCGCGGCCGAGAAGGCCGCTGAGGGCATGCTCGGCATCTCACGCGTGACGCTGACGAGCTGACGCAACATCGGGGTCAGACCCCGTCGTTGCGTCAGACCTCGATGCGCAGGCCCGGGTGGGCGATCTCGACCGGGCCGGAGTACTCGGCGCGGGCCTGCTCGATCACCTCGTCGCTGCCGTTCTCGGCGGGCACGTGGGTGAGGAGCAGCCGCTTCACCCCGGCGCGGCTCGCCTCGCGGCCGGCCTCGGTCGCGTCCATGTGGCCGCGCTCGGTGGAGTCGCCCTTCGCATCCTTGAGGGACGCCTCGCAGAGGAAGAGGTCGGCGCCGTGGGCGAACCGGGCCAGCCGCTCGGTGGGCGCGGTGTCGGCGGAGTAGGCGATGGTCGCCGTGCCGGCGTCGATCTTGACCGAGTAGCAGGTCGTGTAGTGCAGGCTCGGCGCGAAGGTGAAGCGCATGTCGCCGATCCGCAGGTCGACGTCGGGGTCGTACTCCGTCACCGTCCAGGCCGCCTCGAACGTCTCGACCGACCCGTCCCACACCGCCGCGACCCGGTCGAGCACGTTGCGGCCGCCGGGCGGCAGGTGGAGCGTGGCGTGGGGCCGGTTGCTCCACGAGCCGTAGCGGTAGGCGTAGTGGAGCGGGACGAGGTCGAACCAGTGGTCGGCGTGGAAGTGGCTGATGACGATGTCGGTGAGCGGCCCGGGGTCGTGCGCCCGAAGCTCCGAGGCGATCCCTGACCCGCAGTCGAGGAGCACCCGGGCCTGCTCGCTCTCCACCAGGTAGCCGCTCGCCGCCTCGCCCGGGTTCGGCCACGCCGGGCTTCCGCCCAGGACCGTCAGCGCGAGCCCCACCGTCAGATTCCCATCGCGTGGTAGCCGGAGTCGACGTACACCGTCGTGCCCGTGACCATCCGCGACATGGGGCTGCACAGGTAGAGCGCCGCCTGGCCGACGTCGGCGGCGTCGATGTTCTGCCGCATCGGCGAGCGCTCCTCGATGACCGTCTCCATGTCCTTGAACCCGGCGATGCCGGCCGACGCCAGCGTTCGCACGGGGCCGGCGGAGATCGCGTTCACGCGGATCGACGCCGGACCGAGCTCGTAGGCCAGGTAGCGCACCGAGCACTCGAGCGCCGCCTTGGCGGTCGCCATGATGTTGTAGCCCGGGAACGCCCGCTCGCTGGCCATGTAGGTCATCGTCACCATCGCGCCGCCGCCGCGCGCGGCCATGAGCGGCTCGGCCCGCCGGGCCATCGCGATCAGCGAGTAGGCCGAGATGTCGAGCGCCGTCCGGAACGCGTCGCGGGGCGTCTCGATGAAGCGGTTCGTGAACGTCTCCTGGGGAGCGAACGCGATCGAGTGGACGAAGATGTCGAGCCCGCCCAGCCCCTCGTTCACCTGGTCGAACGCCCGGTCGATGCTCGCGTCGTCGGAGACGTCGCACTCGACGACGACGTCGGATCCCGCCTCCGCGGCGAGCTTGCGCACCGAGCCCTCGAGCCGCTCTCCCTGGTAGGTGAACGCGAGCTTCGCCCCCGCCCCGTGCAGCGCCTGCGCGATCGCCCATGCGATCGATCGCTTGTTCGCCACGCCTGCCACCAGCGCGAGCTTGCCGTCCAGAATCCCGTCGGCCACGTCACCACTCCCTTCCCGTTGGCGCCGCTGACCCTAGCAATTCCCGTCAGTCGAGCCGGATGGCGACGTCGGCGAGCGGGGCCCGCTCGGACGGCTGCGGCGGATGCAGCGCCCAGCCGAGATGGATGAGGCCGACCGCGACCTCGTCGGGCGCGAGCCCGACGGCCGCCCGCCCCTCCGGCCTGTCGAGCAGCGTGAGCGTGCGCCAGTAGCCGGCGAGGCCGCGGGCGTGCGCGGCCAGGAGCACGAGGTAGGCGGCGACGCCCGACGCCAGGAGATCCTCGCGGTCCTGCACCTCGTCGCCGGTCTGGCGAGCCGAGACGACCACCAGCGTCGGCGCCCGATCGAGCTTTCGCGCGGATCCCGGCTTGGCCGCCTCGGCGGCCTGCTTCAGCCGGTCGAGCGACTCCGGCCCGAGGACGCGGAAGCGCCACGGGTTGGTGAGGTGGTGGTTGGGCGCCCACCGGGCGAGGTCGAGGAGCGCGTCGAGCGTCTCGGCATCGACCGGCTCCGGGCGGTACGCCTTGTGCGTCCGCCGCGTGCGGACGGCGGTCTCGACGTCCATCACCGCGCGCCCGCCAGGCCCTCGAGGGCCGCCGGGTTCTCGAGCGAGGACAGGTCGCCGGGATCCTCGCCGAGCGCCGCGGCCCTGACCGCGCGGCGGACGATCTTCGCCGTCCGCGTCTTCGGCAGGGCGTCCACGAACCGTACCTGCGCCGGTGCGAAGGCCTTGCCGAGGACGGTCGTGATCTGTCCGCGCACGTCCGCCCGCAGCTCGTCGGTCTCCTCGACGCCGGGCCGAAGCACGCAGTAGACCCACGCCACCTCGCCCTTCACCTCGTCGGGGACGCCGATCGCGCACGCCTCGGCGACTGCGGCATGCGACACGGCCGCCGACTCGAACTCGGCCGGTCCGATGCGCTTGCCGGCCACGTTCAGGGTGTCGTCGGAACGGCCGTGCAGGTACCAGAAGCCGTCCTGGTCGACCGACGCCCAGTCGCCGTGGGCCCAGACGCCCGGCCAGCGGGCCCAGTAGGAGTCGAGGTAGCGCTGCGGGTCGCGCCAGACGCCGCGCGTCATCGACGGCCAGGGCTTTCGGCACACGAGCTCGCCCACCTCGCCGGCCGGCAGGTGCGCGCCGTCCGGCCCGGCGACATCGATCGCCATGCCGAGCGCCGGCCCGCCGAGCGTGCACGGCTTGAGCGGCATGACCGGCATCGGGGAGAGGAAGCAGGCGCCGACCTCGGTCCCGCCCGACAGGTTGATGATCGGGGCGCGGCCCTCGCCGACGAGCTCATGCAGCCACATGTACGGGTCGGGGTTCCACGGCTCTCCGGTCGAGGCCAGGATCCGAAGCGACGAGCGATCGTGTGCGAGCACCGGCTCGTCGCCGTGGGAGCGAAGCGCCCGGATGAGCGTCGGCGAGACGCCGAGGACGCCGACGCGATGCGATTCGACCAGCTCCCACAGCCGGCCCGGGCCCGGATAGTCGGGCGCGCCCTCCGACACGACCAGCGTCGCGCCCGCAGCCCCGGTGCCGACGACCACCCAGGGGCCCATGATCCAGCCCATGTCGGTCACCCACATCACCCGGTCGTCGGGATGCACGTCGGCCTGGAAGGCGGCCTCCTCGGCGATCTTCACCAGGAACCCGCCGTGGACGTGGACCGCCCCCTTCGGCCGCCCGCTCGTGCCCGAGGTGTAGATCACCATCATCGGCGTCTCGGCGTCGAGCGACGGCGCGTCGAGCTCGGCGCTCTGGCAGGCGACGAGCTCGTCCCAGCGGTGGTCGCGGCCGGGCGTCATGCCGGCGTCCGTCCCGAGCCGGTCCCACACGACGACGTGGCGCACGGTCGGGGCGGCGGCGAGCGCCTCGTCGGCGACCGCCTTCATCGACACCGGCCTCCCGCGGCGCGGCACCGCATCGGCGGTGAGGAGCACCACGGCGCCGGCGTCGTCCAGCCTCGCGGCGACGGCGGGCGCCGCGAACCCTGAGAAGATCGGGACGACGATCGCGCCGATCTTGCAGATCGCGTAGAAGCCGGCGACCGCCTGGATCGACATCGGCAGGAAGAGCCCGACGGCGTCGCCGCGCCGAACCCCGAGCTCGAGGAGGGCGTTGGCGAGCCGGTTCGTCTCGGCGGCCAGCTCGCCGTACGTGACGCGCTCGACCCGGCCGTCCTCGCTCTCCCAGATCACCGCCGGGCGGTCGGGCGGGTGGCGATCGACGCAGCTTCGCGTGAGGTTCAGCTCTCCTCCGCTGAACCACGTCGCCCACTCGATCCCGCCCGAGGTGTCGAGCACCCGCTCGTACGGCTTTGCGAACTCGATGCCGAGGAAGCGGACGATCGCGTCCCAGAACCACTCGACGTCGTCCTGGCTTCGCCGGATCAGCTCGCGCCAGTCCGCGATGCCGTGCTCGCGCATGAACGCCGTGGCGCGCGCGTGCTCGACCACGTCGGCCGTCGGCTCCCAGATGTAGTCCGCTCCGGCGATGGCGAGGATGCTACCGACGTCGTCTCGTGACAGAGTGCGCGGCGCGTGAAGGTCGTGATCGCCCCCGACAAGCTGCGCGGCACCTACACGGCCGATGAGGCCGCCGCCGCGATTGCCGCCGGCTGGCGCGAGGCCCGTGCCGGTGACGACCTGGTCGAGCTGCCGCTCGCCGACGGCGGTGAGGGCACGGCCGCGGCCATCCTCCGCGCCCGCGGCGGGGAGTGGCGGCACGCCGAGGTGCACGACGCCCTGGGGCGGCCCTGCACCGCCCGGTTCGCGCGCCTGAGCGACGGCTCCGCCGCCCTGGATGTGGCCGAGGCCTGTGGAGCCGCCCGCGTCGCCGACGTTCCGCGTGACCCGCTCGGCGCCTCGTCGCGCGGCGCTGGCGAGCTCATCAGGGCGGCGATCGAGGATGGTGCGCTCCGCGTCGTGATCGGCGTCGGCGGCACCGCCTCGACGGACGGCGGCGCCGGCCTGCGCGACGGGCTTGGCCCGGTGCCGGACGACGTCGAGCTCGTCGCGGCGCTCGACGTCGAGAACCCGCTTCTCGGATCGGGTGGCGCCGCGCGCGTGTTCGGGCCGCAGAAGGGCGCCACCGCCGAGCAGGTCGAGCAGCTCGAGGAGCGCCTGCGCGGGATGCACTTGCCGACCGCCGATCGCCCCGGCGCCGGGGCGGGCGGCGGCATCGGCGGCATGCTGATGCTGCTCGGGGCAACCGCGGTGTCCGGGGCGTCCCTGGTGGCCGACGAGGCGGGGTTGCCCGGCGAGCTGCGCGATGCCGATCTCTGCATCACGGCCGAGGGCCGGATCGACCGCCAGACGCTCAAGGGCAAGGTCGTCTCGAGGGTCGCTGACCTGAGCGCCGGGTTCGACGTCCAATGCATTGCCGTGGGCGGCCAGGTCGAGCCCGCCGCGGCGGAGGAGCTGCGACGACGCGGATGCGAGACCCACGAGCAGGGAGACCTGGTGCGCGCGGGGCGGGAGCTTGGCTCGCGCTTCTCGCCGCCGTCCTGACGGCGTGCGGTGGGAGCCACGCGGTCGTCGCCGGGGCCGGCGCGTGCGGCGCACGGGCCTATCCGGCCCCCGACCCGCACCGGCCGCGCTACCGGCTCGTCGTGCACATCCCGGCACGCGGCGAGGTGACAGGCGTCGTGCACGTCCGGTTTACGCCCGACCTTCCGACCAGGCGGCTCGTCTTTCGCCTGTGGCCGAACGGCCCCCTCCAGGCGCGGGAGGGCGCGAGTCTCGTACCCGGCCGGGTGCGCGTCCGCGGGTACGGCGTCTTGATCCGCCGGCCCGACCCGACGACGCTCGACGCCGAGCTCTCGCGGACGCTCGCGGCCGGCGACTCGATCGACGCCACGGTGCCCTTCCGGCTGCGGCTCCCCGGTGACGTGCTCGACCGGCTCTCGCGCTCGGGCGACTCGGTGCGCCTGGGCTCGTTCTTCCCCGTCCTGGCGTGGGAGCCCGGGGTGGGCTGGGACACCGACCCGCCGACTGCGCTTCTTGCGGAGGCGTCCTCGACGCCCACGGCCGACTTCGATGTGCGCATCACCGCTCCGCCGGGCGACCGCGTGCTCACGACCGGGCTGCCCATGGGCGGCGGCAGGTACAGGGCGGCTGCGGTGCGCGACTTCGCGATCGCCGCAGGCAGGTTCGCCACCGCGACGGCAGTGGCGCGCGCCCCCGGGCCGGTGCGCATCACCGCCGCGGTCGACCGCGGCGTGGATGGATCGGCACTCGACGTCGCGCGCCGGGCGACGGCGGCGCTCGAAGCGATCTCGGCGCGTTACGGCCCGTACCCGTGGCCGGCGCTCCACCTCGCGGTCGTCGCCGGCCTCGGCAGGGTCGGCATCGAGTATCCGACGATGATCTTCCTCGGCCCGGAGGGCGTCGAGCGGACGACCACGCACGAGGTCGCCCACCAGTGGTTCTACTCGCTCGTCGGCAATGACCAGGCCCGTGACCCGGTGCTGGACGAGGGCCTCGCCACGTACGTGCAGGCGGAGCTCGACCGCATCTGGCCGTACCTCGACGGGCTACCGAACCCGCGGTCGCTGCGGCGCCAGACGGGCGCGCCGATGACCTTCTGGGAGGACCGGCCGCGCGACCTCTACGCGCTCGCGGTGTATGCCGACGGGGCCCGGATGATGCGTGCCCTCGGCCACCCGCAGGACGTGACCTGCGCCCTCCGCAGCTACGTCGCCGCAAACGCCTACGGGATCGCCACGCAGGCCGGTCTGGCGCGCGCGCTGACCGCCCGCCTGCCCGGCGCGAAGCGGGTGCTCCGCGCGTATGGGATACCGCGCGGATAGCCGCGCCGGTGATCGGGTAACGGGTTGCTATCGTCCCTGCGCCCGTACAGCGACCGTCTGGAGCCGCCTCCGTGTCAACGCCGTACGACGACATCGACCAGCTCGCGATCAACACCATCCGCACCTTGGCGCTGGATGCGGTCGAGCAGGCGAAATCCGGCCATCCGGGGCTACCGATGGGCGCCGCCCCGATGGCGCACGTCCTGTGGACGCGGTACCTGCGATACAACCCGGCCGACCCGTCCTGGCCGGGCCGCGACCGGTTCGTGCTCTCGGCCGGCCACGGGTGCATGCTGCTCTATGCGCTCCTTCACCTGACGGGCTACGACCTGTCGCTCGAGGATCTCAAGAACTTTCGGCAGTGGGAGAGCCGCACGCCCGGCCATCCCGAGCGTGGCCACACGCCCGGCGTCGAGGCGACCACCGGGCCGCTCGGCCAGGGGACCGGGAACGCGGTCGGGATGGCGATCGCCGGCAAGCACCTCGCGGCACGGTTCGGCGACGCGGCGGGGTTCCGCGTGTTCGCGCTCGTCTCCGACGGCGACCTCATGGAGGGCGTGTCGGGCGAGGCGTCCTCGCTCGCCGGCCACCTGGCGCTCGACAACCTCGTCTTCCTCTACGACGACAACCACGTGACGATCGACGGCGACACCCAGCTTGCCTTCACCGAGGACCGGGCGGCCCGGTACGCGGCCTACGGCTGGCACACGCTCACCGTCGAGGACGGAAACGACCTCGATGCGATCGACGCCGCGATCGCCGAGGCGATCGCCCACGAGGGCCAGCCGACCTTCATCTCGGTGAAGACGATCATCGGCTTCGGGTCGGTCGACGCCGGCACCTCGCGGGCCCACTCCGACGCGCGCGGCCCCGAGCAGCAGGCCGAGACCAAGCGCGCGCTGGGGTTCGATCCCGAGAAGTTCTTCTTCGTCCCCGAGGAGGTCTCGGCCCGCTACCGGGAGGCGCTCGACCGGGGCGCGGCGCTCGAGGCGGAGTGGAAGCAGGCGGTCGGCCCCATTCCCGGGCCGGAGATTCCCGAGCTCGTGATCGAGCCGTTCGACGGCGACGAGAAGCCGATGGCGACGCGGGCGGCCTCGGGCAAGGTGATCGCCCAGCTCGCCGGCCAGGTGCCGCTGCTTCTGGGCGGATCCGCCGATCTCACGCCCTCCAACAACACGAAGCCCGAGGGCTGGGACGACTTCGAGCCGGGCGCCTATGCCGGCCGGTATCTGCGCTTCGGCGTGCGCGAGCACGGGATGAGCGCCATCGCCAACGGCCTCGCCGCCTCGGGGCTGCGCCCCTATGCGGCCACCTTCTTCAACTTCCTCGACTACGCGAAGCCGGCCGTGCGCCTCTCGGCGCTCTCACGGCTCCCGGTCGTCTGGATCTACACGCACGACTCGATCGGCCTCGGCGAGGACGGGCCGACCCATCAGCCGGTCGAGCAGCTGGCGACGCTCAGGGCCACGCCCGACATCTGCGTCTTCCGCCCGGCCGACGCCAACGAGACCGTCGCCGGGTGGCGGATCGCTCTCGGCCGGACGGAGCTTCCGACGGCGCTCATCCTGAGCCGTCAGGCCCTGCCCGTGCTCGACCCGGCGCGCTATCCGATCGCCGACGCGGCCCGGGGCGGCTACGTGCTCGAGGGTGATCCCGAACCGGACGTGATCCTGATCGGCACGGGAGCGGAGGTGCATCTCGCCCTTGCGGCCCGTGGCCTGCTGCGCGACCGCGGCGTCTCGAGCCGGGTCGTGTCGCTTCCCTCGTGGGAGCTCTTCGAGGAGCAGCCGGAGTCCTACCGCAACGAGGTGCTGCCGCCCGAGATCGAGGCACGGGTCAGCGTCGAGGCCGCTGCCACGCTGGGATGGGAGCGCTACGTCGGCCTGCACGGGGCCGTGATCGGCCTCGACCGGTTCGGTGCGTCGGCGCCCGGGACGACGGCGCTCGAGCACCTGGGCTTCACGGCCGAGCGCGTCGCCGACGAGGCCGAGCGCGTGGTGCAGGCGGCATCGATACCCTCCGGAGGGCAGAGAGGAGATTCCGAATCATGACGAAGCTTCACGACCTCGCGGCCGCCGGCACCAGCCCGTGGCTCGACAACATCCGCCGCGGCTGGCTCAAGTCCGGCGAGTTCAGGCAGATGGTGGACGCCGGCGTGCTCGGCGTCACCTCGAACCCGACGATCTTCCAGAAGGCGATCGCCGACAGCACCGACTACGACGAGGCCATCGCGGCGCTCGCCGGCACGTCGGCGTCGCCCGACGACGTCTTCTTCGAGCTCGCGATCGAGGACGTGCGCGAGGCGGCCGACCAGATCCGCCACGTCTACGACGGCTCCGGCCACCTCGACGGCTTCGTGTCGTTCGAGCTGCCGCCTCACATGGCCAACGACACCGCCGCCTCGGTCACGGCCGCGCCGGACTTCTTCGGCCGCATCGGCCGGCCCAACATCTACATCAAGATCCCGGGGACGGCCGAGGGTGTTCCGGCGATCGAGGAGACGATCGCGGCGGGCATCAACGTGACCGTCACCCTGCTCTTCTCGCTGGCGCAGTACGAGGCGATCCACACGGCCTACATCAAGGGCCTCGAGCGGCGCCTGGCCGCCCACCAGCCGATCTCCGACGTCCACTCGGTGGCGAGCTTCTTCGTCTCGCGGGTCGACACCGCGGTCGACGCGGCCCTCCCCGAGGGCTCGCCGCTACGCGGGAAG
Source organism: Gaiellales bacterium (assembly GCA_036258075.1). GTDB lineage: Bacteria > Actinomycetota > Thermoleophilia > Gaiellales > JAICJC01 > JAICJC01. The sequence continues at coordinate 12,509 of DATAEI010000157.1, forward strand.
GCCGCGGTCGCCAACGCCAAGCTGGCCTACCAGCGGTTCACCGAGATCCTCGCGTCGGACCGCTGGCAGCGGCTCGCGGCCGAGGGCGCGACCCCGCAGCGCACGCTGTGGGCCTCGACGGGCACCAAGAACCCGGAGTACTCCGACGTCCTCTACGTGGACGAGCTCATCGGCCCCGAGTGCGTGAACACGATGCCGGAGGGCACGATCGCCGCGTTCCAGGATCACGGCACGGTGGCGCGCACGGTCGACGCCGACGTCGAGGAGGCGCACGCCACGATCGAGGCGCTCGCGGACGCGGGCGTGTCGCTCGACGACGTCACGAAGAAGCTCGAGGTCGACGGCGTGAAGTCGTTCTCGGACTCGTTCGACTCGCTCATCGGGACGATCCGCCAGAGCCTCGACGCGCAGCGCGCCGCCTGATGGCAACGACGGCCAAGCGGCCGGGACCGAATCCGCTCAGAACGGGCCTGCGTGTGGGCGGCGCCTCCGAGCCCACCGTCTTCGTCATCTACGGCGCGTCGGGCGACCTCGCCCAGCGCAAGCTCCTGCCCGCGATCTACAACCTCGCGGTGCGCGGCCTCCTGCCGAGCCGGTTCGCCGTCATCGGCTACGCCCGATCGGAGATGGACAACGAGGGGTTCCGCGAGTTCGCCCGCGCGGCCGTCGAGAAGTTCTCGCGGACGCCGGTCGACGACCACCTGTGGCAGGCCTTCGCCGAGACGCTCCACTACCAGTCGGGCAGCTTCGACGAGGAAGGGTTCAAGGTGCTCGGCGAGCGGCTCGAGGCGATCGACGCCGCCCACGGAACCGGCGGAAACCGGGTCTTCTATCTGTCGACCCCGGCGAGCTTCTTCCCCGTGATCGTCCAGGCGATGGGGGCGACGCGCCTCAACCGGCCGCCTGGGTTCGCGCGGGTGGTGATCGAGAAGCCGTTCGGCCACGACCTGGGGTCGGCCCAGGAGCTGGCCGACGTCGTCCACCGCTCGTTTCGCGAGAACCAGATCTACCGGATCGACCACTACCTGGGCAAGGAGACCGTCCAGAACATCTTCGCGTTCCGGTTTGCAAACGCGATCTTCGAGCCGGTGTGGAACAACACGCACGTCGACCACGTCCAGATCACGGTCGGCGAGTCGATCGGGGTCGAGCACCGGGCCGCGTTCTACGAGGAGACCGGCGTCGTCCGCGACATCGTGCAGAACCACCTGCTCCAGGTCTTCGCGCTCGTCGCGATGGAGCCGCCGGCGGCGTTCGACGCCGACCCGATCCGCGACGAGAAGGCGAAGCTCCTGCGCGCCACCAAGCCGATGACGCTCGAGAACGCCGTGCGCGGGCAGTACGGCGAGGGGTACGTCGCCGGCGAGAAGGTGGCCGGGTACCTCGACGAGCCCAACGTGCCGCCCGACTCCAACACGCCGACCTACATCGCGGCGAAGCTCGAGGTCGCCAACTGGCGCTGGGCCGGAACGCCGTTCTACATCCGGGCCGGCAAGCGGCTCGCCAAGCGCGTCACCGAGGTGGCCGTGCAGTTCAAGCGCCCGCCGCACCTGCCGTTCCCGGTCGACGCGGTCGAGCAGCTCGAGCCGAACGCGCTCGTCCTTCGCATCCAGCCCGACGAGGGCATCTCGCTGCGCTTCGGCGCCAAGGCGCCGACGCCGACGCTCGCGCTTCGCACCGTGAACATGGATTTCCTCTACGGCTCGTCGTTCCTGGCCGAGGTGCCGGAGGCCTACGAGACGCTCATCCTCGATGCGATGCGCGGCGACGGCACGCTCTTCACGCGCCAGGACAGCGTCGAGCGCTCGTGGGAGATCGTCGATCCGCTGCTCGACCAGTGGCGGAAGGGCACGCCGCAGGTGTATGCGGCGGGATCGTGGGGCCCGGAGCTCTCCGACGAGCTCCTCTCGCGCGACGGGCGCAGGTGGCGGCGGCCGTGAGCTCGAACGGCGAGACCTCCGACCTCGCCGCCGTCGAGTCGATGCTGCGCGCGGCGCGGGGCGGCGACCGCACCGGGAGCGTCCGCGCCATCACGCTCAACCTGATCGTGCACGCGCCGGACGCCGAGCGCGTCGATGCGGCGATCGAGGCGCTCGAGCACGTCGGGCCCTCGCATCCGCTCCGCGCCATCGTGGCCACTCCGAGCGACAACGAGCTGCGCGCCTCGATCGCCAGCTCGTGCTGGGTCGGCGCCTCGGAGCGTCAGGTCTGCTCCGAGCGGGTGCTGATCGAGGCCGAGGCGAAGGCCCTTCCGAGCGCGGTGACCTCGCTGCTCGTGCCCGACCTGCCGGTGTTCCTGTGGTGGCAGGGGCCCTTCGGAGGCGACCGCGGCCTGGCCGGCGCCCTGTCGGGGCTCGCGTCACGGGTCATCGTCGATTCCGGCGAGTGCGGCCTGGACGGCGTCACCGTGGCCCGCCTCCTGGCCCCGTCGGTCGCGGATCTCGCCTGGGCCGGCCTGCTTCCCTGGCGCGACGCCGTCGCGAGCCTCTTCGACGGGCACCGCGAGGTGAAGGCGCTCGACCGGATCGCGGCCGTCGACGTCCGCGGCCCCGAGAACGAGGCCCGGCTCATGGCCGGGTGGATGCGCTCGGCGCTCGAGTCCGAGATCGAGCTGCACCGGGAGGGGCGCTCGCACCATCTCGAGCGGGTCACGATGAAGGCCGGCGGCAAGGAGTACCTGGTGGAGCGGCGCGGCCGCAGCCGCCTGGGCACGGCCACGGTCCCCGGCCTGCTCGACTACCCGGTCGTGCTGGCGCCGCCGCCGCGGCCGTCGCTTCTCGCCGACGAGCTCAGCCGGCTGGCGGGCGACCGGCTGTTCGAGCGGGCCCTCGAAGCTGCCTGACGAGCCGCGCGTGGGCGGCATCGAGGAGATGCCGGTGACGGCGCAGGGCGAGGCGCTCTACGAGGATCTCCTGTGGGTGCACGAGCTGCTGCGCCAGGATCTGGCGACGGTCGAGCGGCTGGCGGTCGAGGTTGCGTCCGGCGGCCCCGCCGAGCAGGTCGTCGCCGAGGTGCGGGCGCTCGAGACGGCGGGGCCGCTGTGGCGGCTGCGTGCGAGCTGCCTGCACTACTGCCGCTTCGTCCACCACCACCACCGCCTGGAGGACCGGGCGCTCTTTCCGGAGCTGCGGCGCATGAACCCGGGCCTCGGGCCCGTCGTCGACCGGCTCCAGGAGGATCACCGCCTGGTGGCCGGTCTGCTCGAGGGAGTCGAAGGCGCGGTGGCAGCGCTCGACGGCGCCGACACGCCCAGCGCACGGGCGGCCGTCGCCGAGGCCCTGGAGGCGCTCGCCGCCCACCTTCTGGCGCACCTCGAGCTCGAGGAGGGGAGCGTCGCCGAGACCCTGCGGCGGTGGGAGCCCCGGGGCCCGGCGTCCTAGCCGGGCGTGCCGTCGAGCTCGCCGGCCAGCGAGCCGACGCGGCGGCCGATCTCGTCGCGGATGCGGCGGACATCGTCGAGCGGCCGGCCGGAGGGGTCTTCGAGCTCCCAGTCGAGGTAGCGCTTGCCGGGGATGTAGGGGCACTCGTCTCCGCAGCCCATCGTGACGACCAGGTCTGCCCACTCCATGTCGGCACGGTCGAGCCTGTGCGGCTCCCGGGCCGACAGGTCGATGCCGAGCTCCGCCATCACGCTGACCACGGGGGGATGAACCTGCGCGGCGGGGCGGCTGCCTGCCGAGCGCGCCTCGTGGCGGCCGTCTGCGGCGCGGCGAAAGAGCGCCTCGGCCATCTGGCTTCGGCCGGCGTTCTGGATGCAGACGAAGAGGACGCGGCTCATGCCTCGTCCCGGAGGAACCGGTAGGCGGCCGCCGCGGCGACGGCCCCCAGGAACGGGGCCGTCAGATAGACCCAGACAGACGTGAGGTGCCCGGCGGCGATGGCAGGTCCGAGCGAGCGGGCGGGGTTCATCGACGCGCCCGTGATCGGGCCGCCGAACATCGCATCGAGCCCCACCGTGCCGCCGATCGCGACGGCGGCTGCCTCGCCCACCGCGCGAGTGTCGGTGGCCACGGCGATGATCACGAACATCAGAAAGAACGTCAGGACGCCTTCCCACAGGAGCGCCTGGCCGTCGCTCCCCGACGGCAGCGTGGCGCCGACATGCGCGACATCGCCGAGCGAACCGCGCAGGATCAGGGCTGCTGTGAGGGCGCCCGCGAGCTGGGCTGCCCAGTAGGCGGGCACGCGCAGCGCCGGGAAGTGGCGCGACGTGGCGAACGCGAGCGTGACCGCCGGGTTGAAGTGCGCGCCGGAGATGTGGCCCACCGCGTAGATCATCACCATGATGACGAGGCCGAAGCTGATCGCCACGCCGACGTGTCCGAGGGCGTGCGTCTTGGCGTCGACCATGATGGCGCCGCAGCCGGCGAAGACGAGGGCGAACGTCCCGATCGCCTCCGCCAGAAGCGATCGCGCGAGCCGCGGCTCCATCAGCAGCAGCCGGCGTTCGCCGCCGGACGGGTCGTGGGCAGGGCCCGGGCCGTGGGTGTGCTCGCCTTGACCGCCTTCACGATCGCGCCGTGCGTCCCGTCGGCCACCCGGTGGGTGAACTCGACCGAGATGTCCACGAAGCCCGCCGCCTCGAGCCCCGCCGTGTACTCGGCCCTGGACAGCGCACCGGCGATGCATCCGACGTAGCTCCCGCGCTCGGCCCGCTGCTCCGGGCTGAGCTCGTCCTCGGCGACGATGTCGCTCACCCCGAGGCGCCCGCCGGGGCGCAGCACGCGGCTGATCTCCGCCAGGACCGCGGGCTTGTCGGTGGAGAGGTTGATGACGCAGTTGGAGATCACGACGTCGACCGAATCGGCGGGCAGCGGGATCTGCTCGATCAGGCCCTTCAGGAAGTGGACGTTGTGGACGTCCGCATCGCGGGCGTTCTGCTGCGCAAGAGCGAGCATCTCGTCGGTCATGTCCAGACCGTAGGCGGTGCCGGCCGGCCCGACGCGCCTCGCCGACAGGATCACGTCGATCCCGCCGCCCGAGCCGAGGTCGAGCACCGTCTCGCCCTCGTGGAGGTCGGCGACCGCGGTCGGGTTCCCGCAGCCGAGCGAGGCGAGCACGGCCGCATCGGGCAGCTCGCCGCGCTGGTCGGCGGCGTACAGCGCCTCGCCGAACCTGCCACCCTCGGTGGTGTCGACGCAGCAGCCGCCAGAGCCGCACCCGCACCCGTCGCCCTGGCCGGTAACGGCCCGCGCCGACTCCGCGTACCTCGCGCGCACCTGTTCTCGAAGCTCCTCCGCCGAGGTCATGAGCAAGACGCTCCCTTCAGGTCGACGACCGCCGCCAGCGTCTCGACGGCCTGTGGCCGAAGCGAGAAGTAGGCCCACCTTCCGCGCTGCTCGCGGTCGAGCAGCCCGGCGTCGGTCAGCTTCTTCAGGTGATGCGACACTGTCGGCTGGGACAAGCCCAGCGGAGCGATCAGATGACAGACGCACACCGGTTCACCGCGCGTGGCGAGCATGTTCACGATCCGGACGCGTGCCGGGTCGGCAAGCGCCTTGAAGACGTCCGCCGTGGCGGCCGCCTCGTCGTCGGTCAGCGCCGGTGCGGCCAGGGGGCCGCAACAGGCGACGGGCTCCACCGTGGACGTGCTCACCAGCGCCTCCTCTCGTATCGACCGTTGTAAATGTATCGAAGAACGTCGATTCGAGCAACCGAGCGCGCAGCCGGGCCGATCCTCGCCGTCTCGGTCGTGTGCGCAGGCGCGGCGTACCCGGTCACGTCGGCCGCGCTGCGCTTCACCAGTGCGTCGGTGATCACGACGACGCGAGCGCTCGCCGGCGGGCTCGTGATGCCGGCCGTGCTGCGGATCGTCGGTGCGAAGCTTCCCCGCGGGCGGCGCGCGTGGGGCCTGGCTGCCGCGATCTCGGTCGGGAACGTCGTTCTCACCCTCGCCGGGATCGCCGAGGGGACGCGGCTTGCCGGCGCAGCCGTCGCGTCAGTCCTGCTGAACAGCGCGCCCTTCTTCGTCGCACTTGGAGCGCGGCTCTGGTTGGCGGAGCGCCTGAACGGCCGCCAGGTCGCGGGCCTCGTCGTCGGGTTCGCCGGCATCCTCCTGATCGTGAGCGCCCAGGGCGGGGGGTCGTCGGGGTCCGACACCGGCGCGGGGGTGGTGGTGTGTCTCTGCGGCGCGCTCGGATGGGCGGGCGCGGGGCTCGCCATGCGCCATCTCAGCACCCGGGCCGAGGGGTTCGACGTCTTCGGCGCCACGGCCGCACAGTTCCTCTGCGGCGGCGTCCTGCTCGTGCCGTACGCCGCCATCGCCCGCCCGACTCCGACGGACTGGTCGTCGTCCGAGCTCTGGGCGAGCCTGGCGTTCCTGGTGGTCGGCGCTCAGGTCGTGACGTACGTCGGGTTCTACGTGGCGCTCAGCCACTGGACGAGTGCCCGGGTGTTCTCGTGGACGTTCCTGGTCCCCGCGGTCGCCGTCGGGATCGAGGCGGTCCAGGGAAACCTCCCCGGGGCGGCGGCGACGGCCGGTCTCGTCGTCGTCATCTTCGGGGTCGCGCTCGTCACCGGCGCCGCGCCCGCGATCGCCGGCGAAGGGGGCTAGGCGACCGGGTGCGACGCGTCGGTGAACTCGCGGAACGCCGCGGTCACCAGATAGGCGGTCTGCTCGCCGATGTCGACGGCGTTGTCGCCGATCCGCTCGATCGCCCGGGCGACGAGGATCGCGCGCAGCGGCATCTCGATGGTCGACTCGTCGAACCCGCCCTCGACGATCCGGCGGACAAGGCCGTGGTTTCGCTCGTTGATGACCTGGTCGAGCTCGACGAGCGACTCGGCCTGCTCCAGGTTGTGTTGCGTGAACGAGGCCATCGCGGTCGCGATCATGCCGCTCGCCTGGTTCCCCATCACGGTGAAGTCCTCGAGCAGCTCGGGCGTGAGCGGCTGGGTGGCGAAGAGGCGGCTCAGCTTGGCGATGTTCACGCACTGGTCGCCGATCCGCTCCAGGTTCTGGTTCACGTGGATCACGGCCAGGACGAATCGCAGATCGACGGCGACCGGCGACTGGCGTGCGAGCAGCGACTCGACGCCGTGCTCGACCTGAAGGTACACGCGGTCGACGGCGTCGTCCCCGGCGATCACCTTGTCGGCGGCACTCGAATCGGGGGCGATCAGCGCTTCGAGCGCGCCATCGAGTGAGCGCTGGCACAGCCGTGCTTCCTCCGCGAGGAGGGCTCCGAGATCCTTCAGCTCCTGGTCGAACATGTCGCGCGTCATGCGAGGAGCGTACAGGTCCGAAACCCCTCCAATTGGCGGATCACCACTTGTTCACCGGGCGTATACCGGCGCGTCACCCCATCTCGCGGGGGTCGCATGCACAATCGATCCATCGTGATGACGACAACGGAGAGGTTACGCATGAACGTCAGGAGAGCTGGTTCGATTGCGCTTGCGCTGGTGGCGGTCGCCGCAGCGTCGGCCTGTGGGTCGAGCGGCGGCACGACGACCGTCACGAAAAGCCAAGCAGGCGGCGGTGGCGACTCGAAGGTGCTGGTCGGCGCCGGCAGCACGTTCGTGGCCCCGCTCGTGCAGCAGTGGGAGGCCGACTACGTCAAGAGCCCGGCCGCGGTCACGGTCACGTACGGCGCCATCGGGAGCGGTGGCGGTGTCGATCAGATCACCGCGCGCACCGTGGACTTCGGCGCGAGCGACGCGCCGCTTTCGGCCGATCAGGCTGCGGCCTGCAAGGGATGCATCCAGATCCCGTGGTCGCTGGGCGCGGTCGCCATCACCTACAACGTCAAGGGCCTGCAGAACAAGATCCATCTCACCGGCCCCGTGATCGCCGATATGTTCATGGGCAAGGTCACGTCCTGGAACGACCCGGAGATCGCCAAGCTGAATCCGGGCGTCAGCCTCCCCGACACGCACATCACTCCGGTCTACCGCAGCGACGGCTCCGGAACGAGCTTCGCGTTCACCGACTGGCTGACGAAGGTCAGCCCCGACTGGGCGAACAACGTCGGCACCTCGACGCAGCCGCCCTTCCCGACCGGTACGGGTGCCGAGCACTCGAGCGGCGTCGTGGCGGCGGTGCAGGCGACCGACGGTGCCGTGACGTACGTCGACCTGGCGTACGTCCAGGCGAACGATCTCCAGTACGCGCTCCTGCAGAATGCAGCGGGCAACTATCCGGAGCCCGGCATCAAGTCCGTGATCGCAGCGGCGAAGGTCGGGACGTCGAACCCCGACGGCTCGATCTCGCTCGTGAACCCGCCCGCCTCGGCGGCGGATGCGTACCCGGACGCGACGTTCACCTACGTCATCGTGCCGCAGAGCTCGCCCAAGGCATCGACGCTGAAGGACTTCCTGAAGTACGCGATCGGGCCGACGGGCCAGGCATTTGGGCCTCCCCTTGGATACCCGAAGCTGCCCTCCTCCATCGTCGCGAGCGACCAGCAGCTGATCGACAAGATCGGCTCCTGAACCGGCTGGAGCGGAGCGCCGGCACCACCCTCCCACGGTGCCAGCGCCTCCGCCCCTGCTGAGCATCCATGACCACCGAAACCCCCACATCCCACATCCCTTTGAGTGCCCGCCGCCGGTGGCGGCTGGGCGACGTGCTGCTCCAGGGCATCGCCGGGGCCGCTGCGCTTGGCCTCGCCGCCCTGATGGTGCTCCTCGTCGTCGAGGTGGTCGGCCAGGCGCACGCGGCGCTCAGCGAGTTCGGGCTCGGGTTCCTGCACACGAGCGTCTGGAACACCGTCAAGGACACCTACGGCGCTCTCGACCTGATCTTCGGGACATTGGTCACGGCGGCCGTCGCGCTGCTCATCGCGGTGCCTCTGGCGATCGCGATCGGCCTCTTCCTGAGCGAGCTCGCTCCCCGGGCGCTTCGGACGCCGGTCGGCACGATGGTCGAGCTGCTCGCGGCCATCCCGAGCGTGGTGCTCGGGCTCTGGGGAATCCTCGTGCTGGGGCCGTTCCTGAACGAGCACGTGGAGCCGTTCATGATCGCCCATCTCGGGTTCGTGCCGTTCCTTGACGGATTCCCGTCGCCGGTGGGCCTCCTGCCCGCGTGTCTCATCCTGACGCTGATGGTCGTGCCGATCGTGGCCTCGATCAGCCGTGAGCTGTTCACGAGCGTGCCGGGCGAGCTCAAGCAGGGGGCGCTCGCCCTCGGCGCGACCCGCTGGGAGATGGTGCGCGGAGTCGCGATGCCGCAGGTGAGCGGGGGCCTCGTCGCCGCCGTGATGCTCGGATTCGGCCGGGCGGTGGGCGAGGCGATCGCCGTGACGCAGGTCATCGGCGGTTCGCTGACACGGCCCGACAGCATCTACGCCCCGGCCGACACGATGGCCAGCCGGCTGGCGGCCCAGTACGCCGGGACCGCGACATCGCTGCAGAAGTCGTCGCTCGCGTATCTGGCGGTCATCCTGCTTGTGATCAGCCTCCTGACGAACGTGGCCGCACAGGTGATCGTGCGCAGGATTCAGCGAAGGCTCGGCCACCGATGAGCGCTGTGGGCAACCCCCTGGTCTCTCGCGGGCGGCGTGCGCGGCGGCGCAAGCTCACCGGCCAGATCATGGAGGTGCTGGCGACGGCCGCTGCCCTGCTTGCAGCCGCGGCGCTCGCGATCGTCATCATCACTGTTGCGAAGCGGGCCGCGCCCGCCCTGAACGTCGACTTCTTCACGCAGAACGCCGCCCCGTTCGGCGGGGCGGGCGGCGGGATCGAGAACGCGATCGTCGGCACGCTCATCATCACCGGCATCGCCACGGCGATCGCCCTGCCCGCAGGTGTGCTCCTTGCGATCTTCAACACGGAGTTTGCGCCGCGGCGGCTCGCCGACCTCATCAGTCTCACGCTGAACGTGCTCGCGGGTGTGCCCACGATCGTGATCGGCGTGTTCATCTTCGCGCTGGTCGTGGTCGGACGCGGGCAGAGCGCGTTCGCCGGCTCGCTGGGGCTGTCGATCGTGATGCTTCCGCTTGTCGCGCGCGCATCCGAGGAGGTGCTGAGGCTGGTTCCGTCGCACCTGCGCGAGGGGGGGATGGCTCTCGGAGCGACCCGGGCGCGTACCGTGATCACGGTGATCCTGCCGACGGCGATCGGCGGCATCGTGACGGCCACGATCGTGGCGGTGGCTCGGGCCGCCGGCGAGACCGCTCCGCTGCTCTTCACGACCTCGATCTTCGTCGGGACGGCGGTGAACACGGATCCCAGCCAGGCGATGGCCTCGATTCCGATGGTCATCTTCAGCTACTCCGAGTCGCCCGATCCGCATGCCCAGCAGCAGGCGTGGGCGGCGGCTCTCGTCCTGGTCGCCGTCGTGCTCGTCGGAAGCATCGCGGGCCGATTGCTGTCCCTCCGAACACGCCGACAGATTGAGCAGGTCAGATGAGCCCGTTCTCCACATCTTCACCGCGGCGACACCGGGGCATAACCCCGCGGGGCCACCTCCACTGCGACCATCCACGAGTATGTCGACCGTGAGCGAACCTGACCGCGCCGAGAGGACAGAGGCCGCCCAGCCCGAGGACACGACGGATGCAGTGCTGCAGCAGTCGCAGTCAAAACTCGGGGAGCTGGCCGCCCAGCATACGCCCGTTCCCGAGGAGCAGCGTGAGCCGGTACTGCGCCTCGACGGCGTGACCGTCTCGTACTCCGGGGCGCCCGCGGTCTGCGACGTCACGATGGACGTGTTCCGCTATCAGGTGACCGCGTTCATCGGCCCGTCCGGTTGCGGGAAGACGACGCTCTTGCGGAGCCTCAACCGTATGAACGACCTCATCACCGGCGCGACGGTCGACGGCAGGATCACCTACCACGGGCATGACCTCTACGGCTCGGCGGTCGACCCTGTCGAGGTGCGACGCCGGATCGGCATGGTGTTCCAGCGTCCGAATCCGTTTCCGAAGTCGATCTTCGACAACGTTGCGTTCGGCCTACGCCTGCATGGCATGAAAGACAACCTCGACGAGCGAGTCGAGACGGCGCTCAGCAAGGCGGCTCTGTGGGACGAGGTGAAGGATCGCCTGAACAAGAGCGCGCTCGCGCTCTCGGGAGGCCAGCAGCAACGGCTCTGCATCGCCCGCGCGCTTGCGATCGAGCCGGAGATCGTGCTGATGGACGAGCCCGCGTCCGCGCTCGACCCGATCGCGACGCAGCGCATCGAGGACCTCGTCGGCGAGCTGAAGCGGGACTACACGATCGTCATCGTGACCCACAACATGCAGCAGGCGGCCCGTGTGGCCGACATGACGGCGTTCTTCAGCGTCGACGTGAAGGACGGTGGGCACCGAAACGGCGTCCTGGTCGAGTACGCGCCCACAGCCGACCTGTTCATCCGGCCGGCCGACTCGCGCACGGAGGCGTACGTCACCGGCAGGTTCGGGTGATCACCACCAATTCACCCCTGGTGCACCGTCTCGATACCCCGGCGCGGGGCGTCCAGGGGCACCATGGAGGCATGATCACCGAGACGACATTCCAGGAGCAGGTCGAGGCGCTCGAGGAGGACGCGCTGCGCTTCGGCCGGGCGGTGGTGGACGCCCTGAACGCGGCCGCGGAGGGCGTCCGCCCCGAGTGCGCCGTGTTCGAGAGCGCGCGCGTCCGCCATGCATCCGCGGCGCTGCTTCGCAGCCCGCACGCGACGGTCGAGGACATCGGCCGCGTCCGCGCCGTCCAGGAGGCGGCGCTGCACATCCGCCACATCGAGCGGGCGGTGGCCGCAGACGGGTGGCGGGGCGACCCCCGCCGGCTGGCCGCCGGCCTCGCGCTCGCCCTCGACGTCTTCGTCCGCCGCGACCTGTCGGGCCTCAGGGTGCTCGGGCGGATGATCGACGTCATCCTCGAGGACCCGGCGCTCGGGGCCCGCGCCCGCTGCGCCGGGCTGCACGTCCTCGCGGTGGGCGAGGCGTGGCGCATGGCCATCCCGCCGGTCGGCCCGCAGGGCAGGCCGGGCGTTCCGGCCGGCGTGGCCTCGTGAACGGCCGCCGGGCCCCCACCGTGCTCGTCGTCGAGGACGACCGCGTGATCGCCGGGTCGATCGGCGCCCACCTGCGGCACGCGGGCATGTCGGTGGAGTGCGTCGAGGACGGCGACCGGGCCCTGCGCAAGGCGCGGTTCGAGCGGCCCGACGTCGTCGTGCTCGACCTGATGCTGCCGGGACTCGACGGCTGGCAGGTGCTGCGGGAGCTGCGGGCCGGCGGGGCGGAGTGCCCGGTGGTGGTCGTGAGCGCCCGCGCGTCCGAGCAGGACAAGGTGCAGGTGCTCAAGATGGGCGCCGACGACTACGTGGCCAAGCCGTTCGGGATGAGCGAGCTGGTGGCGCGGGTCGAGGCGGTCCTGCGTCGCAGCCGGGTCACCCCGCAGGTGGGCCGGCCCGAGAAGCTCACGATGCCGGGCCTCGAGATCGATCCCGACCTGCACCGGGTGCTCGTCGACGGGGCCGACGCCGGGCTGACGCCGCTCGAGTTCCGCCTGCTCCAGGCGCTCACCGCCGACAGCGGCCGCGTCCTGACGCGTGACCAGCTGCGCCAGCGCGTGTGGGGGGTGCCCCAGCGCAAGCGCGACCGGTCGGTGGACGTCTGTGTGCGCAAGCTGCGGTCCAAGATCGACCTGCGCTCCCGCACGCACGTCTACATCCACACGCATCCGGGCGTCGGCTATCGCTTCGACCCGGTACCGCGTTAGCGACCGCGCGAGCACCATCGCGCCGCGGGCATTCCGGAAGCTCCCGGCGCCGCCGTGTCCCTGGGCGTCCGGCGCTATCGAGGCCTTCCGGTACCATCATCTCTCGTGAGCATCGAGCACCAGGCGCCGGCCGTCGCGGAGCCTGACGAAAGCGGCGCCGCACTGGTCGACGAGCTCCTGGCGGAGCTCGACGCGGGGCGGACCGGGCCGCTCGCCGAGTTCGTCCGCGCGTACGTGCGGCGCGCGCCGCCGCCTCTGCGGGCGGAGCATGGGATGGCCGAGCTGGCGGCGCAGGTGCGCGGCGTGTTCGCGTTCGCAAACGAGCGGCCGCCGGGCGAGCTGGCGGTGCGCGCCTTCAATCCCGACCCCGAACGCGACGGCTGGTCGGCGTCGGGGTCGATCGTCGACGTGAACGTCGAGGACTCGCCGTTCCTGGTCGACACCGTGACCGCCGAGCTGCACGACTTCGGCTGCCAGGTGCGGCTCGTGCTCCACCCGGTGATGGGCGTCGAGCGGGCCGCCGACGGCACCATCGCCGCGATCACCCCGGGCCGGGGAGCCCCGCGGCGCGAGTCGGTCATGCACTTCCAGACCGACCGCCGTCTGGGCGCACCGGAGCTCCAGGCGCTCGAGTCCGCTCTGCGGCAGAGCCTCGCGGGCCTGCGCCTCGCGGTGCGCGACTTCCTGCCGATGGTCGAGCGGGTCGAGCGGATGATCGAGGCTGCCGAGGCGTCGGGTAGCCGCTACGCGCCCGACGAGGTGCACGAGTCGATCGAGTTCCTGAGCTGGCTCACCGACGACAACTTCATCTACCTCGGCTACCGCGAGTACGAGGTGACCGAGGTGGCGGGCGCGCCGGCGGCCGGGATCGTCCCCGACTCCGGCCTCGGCCTGCTCTCGGACGTCTCGCGGTCGCGGTTCGTGGAGCCGGTGCCCGTCGCCGAGCTCGACGAGGCGATGCGCAAGCGGATCTTCGGCGGCCCACTGGTCATCGTCTCGAAGACGAACGCCGAGACCACGATCCACCGCAAGGCGCGGATGGACTACATCGGCGTGAAGCGGGTCGACGCCGCCGGGAACATCGTCGGCGAGCTGCGCCTGATCGGCCTCTTCACGTCGAAGGCCTATGCCGAGTCGGCGCGCCAGATCCCGCTCATCCGGCGAAAGCTCGAGTCCATCATGCAGTGGGAGGACCTGATCGCCGGCTCGCACGACTACAAGGCGGTGGTCTCGCTCTTCGACAGCTTCCCCAAGGACGAGCTATTCGCTGCCACGGCGTCGGAGCTCAGGGCGACCATCATGTCGCTTCTGGGGATGCAGGAGGAGGGCGGCGTGCGGCTCTTCCTGCGCCGCGATCCGGTGCGGCGGACGGTGGCCGCGATCGTCGCGCTGCCGCGCGACCATGTCTCGACCGACCTGCGGATCAAGCTCGAGCATCTCTTCGAGCTGCGCTTCGGCGGGCGGGCCGTGGACTACACGCTGTCGTTCGCCACCGACCCGGCCCGGTTTCACTTCACGATCCACATCCCGACCGGCGACATCCCCGACCCGCCGCTGGCCGAGCTCCAGCGCGAGGTGGCCGACGCGGCCCGAAGCTGGGACGACTCGCTCTCGGACGCCCTCGTCGCCGCGATGGGCGGCGGCCGCGGGCACGAGCTCGCCCGCCGCTACGCGGCCCGGTTCCCGGACTACTACAAGTCCGCGACGACGATCTACCAGGCGACGTTCGACGTCGAGCAGTTCGAGCGGCTGGGCGCCGACCGGCCGTACGTCGTCGCGCTGCAGAACGAGCGCGGCACGGCGGAGCCGCTCACCCGGCTGAAGCTCTACAAGACCGGAGGCAAGGCACCGCTCACCGACCTCCTGCCGCTGCTCGAGCAGCTGGGCCTCACGGTCGTCGAGGAGGTGCCGACCCGCCTGGTCGGCACCGGCGAGGACGGCCGCTACCTGCACGACTTCGGCGTGCTCGGCCCGGCCGGGAAGCCGCTCGACCTCGACCGGATGGGCGCCATCGTGGCCGACACGGTCGGCGCCGTCTGGGAGGGGCGGGCCGGCTCCGACTGGCTGAACCGCCTCGTCGTCACCGGGGAGCTCGACTGGCGCCGCGTCACGATCCTGCGCGCCTACCGTGAGTACCGCCAGCTCCTCGGCGCGACGTTCACCTCGCGCTACCAGAACGACTGCCTCGTCCGGAACTTCGCCATCTCGCGCAAGCTGGTGCGGCTCTTCGAGCTGCGGTTCGACCCGGCGGAGGAACGCGACCTGGCCGCCGAGGAGGCGCTCGTCGACGAGATCGAGGCCGACCTGGACGCGGTGCAGAGCCTCGACGACGACCGCATCCTGCGCGGCTACCTCGGAATGATCCTCGCCACCGTCCGGACGAGCGCGTACCTGCCCGACCGCGACTATCTGTCCTTCAAGCTGCGCTGCGAGGACGTTCCCGGCATCCCCAAGCCTGTGCCGCTCTGGGAGATCTTCGTGTTCTCGCCCGCGATGGCCGGCGTGCACCTGCGCGGCGGCATGGTGGCGCGCGGCGGGATCCGCTGGTCGGACCGGCTCGAGGACTACCGCACGGAGATCCTGGGCCTCATGAAGGCCCAGATGGTGAAGAACGCGGTGATCGTGCCGGTCGGCGCCAAGGGCGGGTTCGTGCTGAAGCAGCCGCCGGCTGACCGTCCCAGCCTCATGCAGGAGGAGAAGCGCCAGTACGTCACGCTGATGCGCGGGATGCTTGACATCACCGACAACATCGTCGGGGGCGAGGTCGTCCATCCCGACGGCGTGCGGGTGCTGGACGGCGACGACGCCTACCTCGTGGTCGCGGCCGACAAGGGCACCGCCCACCTCTCCGACACCGCCAACGCCGTGTCGGAGGAGTACGGCTTCTGGCTCGGCGACGCGTTCGCCTCCGGCGGCTCGGCCGGCTATGACCACAAGGCACTCGGGATCACGGCGAAGGGCGCCTGGGAGAGCGTCAAGCGCCACTTCCGCGAGCTGGGTCGCGACGTGCAGGCCGACCCCGTCACCGCCGTCGGCATCGGCGACATGTCGGGCGACGTGTTCGGAAACGGCATGCTCCTCTCGGAGCATCTGGAGCTCGTGGCGGCATTCGACCACCGGCACGTGTTCATCGACCCGAGGCCCGATGCCCCGGCGGCGTTCGCCGAGCGGCGGCGGCTCTTCGAGCTTCAGAGCTCCTCCTGGGACGACTACGACCGCTCGCTCATCTCGGAGGGCGGCGGCGTGTGGCCGCGGACGGCGAAGTCGATCCCGGTCTCGCCGCAGGCCCAGGCGGTGCTCGGCATCGACAGCGCGAAGCTCGCGCCGACCGACCTCATCCGCGCGATCCTGCAGGCACCGGTCGACCTGCTCTGGAACGGCGGCATCGGCACCTACGTGAAGGCGTCGGCCGAGACGCACGCGGAGGTCGACGACCGCGCCAACGACGCGGTGCGGGTCGACGGCCGCGACCTGCGCTGCACCGTGGTCGGCGAGGGCGGCAACCTCGGGTTCACCCAGCGCGGCCGGATCGAGTACGCCCACGCCGGCGGCCACATCAACACCGACGCGATCGACAACTCCGCCGGCGTCGACTGCTCCGACCACGAGGTCAACCTGAAGATCCTCCTCGCGATCGCCATGGAGCGCGGCGACCTCGACCGTGCGGGTCGCGACGCGATGCTGAACGAGGTCGTCGACGACGTGGTGCGGCTCGTCCTCTACGACAACTACCTCCAGGTGCAGATCCTGAGCCAGGAGGTTGCGATCTCGTCGCGGCGCATGGAGGCCTACGAGGACCTGATGGTCGAGCTGGAGTCGCGCAACCTGCTCGAGCGGAGCCTCGAGGCGCTGCCGTCGAGCGAGCTCATGGCAGAGCGGATCGCGGCCGGGCACGGCATGACGCGGCCGGAGCTGTGCGTCCTGCTTGCCTATGCTAAGCGGCTCCTGCGCGAGGAGGTCGTCGGGTCGTCACTCCCCGACGATCCCTACCTCGTCTCGGCGCTCGCCGAGTACTTCCCCAAGCGTGTCGTCGAGCGCTTCGGCGCGCTTCTGCCCCACCATCCGCTCCGGAGGGAGATCGTCTCCACGCTCGTCACGAACGATGTCATCAACTCCATGGGGATCACGTTCGTGCCGCGGATGTCGGCCGAGACCGGCGCGACGCCCGAGGAGGTCGCGCGCGCATTTCTCGTGGCCCGCGACGTCAGCAGGGCACGCGAACCATGGGACGCGGTCGAGGGGCTCGACGCGGTCGTGCCGGGAGACGTCCAGGCCGGGCTCATGGACCGGGTCGACTCGATGGTCGAGCAGCTGGCGCGCTGGTACCTCCAGAACGTGCACGACATCGACCTCAGCGCCGAGGTGGAGCGGGGACAGCCCGCGTTCGCCGAGCTGGTGCGCACGCTCTCGGACTCGGCCACGGATGCCTGGCGGGTCGCCACGGACGGGCGCCTCGAGGAGCTCCTGGAGCAGGACGTCCCCGACGACCCGGCCCGGTTCGGGGCCGTGGCGCCGGCCCTCGTCTACGCCCCCGACATCATCTCGGTCGCCCAGGCCACGGGCCGGCCGATCCCGGCGGTGACGCGCGCCTTCTTCACGATCGGCGAGCGGCTCTACCTCGACCTGATCGAGGCCCGCGCATCTGCCCTGCCCGCCGAGGACCGCTGGCAGCGGATGGCCTGGGACACGCTGCTCGACGATCTGCGCCTGCTGCGCCGCCAGATCGTCGAGAAGGTGATCGCCGAGTCGCAGAACGGCTCGATCGACGAGGCGGTCGAGACCTACCTGAGCGCCCGCTCCGATCCCTACGACCGCCTGTCACGGATGATGGAGAACGTCACCACCGCGCCCCCGGACGACAGCTCGATGGTCATGGTCGCCGTCCACCAGATCCGCCAGGTCGCTTCGTAGCCAGACCTCCGACCGTCACCAGAGCGCTGCGACTCCGAGCCAGATCACGACCGAGCCGACGCAGGTCGCGATCCACCTCCACTCGAAGTCACGAGCTGCGGAGAAGGTCCATACGGTGCCGCAGATGTACACGGCTCCTGCACAGAGGAACGCGTGCCGGTCGCTGCCCGCGCCACCCGTCAGCAAGGCCCGAGCAAGCATCGCGACGTCGAATCCGGCCGCCCATCCGATGACGGCGATGACGCCCACCCGCTCCACGACCCACCCCCGCCCCGCACCGGGCACCGCCGTCGACCCGACCACGGCGGCGACGACGAGGAGAATCGCCACGCATGCGTAGAAGGTCGGAAGCGGCTGGTCCAGGCGCACGCCGAGCGTGAGCGCGACGAGCGGTGGCGCCGGCAGCGCGACGGTAAGGGCGCAGACCGCCGCGGCTCGCACGTATGCCGGCGCGCTCAGGCCTTCCACATCAGTCGTGCATCGAAGCCGCTCTCTCCACTGGCTGTCCAACGGGCTTGGCACCGTTACCGGAGACCTCTGACGGCGGGCTGAGCTCTTCGCCGGTCACGTCCCGGGCGGCGCCGTCCTCGATGAACACCTTCGGGTTGCGGAAGTTCGCGAAGAGCCGCTGGCCGGGCCGGATGTCCTGGATCTCATCGTTCGGCAGCTGGGCAACGAGCGCCTGGCCGTCCTCCAGCTTCAGGTGGAGCTTTCCGGCCCAACCCAGGTCGGTGCGGCGCTCGACGGAGATCGGGAACGACATTCGTCCCGCCTCGCTCGTGATCTCGATGTCGTGGGGGCGGATGTAGGCGACCGCCTCCCGGCCGTCCGCGATGTTGTGCGCACCGGCGACGGCGGACCGGCCGAAGTGCACAAAGCGCTCCCAGACGACGCCGCGAAGGACGTTGGACGAGCCGACGAACGCAGCCACGAACGGCGTCGCCGGCTGGTTGTAGATCTCCTCGGCGGTGCCCACCTGCTCGACCTTCCCGTGGTTCATCACGACGACCTCGTTGGCGAGCTCGAGCGCTTCCTCCTGGTCGTGGGTGACGAAGAGACTGGTCACACCCAGCTCGCGATGCAGCTCGTCGAGCCAGTTTCGGAGCTCCTGGCGCACCCGGGCGTCGAGCGCCCCGAAGGGCTCGTCGAGCAGGAGCACCTGCGGGCTCGGTGCGAGCGCCCGGGCCAGGGCGACACGCTGGCGCTGGCCGCCCGAGAGCTGGTCGGGATAGCGGTGCGCAAAGGGCGCGAGGCCGACCAGCTCGAGGAGCTCGTCGACACGCTTCGTCTGCGCCTCCTTGTCGACCCGGCGGACCGACAGGCCGAACGCGACATTCTTGCGCACCGTCATGTGGCGGAAAAGGGCGTAGTGCTGGAAGACGAAGCCCAGCCTCCGGTCCTGGACGCTGGCGTCGGTCAGCTCCTCGCCCGCGACGACGACGCTTCCGGCGTCGGGTTGCTCGAGCCCCGCGATCATGCGAAGCACGGTGCTCTTGCCCGATCCGCTTGGTCCGAGCAGGGCCGTGATCGTCCCTTCTGCGGCGGCGAAGCTGACGTCGTCCACCGCCTTGAACGTGCCAAAGGCCTTCGTCAGCCCTCTGACCTCGATGCTGCCTGCCATCACCGTGCCTCCCTGGAGCTTCGGTGTTTCAATGTCTCGATCCCGATCAGGAGCACGATCGAGAAGAGCGCGAGCGTGAGCGCCACCACGTATCCCTGAGCGTCCTGGTACTGGTCGAACGCCCGCAGGATGTAGAGCGTGGCGGTCTCGGTCTGTCCCTGAAGCGCGCCGCTCACGATGAGGACCGCGCCGACCTCGCCGATGGCACGGGCGGCTGAGAGGGCGATCCCGTACAGGAGCCCCCAGCGGATGTTGGGCAGCGTGACGCGGAAGAACGTCTGGAGCCGTGACGCACCGAGCGTCCAGGCGGCCTGCTCCTCTTCGGTGCCGAGCTCCTCGAGCACCGGCACCACCTCGCGGATGACGAACGGGATCGAGATGAAGATCGTCACGAGCACCATGGAGGGGAGCGCGAAGATGATCTGAATCCCCTGTGCTGCGAAGAACGCCTCGAACCATCCGCCGCGGCCGAAGAGCAGGATCGCCATGAGGCCGACGATGACGGGTGACACGGCAAGCGGGAGATCGACGAGCGCGGACATCAGCCGCTTGCCCGGGAAGCGGTCGCGGGTGAGCACGAGCGCCACGACCACGCCGAACACGGTGTTCACGACGACGGTGATCGCCATGATCACGAACGTGAGGTAGAACGCATGCCGGACGTCCGTCTGCTGGAACGTGTCGCCGATCGTCCCGAGCCCGGCCTTGAGGCCGTAGTACGTGATTCCGACCAGCGGGGCCACCAGAAGGGTCGCGACATAGAGGAGCGCGACGCCGACCATGAGACGGCGCGACCAGCGGCCTCGGCTCTGCGAAGCGGCGTGGGGCTGAGCGCTCATGCGAAGGACCGTTCCGTCGAACGGCGCGACACGAAGTGCTCCGTCACGAGAACCACGACGGCCGAGATCCCGAACAGGACCGCCGCGACCGCAGCTGCCTGATCAGGACCGCCGCTGCTGCCGAAGCTCGACGGGTTGAGGAGCTGGGTGATCAACACCGGCGCTGTCAAGGTCTCGTTCGGGATGTTTCCCGACACGAACACGATTGCCCCGAACTCGCCCAGGCTGCGGGCGAACGCCAACAGCGCTCCCGCGGCGATTGCAGGCCGCAGCGCCGGGAACACAACCCGCCGGAACGTCGTCCAGCCGCCGGCTCCCAGGACACTCGCAGCCTCCTCCTCAGCGAGGTCGAGCTCGAGGAGCACCGGCTGCACGCTGCGGACCACGAGCGGCAGCGTGACGAAGAGCAGCGCGAGCAGGATGCCCGGCCGCGCGAAGATCACATGGATGCCGTGGTCGTCGAACCATCCGCCCACGACCGAATTGGGGCCATAGAGGGCCACGAGCATCACGCCTGCGACGAGCGTCGGCACCGCGAACGGCACGTCGACGATCGTGGAGACGAGGCTGCGCCCGGGGAATGGGATCCGGACGAGGACGTACGCCAGGAGGGTGCCGAAGACGCCGTTCACGACGGCTGTGATCGCGGCCATGATGAGCGTGAGCTCGATGGCCCCCTTTGCTCCGAACGAGTCGAGCGCGTCGCGGAGGTTCGTGAGGCCGTCGCTGAAGCCGGCCTGAAGGATCGCCGCGACGGGAAGGAGGATGAAGAGGCCGAGGTAAAGCAGGGCGACGCCGCGCAGCGACCACCGGCCCAGAGCCGCGCCCGGCGTTCGCCGGGCGCGGCCGCGCGGCCACCTCCTTCCGCTGTCGATGGTCGCCTGGGCCATGGCGCTACCCCTTCGCAGCCTTGAAGGCCTGGGTGAACGCGCCGTCGGGTCCGAAGACCGTGTCGCTCACGAGCTGGTCCCAGCCGCCGAGATCCTCGGTAGTGAAGAGATCCTGGACGGGCGGGTACCCATCGGAGCCCTTCGCCGCCTCCTTGACGTCGATCGGTCGCTGGTAGCCCACCGACTGGAAGACGTCCTGGGCATCCGGCGTGTGCAGGTACTTGACGAACGCATCGACGATCGGCGCGACGCAGTGCCCGGCGGCGTTCTTGTCCACCACCACGGTGGGCGTCTGGATCGACACGGTCGCCGCGGGGATCACGAACTGATCGTCGCTGCCGGCAGCGATGCCGGCCAGCGCCTGGTTCTCGTACGTGATGGCGACGTCGCCATTTCCGGCCTCGAAGTTCTTGAACGAGTCGTTCGCGCTCTTGTCGAGCACGGTGACGTTCTTGAAGATGCCCTCGAGGAGACGCTCGGCATCGGCCGGATCGTTGGCCTTGTAGCCGGGCACCTCGCCGCGCATCGCCGCGCCGTACGCGGCCACGATGTTCCACCGGGCGCCGCCGCTCTGCGCCGGGTCAGGCGTCAAGATCTTGACGCCGGGCTTCGTGAGGTCGTTCCAGTTGTGGATCCCCTTCGGGTTCCCCGGGCGGACCATGAAGCCCACCAGCGACGTCGCGACGATCGAGCCGTCCTGGTCGCTCGTCCAGTCGTGCGTGATCAGGCCGGCCTTCTGCACGGCCTCGACGTCGGTCGCGGTCGACGATGCATACACGTCGGCCGGGAAGCCGTTCACGATGTTCTGCGCCTGGGTGGTGCTCCCACCGAACGACATCTGCCAGATCAGGCTCTGGCCGTTGTGCTTGTCCTTCCAGTCGGACGCGAACGTCGACGTCAACTTGCCATACGCGTCGTACGGGTTGCTGTAGGCGGCCAGCGTGAGAATGGGGCTCGAGGCCGGCTTGCACGGCCCGCTGCCTCCGCCGCTGGCGGCGGCTGCACTGCTCCCGCCGCATGCCGCCGCGGCGACGCTGAGGACGGCGACGCTTGCGACCAGCGCACCGGCCTTGAGGCTGCTCTTCACGCCCTTGGGACTCACTTGAAGTCGATTCAACTTCTCTCCTTTGTCTATCGACAAACTTGAGAATAAGGTACGATCTCCTCCGTGACGTGTCAAACACCAACCGACGGGAGACCAGTGGAGCACGGTCGATTGGGGCGGAATCTGCGCCATCTTCTGGGACTGCACGACCTGAGCCAGCAGGATCTGGCGCGCTATCTCGGCCTCTCGCCCCAGGGGCTCTGGAACATCCTGCACGGCCGCTCGGAGCCGCGGTCACGCACTGCGCACGCCCTCGCCGTCGCGTTCGGCGTCAACCTGGACGTGCTCTTCGCCGACACCGGAACGTGCGTCCGGGCCGCCGCGGCGGTCTTCGAGCGAGCCCCGGTGCGGGCGATCGGCGCCACGGGCGAGCGGACGGTCGCCGCGCAGACCGCGTAACTAGACTCCGGTCCGTGAACCGCCTGGCGGGGGAGACGAGCCCGTACCTCCTCCAGCACGCCGAGAACCCGGTCGACTGGTATCCCTGGGGGCCGGAGGCGCTGGAGCGGGCGCGGGTCGACGACCGGCCGATCCTGCTCTCGATCGGCTACTCGGCCTGCCACTGGTGCCACGTCATGGCCCACGAGTCGTTCGAGGACGCCGAGACGGCTGCCCTCATGAACCGGCTCTTCGTGAACGTCAAGGTGGACCGCGAGGAGCGGCCCGACCTCGACGCCGTCTACATGAACGCGGTGGTGTCGATGACCGGCCAGGGCGGTTGGCCCATGACCGTCTTCCTGATGCCGGACGGGCGGCCGTTCTACGGCGGCACCTACTTCCCGCCGGCGCCGCGCATGAACATGCCGGCGTTCCGGCAGGTCCTGGCCGCGATCGACGACGTCTGGCGGACGAAGCGCGAGGACGTGACCGGGATGGCCGAGAAGCTCACCTCGGCGCTCGGGGCGGCCGCCGAGCAGAGCGCCTCCGGCGACCCGTTGACCGACGAGCTCCTGACGGGCGCGCTCCCCGCCCTGGCCTACGCCTACGACTCGGAGTGGGGCGGCTTCGGGACGGCGCCGAAATTCCCGCCGTCGGCGGCGATCGGCTTCCTGCTTCGCCTCCACGCCCGAACGGGCAGCGAGGACGCGCTTCGGATGGCGCGCGGCACGCTCGATGCGATGGCGATCGGCGGGATGCACGACCTCGTCGGCGGGGGCTTCCACCGCTACGCCGTCGACCGGGTGTGGCTCGTGCCGCACTTCGAGAAGATGCTCTACGACAACGCCCAGCTCGCCACCGCCTACCTCGAGGCCTGGGCCGCAACGGGCGAGGAGCGCTACCGCGACGTCGCGGAGGGCACGCTCGACTACCTCGTGCGCGAGATGCGCCTGCCCGAGGGCGGGTTCGCCTCGGCGCAGGACGCCGATACGGACGGGGTCGAGGGCTCGACGTACGTGTGGACGCCGGCCGAGCTCGAGCGTGTGCTCGGGCCGGCGGACGCCGCCGCCGCCGCGGCCTACTACGGCGTCACGGCGGAGGGCAACTTCGAGGGCGCCACCGTGCTTCGCATCTCCGGCGAGCCGCCGCCGAACCTCGAGAGCATCCGCGAGCGCCTGCTTGCGGCCCGCGGCGAGCGGCCGCAGCCGGGCCGTGACGACAAGGCGGTGGCGGCATGGAACGGGCTCGCACTCGCGGCGCTCGCCCAGGGCGCCTGGCGGCTCGGCCGCGACGACCTGCTCGCCGCGGCGCTGGCCTGCGCCGCCTTCCTGGACGCGCACATGACCCGCCCCGACGGCCGCCTGCTGCGCTCGTTCCGGGCGGGCGACGCGCGCATCCCGGCGTTCCTCGACGACTACGCCGCGGTGGCCCATGGGCTGCTCGAGCTCCACACGGCGACGGGCGACCCGCGCCACCTCGCCCGCGCCGAGGAGCTGGCGAGGGCCGCCGTGCGGCTCTTCGCCGACGAGCGAAACGGCGGCTTTCTGTACTCAGCCAGCGACGCCGAGCGGCTCGTGGCCGAGCACAAGGAGTTCGACGACAACCCGACGCCGTCGGGCAACTCGCTCCTCGCGCATGTGCTGTTGCGCATCGGGCGCCTGCACGGCGACCGCGAGCTCGAGGATCTGGCGGCGGGGGCGCTCCGCATCCCGCTCGACATGGTCCGCCGCGCGCCGCACGCGTTCGGCCAGCTGCTCTCCGCCGTCGACCTCTACCTCTCGCCGCCGCGCGAGGTGGCCGTCGTCGGCCCCCGCGACGACGCGACCGCCCAAGCGCTCCGCGATGCCGTCCTCCGCGGCTTTCACCCCACGACCGTCTACGCGTTCGGCGACGGGGCCGATCCGGCCGGCGTGCCGCTGCTCGCGGGCAAGGGGCTCGTCGACGGCCGCCCGGCCGTCTACATCTGCGAGCGCTTCGCCTGCCAAACGCCCCTCACCGACGCCGCGGCTGCGGCCGACGCGATGGCCGCGTGACCCATCTCGACGACCTCAAGGCCGAGGCCGGCGCCGCCGCGGTCGACCGGTACGTGCGCTCGGGGATGCGGCTCGGCCTCGGCACCGGCTCCACGGCGGCCAGGATGCTCGACGCGCTGGGGGAGCGGCTGGCCTCGGGGGCGCTCGAGGACATCGCAGGCGTCCCGACCTCGGCGGCCACCGCCGCCCGCTGCCGTGAGCTCGGGATCGCGCTCCTCACGCTCGACGAAGCGCCGGAGCTCGACCTCGTGATCGACGGCGCCGACGAGATCGATCCGCGGCTCGACCTGATCAAGGGCCTCGGCGGCGCCCACCTGCGCGAGAAGGTCGTCGCGGCGGCCGCCCGCACGATGGTCGTCGTGGCCGACGAGACCAAGCTGGTCGCGACCCTCGGTGAGCGGGCGCCCCTCCCGGTCGAGGTCATCCCGTTCGCGCTGCCGGTGGCCGAGCGCCTGCTGCGCGGCCTGGGCTGGCGGCCGGAGCTGCGCGCCGACGACGGACGGCCCTTCGTGACCGACGAGGGGAACCGCATCCTGCACTGCCGGCGCGACGAGTGGGCCGACCCGGGTGCGCTCGCACGGGACGTGTCGCAGGTGCCGGGCGTTGTCGCCCACGGCTTCTTCCTGGGCTTCGCGTCGGTCGCCGTCGTCGCTACGCGGGACGGCGTCCGGATCGTGGAGCGCCCAACCGGCGCTCCATGACCGCAACGGCGGCGGCGCTCTCGTCGACCAGGACGTAGCGCCGGCCCAGCTCGGCGGCGGCCGCTCCGAGCGTGCCGGAGCCCGCGAACGGATCGAGCACCAGGTCGCCCGGCCGTGTGGATGCCTGGAGCATGCGGCGGACGATCCCGACCGGCTTCTGGGTCGGGTAGCCGGTCTTCTCGCGCCCGGTGGGCGAGACGATGGTGTGCCACCAGACATCCGTCGGGAGCTTCCCGCGCGCCGCCTTCTCGGCCGTGACGAGGCCGGGCGCCATGTACGGCTCCCGCTCGACCGCGGCCGAGTCGAAGAGGTAGCGCGCCGGATCTCGCACGTAGACCAGGATCGTGTCGTGCTTCGCCGGCCAGCGCCGCTTGGGCTTCGCCCCGTAGTCGTAGGCCCAGATCAGCTCGTTCAGGAACGCGTCCCGGCCGAAGATCTCGTCGAGAAGCAGCTTGGCGTAGTGGGCCTCGCGCTGGTCGAGGTGCAGGTAGAGCGTGCCCTCGCGATCCAGCAGGCGATGGATCTCGCGCAGCCGCGGCTCCAGAAAGCCCAGGTAGTCGTCGAAGCTGTCGCGGTAGGACGAGCGCTCCAGGAGCTCCGTGCGATAGCGGCGCCCGGCGAAGCCGGTTCGGTCGCCGTCGGCGGCGGGCGTCATCCGCATCGTCGAGCGGGTCTGCGCCTTGCCCGTGTTGAACGGCGGGTCGGCGTAGACCATCCGGAAGGCGCCCGCCGGCAGGCCCTGCATGATGGGCAGGTTGTCGCCGTGCAGGATCAGGTCGCCGCGCACGGGCAGAGCATCGCGGCCGGCGAGGACGGACGCCCTACGCGGCCGGGCTGTCCATCGGGCCGGGCGTCACGACGGCGGCGAGCTTCCGGCCGATCTGCTCAGCGGTGGGCTTGCGGACGTTCTTCACGAGCCCGATCTTCTCCCAGCCGGCGATCATCCAGCCCGAGAGGTCGACCTGCCGCCACGAGAGCCCGTGGAACGCCGACGTGGGGAAGACGTGGTGGTTGTGGTGCCACGACTCGCCGAGCGACGGCAGCGCCAGCACCCAGTTGTTGGTCGAGTGGTCGCTCGCCGCGAACGGGCGCTTCCCGAAGAAGTGGCAGATCGAGTTCACGCTCCACGTGACGTGGTGATTGAAGAAGAGCCGCACGAGCCCGCCCCAGACAAGGCCGGTGACCGCGCCCTTCCACGACATGGTGAGCAGGCCGCCGAGGACGAACGGCACGACGAACGTCAGGACGACCAGGAGCGGGAAGAGCCGCGAGACGGTCATCGTCATCCGGTCCTGGATGAGATCCTTGGCGTAGCGCTCCTGATCGGTGCGGTTGTGCCGGAACATCCAACCCATGTGCGCATGCAGGAGCCCCTTGAGCGCGCCCAGCGGTCCCCGCGCGAAGCCGTGGTGGGGGCTGTGCGGGTCGCCCTCCTTGTCGGAGTGGGCATGGTGGGTGCGGTGGTCGATGGCCCAGTCGAGGGCCGAGCCCTGGACCGCGAGCGAGCCCGCGACGAGGAGCGCCGCCTTGAGCGGCGCCACCGCATCGAACGCGTGATGGGTCAGCATCCGGTGGTAGCCGATCGTGATCCCGAAGCCGCAGATCACGTAGAGGCCGGCGAAGAGGACGAGGTCGGTCCACCCGACCGCCTCGTTCCAGAGCAGCGTCACCGCTGCGATCAGTCCCACGAACGGCAGGATGGTGATCACGAGCATCGAGAACTTGCGTGCGCGGCTCGCCTCGGTCATCGGCGCGTCGTTCTGCATCAGCCGCCGCCTCCCTTCACGACCCGGCTTCCCGGGACGACGTCGCGGGTTCCGTCCTCCCACCTGACGAGGCCCTTGTGGCCCCCGTCGTAGTCGGGCGCGAAGAGCTCGAGCGTCCCCGCCCGGCCGTTCACCGTGCAGGCATCCTCGCCCACCGGATCGACGCCGCGCCACAGGCGGATGAACACGTTCTCCTCCCACTCGGCCCCGATCGTGGTCGGATCCGTGTGGCCGGGATGGACGCGGGTCTCGTGCGGGAGCTTCATCAGCACGTCCATGATCGAGTGGTGCAGGCTCTCGTAGCTGTCGCGCATCGTCCCGCCGACCGTGCCATGGAAGAGCACGTCGGCCGTAAAGCAGTCGGTGCCGTTCACGAGGAACGACAGGTGGCCGGGGCTGTGGCCGGGCGTGAGGAGCGCCGTGATGGCGAGATCGCCGGTCTCGATCACGTCGCCGTCGGCGAGCGTGCCGTCGACGCTCGACATGCGCTCGGCCTCGGCCGGGTGCGCCAGCACCTTGAGGTCGTAGCGGCTCGTGTAGGCGCCGGCCTCCGCGATGTGATCCGGGTCGGCGTGGGTCACGAGCAGGTGCGAGATCGTGAGGCCGTGCCGGCCCGCCGCCTCGATCAGCGGCGCGACCGGGCCGCCGGCGTCGATCAGGACTCCCGTCCCGCCCTCGCGGTCTCCGACCAGGTAGCTGTTCGACAGCCACTCGGAGTGCATGCTCTTCTCGACGATCACGTCGTCTTGGCCGCGCGCAGGGCCGCCTTGTGCGCGCGCTTGGCGGCCTGGTAGGCCTCGAGCGCCTCGGGCGAGTCCACGTCGCCGAGCGTCGGGTGGTCGGGGAGCACGTCCTCGTAGCCGGGCGGGGTCACGCCGAATTGCTTGACCAGGATCGCGGTGAGCGAGCGCACCTTCATGTCGCCGATCCCCGGGAGCGCGGCGAGGCGCTGCTTCAGGTCGGCGCCGGAGGCGGCCTCGTTCCACACGCGCCCGCCGTCGCCGCCGTAGTCCGCGGCGATCGCGGCGCACAGCTTCTGCACCCGCTCGGCCATCGCACCGGGGAAGCGGTGGATCGCGGGCCGCGTCCGGAACGCCTCGGCGAGCTCCTCCGGCGGTGTCGCAGCGATCCGGGCCGGATCGAGGTGCCCGAGCCGGCGCTTCAGCTCGAGCGGGCCCGAGAACGCCTTCTGCACGGTCACCTGCTGGTCGAGCGCGAATCCGATCAGGAGCGCGTTCGGGTCGGACGCGATCAGCCGGTTGGCCTCCGGATCGGCGGTGAAGTGCAGCTCGGCGGGTGCGCTCGCGGTCGCCATGGGCGAAGCATAGAGGCGCGGCGCCGTCTCAGCGGTATCCGGCGTTGGCGGAGCCGGACTCGAGCGCGTCGCAGATCCAGCGCGCGACCTTCTCGACCGGGTCGCCGCCCATCCGCCGGCCGGTGCCGCGGGCCACCGACGAGAACTCGGTGTCCGTGAGCGCCGGCTTCACCAGCACCACGTGCACGCCCTCGTCGCGAAGCTCGCGGTAGGCCGTGCGGGTGAGGAGGTCGACCGCCGCCTTGCTGGCCGCGTACGCCCCGCCGCCCGGATCGGGGAACTCGCCCACGATCGACGAGACGTTCACGATGCCCCCCGAGCCCTGCTTCGCCATCCGCTCGCCGGCCGCGCGGATCCCGTGGATCACGCCCATGACGTTCACGCGCACCATCGCCGCCGCCGCGGTGGGGTCGGCCTCGTGCAGCCGCCCGAACGTCCCGACGCCGGCGTTGTTCACCATCACGTCGATGCGCCCGCCCCACTCGACCGTCCGTGCCACGAGCTCTTGCACGTCGGCCCAGTCGCCGACGTCGCAGGCGACCGCGAGGCCGTCGATCTCGGCCGCCAGCTCCTCCAGGCGCTCGACCCTGCGGGCGGCCACCACCACCCGCGCGCCGCGCTCGTGGAGCGCGCGCGCCGTCGCCGCGCCGATGCCCGAGCTTGCGCCCGTGACGACGGCGACCGCACCGTCCAGGGAGACCCGCGCGCCTCGTTCGCCGGGGATGTCACTCGCCACGATCGGCACCTCCTCCATGCCGGCGTTTCGCCGCCTCGGTCTTCGTCGCCACCACCACGGCGGCGGTCGCGGGGAACGCCCAGAACACACCGTAGAACAGCGACCGCGTGGCCGAGAGGCCGAGCGGGCCGAAGTGGAACAGGAAGAAGACGACGGTCAGAAGGGGATATGCGATGAGGATCTGCGCCGGCCCGGGCAGCGACTCCCACGCGGCGAGCAGCCGCGGTGCGCTACCTGTGCGCACCGAGCGCCAGCCCCTGCGCGTACGCCGCCCGCACCTCGTCCGCCGACCACGGCTCCGGTGCGACGCTGATGAAGTAGTCCGCGAGCGCCTTCTCGGTCAGCTCGTCGAGGTGCTCCTCGCGCACGCCGACGGCCTCGAGCGTGTCGAACTCGAGCTCGCCGAGGATGCGCGTCACCGCCCTGACCGCTCGCGAGCCGTCGCCCGAGCCGTCGTCCGGCTCCCCCAGCGCGTCGGCGATCCGCTCGAAGCGCTCGGGCACGAACCGCCGGTCGCGGTCCATCGTCTCGGCCAGGACGAGCGCGATGGTGAGCCCGTGCGGCAGCCCGAACATGCCGCCGATCGCCTGGCCGAGGGAGTGCTCGGCCCCGCAGTCGGAGATGTTCATGGCGAGGCCGCCGAGGAGGCTCGCGCACGCCATGTCCGAGCGGGCGTCGCGGTCTGATCCGTCGCGAACGGCCCGGACGAGCGCGCCGCCGGCGAGCCGGGTCGCCTCGAGCGCAACGCCGTCGCCGACGGGGGTCGCCACCTTCACCACCACGGCGGCGATCGCCTGCGCCAGCGCGTCGATCCCGGTCATCGCCGTGATCGAGGGCGGAAGCCCCCACGTGAGCACGGGGTCGACCAGGGCGTGCTGGGCACGCAGGAGCGGGCTCGCGATGCCGGCCTTGGTGTGGGTGGCGTCGTCGGTGATGACGGCGCCGCCCGAGACCTCCGAGCCGGTGCCCGCGGTCGTCGGCACGCACACGAGCGGGATCCCGGGCGGCGTGTAGGCCACCTCGCCACGGGCGAAGCGCAGGTAGCGCTCGCCCTGGCCGGCGACCAGCCGGGCGGCCTTGGCCGTGTCCATCGCCGAGCCGCCGCCGATCGCCACCACGGCGTCGCAGCCGCTCTCGGCGAGCCTTGCCGCGGTCTCCTCCACGAGGGTCACGGTCGGCTCGCCGGGCGCCTTCTCGAACCGCTCGGCGCCGGTGATGGGCGCCAGCGCGGCGGCGACCTCGGCGACGAGCCCCTCGAGGCCGGCGTCGATGACCACGAGCGGCCGGGTCGCGCCCTCCTCGGCGAGCACGCCGGCCAGGTCGGCCGCCACACCCTCGCCGAAGCGGATCTTGACCGGCAGATGGTTTCGGAACGGGGCGACCGTCATGCGGCCGCTCCCGCCGGCCCCACCGCGTCGCCGACCCGGACCGTGCCCGGCTCGAGGACGTCGGCGTAGAGCCCGCAGTAGACATCGCCGTCCTCGAAGCGGCGGTACTCGGCCAGCCAGCGCAGCGTGTCCGCGTCGCGCTCGCCCGTCTCGGGGTTCCGGGTGGTGAGCGCGCAGCGGGGGTCGAGCTTCACCACCGACAGCACGGCCTCGCCGGCCTGGACTCGGTGTCCGACCCACTCGTCCTCCTCGTGCGCCCCCAGGCCGTCGAGCAGGAGCGTCGGCCGGAAGCGGCGGGCGTCGAAGCCGCCGTCGATCCCGCCCCGGCGGCCGACCTCGTCGGCCGACGCCTGCGACAGGATCGACACCGGGTAGGTGTCCTGGGCGCGGATCCCGTCGGCCACCTCGAGCACCTGGAGCTCGCGTCCGGCAACGGCGGAGATCGCCTCGGCCCAGGGCCCGTCGAGTGAGCGGCCCTCGACGACCCGGTCCCACAGCTTGACCGAGGCGGGCGTCCCGCCGTTCACCGTCTCCACGACCTCCGAGCCGTCAGGCATCACCAGCGCCAGCTCCGCGGTGGCCGGGTCGTAGCGGCTCTGGATCCGGGCCAGGACGCCGAGCTCGCGCTGGGTTGCGACCCGGCCGCGGTGCGGGTCGAGGAGCGCGAACCGGCGGTCACCGGGGACGCCGAAGCGCTCGAGGCGGGCCTCCGGGACCGGCAGGAGGCGCAGCGACTTCACGGCCGAGACATGGATCGCGCGCACCGTTGCCATGACGCGGAGTAGGTTACCCGTCGCCGATTCGACAAGGAGACCGAACCCGAATGTCCGACAACTCCTTCGTGCAGAAGCTGAACGAGCAGATCGCCGCCGAGTTCGGCGCATCGCAGCAGTACGCCGCGATCGCCGTCCATTACGACCTCGAGACGCTCCCGCGCCTGGCAGCGCACTTCTACCGCCAGTCGCTCGAGGAACGAAACCACGCCATGATGATGGTCCAGTACCTGCTGGACGCCGGCGAGGAGGTGATCGTCCCGGGGGTCGATGCGCCGCGCACGAGGTTCGGCGACACGGTCGAGCCGGTTGCGCTGGCGCTCGACCAGGAGCGCCGCGTGACCGACCAGATCAACGCGCTCGCCGCGCTGGCGCGCGACCACGCCGACTACGCCGGCGAGCAGTTCATGCACTGGTTCATCAAGGAGCAGGTCGAGGAGGTGTCCTCGATGTCCGCCCTCCTGAAGGTGGTCGAGCGGGCGCGCGAGAACCCGCTCCTGGCCGAGGAGTACCTGGCTCGCGAGGGGGGCGCCGAGGCGGCCGATCCCATGGCGCCGCACGCGGCCGGCGGCGCGCTCTGACTGCGCGTCACGGCTGAGCGTGCCCGCTAGAGCGCGATCGCTTCGAGCGCCTCTTGGCGGCCCGGCAGGTCGCGCCCGAACGAGTCCGGGTTGGTGCCGAGGGCCTCGGCGAGCTCCAGCGCGATGCGCTGCACCGCCGCGGTGAGTGGGAAGATCGAGAGCAGCTCGGACGGGTAGGCGGCGGTGATCGTGTGCACCTTCGCCCCGAAGGCCTCGGCGAGCTCGGCGACCTCCAGGAGGCGGCCTTCGCCGGGGCCGCCGCCGTTCAGGGCGACGACGGTGTCGCCCTCGCGCAGCGCGACCGACGGCCCGTGCAGGAGCTGCTCGGCCGACAGGCCCTCGGTGGCCACGTAGCACGTCTCCCGCACCTTGAGCGCGCCCTCCGCCGCCGTCCACTGGTTGGGGCCTGCGCCGACGAGCTCCAGGAGCCGCGCGGGCGGAGCGACGCCGGGCCCGGCGCCGTCGAGAACGGCGGCGACCGCATCGGGGACGTGGTCGAGCCGGCCGAGGTCTGCGCCGAGCGTCGCGGCGATCTGGGCAACCCGCATGAGCGCGCCGAGGTGGCTTGCGGTGAACGCGCTCGACCGCTCCGGCTCGCTCGTCTCGATGTCCGCCCCGGCGGCGCCGCGACCCGAGATGACGACCGTCTCGGCGCGGGCGGCGCGGGCCGCCTCGAGGACGGTGCTCGTGTAGCGCTTCGTGCCGCGGTGGCTGAGGAGCAGGAGCGCGTCGCCTGCCCCCGGCCGCGGTCCGTGGTCGGCCGCGTCCACGGCCTGGACGGGCCACGCCTCGACCCCGGCGGCCCGCAGGAGCCAGGCGCCCTGGTTCGCGGCGTGCCAGCTCGTCCCCGTTCCGGCGAGGAGCACCCGCCGGCCGCGGATCCGCTCGGCGGCGGCCCGGCAGGGCTCGTCGTCGGCCAGGAGCTCGCGGAGGAGCGCGGGCTGGCTCTGCATGGTCTCGCGCATCGCGCTCACGGGTACACACACTACTCAGTGGCGCCCGCACCCTCACCGGATAAGAATCCGGCCCACATGCAGCCGCTGCGGCACACCTCCGAGTGGGCGGCGCTCGAGAAGCACGCGGGCGCAATGCGCGCCGCCCACCTGCGCGACCTGTTCGCGGCCGACCCTGGCCGCGGCGAGCGGATGGTCGCCGAGGCGGCCGGCCTCTACCTGGACTACTCGAAGCACCGCGTCACGGACGAGACGCTCGAGCTCCTGCTGCGGCTCGCCGAGGCGCGCGACGTGCCCGGCCGGATCACCGCCATGTTCGCCGGCGAGAGGATCAACGCGACCGAGGGCCGGGCGGTGCTGCACGTTGCGCTCCGGGCGCCGCGGTCGCAGTCGATCGTCGTCGACGGCGAGGACGTCGTTCCGCGCGTGCACGAGGTGCTCGACCGGATGGCGCGGTTCGCCGACGCCATCCGCGCGGGCGAGTGGCGCGGACACACCGGAAAGCCGATCACGAACGTCGTCAACATCGGCATCGGCGGCTCCGACCTCGGCCCGGTCATGGCCTATGAGGCGCTGCGCCACTACTCCCGGCGCGACCTGACGTTCCGGTTCGTCTCGAACGTGGACGGAACCGACTTCGTGGAGGCGACGCGTGACCTCGACCCTGCCGAGACGCTCTTCATCGTGTCGTCCAAGACCTTCACGACGCTCGAGACGATGCAAAACGCGACCAGCGCCCGCAAGTGGGTGCTGTCGGCGCTGGGCGACGAGGCGGCGATCGCCCGCCATTTCGCCGCCGTCTCGACCAACGCCGAGGCAGTCTCGGCCTTCGGGATCGACACCGCGAACATGTTCGGCTTCTGGGACTGGGTCGGGGGCCGCTACTCGATGGACTCCGCCATCGGCCTCTCGACGATGATCGCCGTCGGCCCCGACGGGTATCGCCGCCTCCTCGACGGGTTCCACGCGATGGACGAGCACTTCCGCACGGCGCCGCTCGCCGAGAACCTGCCCGTCCTCATGGGCCTCCTCGGTGTCTGGTACGTCGACTTCTTCGGCGTCGACTCGATCGCGGTGCTCCCCTACGACCAGTACCTGAAGCGCTTCCCGGCCTACCTCCAGCAGCTCACGATGGAGTCGAACGGGAAGTCGGTCACGCTGGCCGGCGACCGGGTCGACTACCCGACAGGCCCGGTGTACTGGGGCGAACCGGGCACGAACGGCCAGCACAGCTTCTATCAGCTGATCCACCAGGGAACGCCGCTCGTCCCGACCGACTTCATCGCGTTCGCCCGCT
>DATAEI010000158.1:0-6026 GCA_036258075.1 Gaiellales bacterium
GCCCATGAGCCGCCCGCGCGTCTGCGTCATCGGGCTCGACGGGACTCCGGCGAGCTACCTCCGTTCCCGGATCGAGGCCGGCGGATTGCCGGCGCTCTCGGCGCTCGCGCGCGAGGGCACGCTCATGTCGGCCCGCGCGCCACTGCCGCCGATCTCGTCGGTGTCCTGGGCGAGCGCCTCGACCGGGACGAACCCCGGCCGCCACGGCGTCTTCGGCTTCGTCGAGCGAAAGCCCGGCTCGTGGGACATGACGTTCACGAACGTGCACACGATCGCGGAGCCGGCGGTGTGGACGATCGCCGCGGAGGCCGGGATGCGCTCGGTCGTCCTGAACATCCCCGGGACGTACCCCGCCCAGCCGCAGCCGCATGGCGGCGTGCTCGTCTCAGGGTTTGTGTCGCCGACGCTCGAGCGCTCGGTGCAGCCGCCGGAGCTTCTCGGGTTCCTCGAGGAGCGCGACTACCTGATCGACGTCGACCTCGCGCTCGGGCACAGCGACCTCGAGGCGTTCTGGTCGCAGCTCGTCGCCCACCACGACGCGCGCACGCAGGTCTTCACCGATCTGCTCGACCGCGAGCCGCCCGACCTGCTCTTCTGCGCGTTCACGGGCACCGACCGGCTGCACCACTTCCTGTGGGCGCAGATGGAGCGCGGCGAGGAGCCGTGGGCGAGCCGCTTCCACGAGTACTACGACCGCGTTGATGCGTCGGTGGGCGAGCTGGTCCGGCGGCTGCCCGGCGACTGCGCGCTGATCCTGCTCTCCGACCACGGCTTCTGCCGGCTCGACCGGGAGGTGTACGTGAATCGCTGGCTCGAGCGCGACGGCTGGCTGGCACTCGAGGAGCCGGCCAAGTCGATCGCGTCGATCGTGCCCGAGCGCACCCGCGCCTACTGTATGGATCCGGGCCGGCTCTACCTCAACCTCGAGGGTCGCGAGCCGGGCGGGATCGTGCCGGTGGGGGACTACGAGGCGGTGCGCGCCGAGCTCGCCGAGTGGGCGGCCGGGCTGCCGTTTGTGGCCCGGGTCGCGACGCGCGAGGAGGCCTTCTCCGGGCCGAAGGCGGAGCTCGGGCCCGACCTGGTGCTGGTGTCGAAGAACGGCTGGGATCTGAAGGGCGCGGTGCGAAACCCGGAGCTCGAGGGGGTCGGGAAGCTGACCGGGATGCACACGCAGGACGACGCCTTCGTGCTCGTGCGCGGGGCGTGCCCGGACGGCGAGGCTGACGTTCAGGACGTGGCGGCGACCGCCGTCGCGGCGCTCGGGCTCGATGCGTCGGGCCTCGACGGGCGCGTGCTTCGGTAGGTGCGGTGCGGTTCGCGGTTCGCCCGCTGACGCAGGCCGACGCGGAGGCGATCGCGGCCTGGCGGTATCCGGGCGAGTACGCGTTCTACGACTTCACGGCCGATCCGGGCGACCTCGCGCTCCTGCTCGATCCTGAGAAGCGGGGCGACACCTTTCACGCGGCCGACGGCGACGACGGCCGGCTGGCCGGGTTCTTCCAGGCGGAGGTCGTCCCGGGCGGTGTGGAGCTCGGCCTCGGGTTGCGCCCGGACCTGTGCGGACGCGGGCTCGGTGAGGGGTTCACCAGGCTGGGCGTCGACGTCGTCCGGGGCATCCATGGGGAGGCGCGGATCACGCTGGCCGTGGCGGCGTGGAACGCCCGGGCGATCGCCGTCTACGAGCGGTGCGGCTTCGTCGTGACGGGCCGGCACGTCCGGCACACCTCGGGCGACGACTGGGAGTTCGTCGACATGCTGCTCAGCCCGGCGGCGGGCGGCTGAGCCAGCGGCGCTGCGCGGCCCAGCGCTCGAGCGTCCGCCGGCTCGGCGGCCGGGCCGGGTAGCGCGTGTAGCGCTCCTGCACGGCCTCGGCGATGTCGGCGGGGCGGGTGCCGCTCGCGTACGCCGCTTCCAGCCGGCGCCGGAGCGCCGGCCAGGCGTAGCTTCCGGGCCGCGGCCGTGCCTCCGGCCCCTTCAGGCTCGCCAGGTGGGCGCGCAGCGCGCGGTCGCGCGCCGCCGTCAGGCAGCCGTTCGCCCGCCAGATCCCCGACAGCGTCCGCACGAAGTCGCGCCCGCTGCGGCGGGTCTGGAAGTCGTGCGCGGCGTGCCCGCTGCACAGCCACACCGCCACGCCGTGCGTCAGTCGTACCTGCTGCGTCCTGCCCCTGGTCCGCTCCACGCAGATCGCGCACACCGGCTGCTTGGTCGACAGCCCGCGCGCCTTGTACAGCGTCGGAAGCGGGGTAAACGGCATGGAGGGAGTGTGGCTGGCAGGGTGTTACGCGTGGGTCACGGGGTGTCAGGCGACTGTTCCGAAAGTCCGCGAATGTCGTCTCACCCAAACGACAACCGCCGACCCCTCCCAACGAGCACCCACCGCCCCGCGGCCCGCCCAATCCCCGCTCCCCGTCGCCGATCTCCGGCCTCGCCGCCCCATCGCGCCCTCCGGAGCCCGTTCCGACCCCGCACGTAGAATCCGTCGGATGCCGCTCGAGCTCGTCTCAGGACCCGCCAACTGCGGCAAGATCGCTCTCTTGTGTGCGCGGTTCCTCGAGCAGGTGGACGCGGGCGCGGATCCGCTGCTGGTGGTGCCGAACCGGCTGGACGTCGAAGCGCTGGAGCGCGAGCTGCTGCGCACGCGAGGCGTGCTCCTGGGCGGGGCGGTGGCGACCTTCGACGACCTGTTCGAGGACGTGCTGAGCCGGTGCCGTGAGCAGCGCCCGGTCGCGAGCGAGGTGCAGCGCCGGCTTCTGATGGCGCGGGTCGTGCGGGAGGCGCCGCTCTCGGCACTCGCCCCCTCGGCGCGCTTCCCCGGCTTCGTGGACGCGCTGCTCGGCCTGGCCGGCGACCTGGCGGCGGTGCGGCAGCCGTCCCGGCCGGCCGGCGACGAGCGCCTCACAGAGATCCTCGACCTCGTCTCCCGCCACAGGGCCGCGCTCGACGCCCTCGGCCTCGCCGACCGCCCGGGGATGCGCGCGCGGGCGGCCGAGCTCCTCGAGTCGCGGCTCGACGCCTGGAGCGACCGGCCGGTGCTCGCGCACGGGTTCGAGGACATGACGGTCGCCCAGGTGCGCGCGCTCCGTGCCCTGGCCGCGCGGTCGCACGTCACGGTCTCGCTGCCGTACGAGACGAACCGGCCGGCCTACGCCGCCGTCCGGCCGCTCCTGGAAGAGCTGTCGCAGGGCGCCGCGATCACGGAGCTCGAGCCCGCGACCCACTTCGACCACCCTGCGCTGTCGCACATCGAGCGGACGCTCTTCGCCGACGTGCCCGCGCCGCCGGCGCCCGATCCGGACGGCGCCGTGCGCCTGCTCGAGGCGTGCGGGCGGCGCGGCGTCGCCGACATGGTCGCCGCCGAGGCCGCCGAGCTGATCCGGGCCGGGACGCCCGCGGACGAGATCGGCGTGATCGTTCCCTCGACCTCGGCGTACCGCGCCTCGCTCGAGGCGTCGTTCGCGGCGGTCGGCGTCCCGATCTCGATCGACGCCCGCGTCGCCCTGCCGCAGACCGCCTTCGGCGTCGCGCTCCTCGGGGCGCTCCGCTACGCCTGGGCGGGAGGCGAGCGCCAGGATCTCTTCGCCTACCTGCGGAGCCCCTTCTCGGGCATCGCCCGGCGCCGGGTGGACTACGTCGAGGGGCGCATGCGCGGCCGCGGGGTCGCAAGCCACGAGGAGACGCGGGCGGCCGTTGTGGAGTTCGCCGGGGCGGAGGGCTATCCGGCGCTCGACCGGCTCGCGGCCTGCGAGGACGCGCTCGACGGCCTGGCCGCCTTCGCCCGCGCGATGACGCGGGCCTCGCGGTCGCTCGACGCCCGGTTCGTGCCCGCCTCGGCCCGGGTCGACGTCTCGGCGGCGCGGGCGGTGCTCGAGGCCGTCGATGACCTGCGCGTGCTCGGGCCGGTCGACCGCGACGCCGCGATGGAGGCCGTGGCCCGGCTCTCGGTCCGGGTGGGGGCGGCGTCGGAGCCCGGCCGCGTCGCGGTGCTCGACCTGCGCCGCGCGCGCACGCGCCGGTTCCAGGCCGCCTTCATCGTCGGCCTGGAGGAGGGGAGCCTGCCCGGCGCCGCATCCGAGCGGCAGGGGCTCGACGCCGAGGCGGCTGAGGCGCTGGGCGTCGAGAGGCCCGACGCGGTCGAGGTCGAGCGGCACCTCTTCACGATCGCGTGCACACGGCCCTGGGCGCGCCTGGCCCTGGCCCGCCAGGCGGCGACCGAGGAGGGAAAGCCGCTCGAGCCCTCGCCGTTCTGGGCGGAGGTCGTGCGCGTGCTCGGCGAGCATGCCCCCGGGATCGTTCGCAGGCGCGGGCTGGCGGACGTCTCCTACCCGCTGGACGAGGCGCCGTCCGACCGCGAGCGCCTGCGCGCCCTCGCCCGCGGCCTCCGCGACGACGCCGATTGGGCGACGGCCGTGGCCGCTGCGACCGGGTGGGAGCGAAAGCTCGTGCGGGCGGCGACGGCGACCCGGCGCGACTCCGACGTCCGCGACGAGGAGCTGCGGGCCGGTTTCGCGGCGACCGAGCGGTTCTCGGTCACCGAGCTCGAGAAGTACGTCGACTGCTCGTCGATGTGGTTCGTCGAGCGCGTGCTCGACCCGCGCCAGATCGACTTCGAGCTCGATGCGCGCACACGCGGATCGATCGCCCACGCGACGCTGGCCCGCTTCTATGCGCAGCTTCCGGCGGACGT
Organism: Gaiellales bacterium; assembly: GCA_036258075.1. Classification (GTDB taxonomy): domain Bacteria; phylum Actinomycetota; class Thermoleophilia; order Gaiellales; family JAICJC01; genus JAICJC01. The sequence goes on from DATAEI010000158.1 coordinate 4,685, forward strand.
CGGGGTCGAACGGCTCACGCAGGACGACCTGCCGGCGGCCTACGCGCTCATGCGTCGCTGCCTCGGCGACGCGCTCGCGGGGCAGAAGGTGCCCGACTCGGTGGCGGGAAAGGAGCTCGCGCGCGCCCTCGAGCGCGACCTCGACGCCTTCCTGCGCGGCGAGGCGGAGATGGCGCTGCCGCTCGTTCCCCGCCGCTACGAGGTGCGCTTCGGGAGCCCGATGGCGGCGCCCGGCCTGAAGGAGGGCCTCGCGATCGGCGACTTCCACGTCTCCGGCCAGATCGACCGGATCGACGTCGACCCGGCGATGTCCCCGCGCGGCCTCGTGTGGGACTACAAGTCCGGCGCGTCGGCCCACTCCGCCGTCGAGATGGATCGCGAGGGGCGGCTCCAGATCCCGCTCTACATCCTCGCCCTGCGCGACCTGCTCGGCATGGAGCCGGTCGGCGGCATGTACCGGGCCCTCGCCGGCAAGCGGGCGGCCCGCGGCCTCGTGCTGGCGGGCGAGGTCGACTCGAACGGGATCCAGGCCGCCGATATCGTCGACTTCGACGCGTTCTGGGCTCAGATCGACCGGGCGCGGGAGCGGGCGGAGAAGGCGGTCGCCGGGATGCGAGCCGGCCGGGTGCGGCACGACCCGCGCTGGGGCGACTGCCCGGCGTGGTGCACGCAGCACGCGATCTGCCGGGTGCCGCGGCCGTGAACGACCGGTTCAACGCCGAGCAGCGTGAGGCGGTCGAGCGCAGCGGGCGGGTCTTCGTGTCGGCGGGCGCCGGCACCGGCAAGACGGCCGTGCTCGTCGAGCGCGTCCTGCGCCGGTTCCGTGACGGCACGCCCATCGACCGCCTCCTCGCGATCACGTTCACCGACCGGGCCGCCGCCGAGCTTCGCCGCCGCGTCCGCGAGGGGCTCGAGCTGGCGGGCGAGATGGAGCAGGCCCGGGCCGTCGACACGGCCTGGATCTCGACGATCCACCGCTTCTGCCTGCGGATCCTGCGCGCGCACGCGTTCGAGGCCGGGCTCGACCCACGCTTCTCGATCGCCGACGACGTGCGGTCGGGGATGCTCCTGCACGAGGCGTTCGACCTCGCTCTCGAGCGGTTCCTGGCCGAGGGGCCCGACCGGCGCGTCGACCTGCTCGCCACCTACGGGCGCCGCCGCCTGCGGCCGATGATGCTCGACGCGCACGCGCGCCTGCGAAGCGCCGGCCGGCTGTTCGACCTGCGGCCCGCCGACCGGGCGGAGCTCGAACCGGCCCGGATCGCCGCCCGGGGCGCCGCGGAGGAGCTCGCCGGCTCGGGGAAGGCCGACGGCCTCGTCGCGCTCCTCGACTCCGCCGAGG
>DATAEI010000159.1:0-4894 GCA_036258075.1 Gaiellales bacterium
GCCCATGAAGTGCTCCTCGAGGCCCGCCTGCGCCGCGATCCCCTCGGCGAGGTCGTAGAGCGAGCTCGCCGGCGTGCCGGGGCGGCACTCCGTCTCGACGGCCCGCAGGATCGAGACGGCGCAGTCGTGGGCCTCGCGCAGATCGCCGTCGAGCGCGCCGACGGCGAAGGTGCGCGTCTGGTCGGAGAGCCAGCCGTCGTGGCCGCCGACCAGGTCGGCGATCACGGGATCGCCCTGCGCCAGCACGTGGCCGTTGGGGCCCTTGCCGAGGACCGGGTTGGGGCCGGGCCCGCACAGCGGGGAGTCGCTGTAGCCGGGAACCGCGCCGCTCGGCCCGGCGAGCACCTGGCCGTAGTGCATCTCCTGGTTGAAGCCGCGGAACCGGAGCTGGCCCTGATGGCCCGCCTGGCGCAGCACTCTCTCAACCTCTAGTTGAACCTGAGACTCGAGGACTCCGGCGCGCAGGAGCCCGGGCACCGCCTCCGCCCCGCGGCGCACCTGCTCGCACGCGGCCCGCATGCACCCGAGCTCCCAGCCGGACTTGCGCGCGCGCACCCGGTGCACGGCGGGCGAGCAGTCGGCGAGCTCGTGCTCGGGCAGGCGGCGGGCGTAGCCGAGGTAGAGACGCGCCGGGAGCACGTCGAGCTCGAGCCCGATCCGTGCGCCGCCCTCGAGACCGGCCGCCGCCAGCGCCGCCGGCAACGCGCCGAGCGAGCGGAGCGGCTCGACCCGGTCGAGCGGCGATTCGGATCTCGCCCGCTCGAGGACGCGGCGGACGAGCAGCACCGGCTCGCCCTGGGCCGGGACGACCAGGTGCGCCTGCTGGTTCGTGCCCGAGAAGTAGGCGAGATCGGTGTGCTGGACGATGAGTGCGGCGTCGAGCCCGTCGGCGGCGAGCGCTGATCGGAGCGCGGCCAGCCTGCGATCGATCTCGTCCCTCGGCGTCACGGTCGCGTAGGTTAGTGGAGCCGTGATCCTCCACAACGGCCCCGTCTACACCATGGATCCGCGCCTCCCGCAGGTGCGCGCGCTCTCGATCGCCGGCGACACGATCGCGGGCGGCGTGGACGTGCGCGAGGGGACGACCGACACGGTGGGGCACGAGCGCATCGACCTCGAGGGGCGCTGCGTCCTTCCGGGGTTCTGCGACGCGCACGTCCACTTCCTGGACTGGGCGCTGGCGCGGATGGAGCTCGACTTGCGGCCGGCGGCGTCGATGGCGGAGTGCCTGCGGATCGTGGGCGCCGCCGCCGGCGTGGGCGACGGATGGCTCCGCGGCCACGGCTGGCTCGAGGAGGCGTGGGCCGACGGGCGGCCGACGGCGGCCGCGCTCGACGAGGTGACCGGCGAGCGGCCCGTCGCGCTCTGGGCGCACGACCACCACACGCTCTGGGTCAACTCGGCGGCGCTGCGGGGGGCAGGTCAGGCCGGGGACGGGATCGTCCGCGAGCGCGACGCCTGGGACTTCCCGCTGCCCGAGCGGACGGCGCTCGAGGAGTCGCAGGCGCTGCGGGCCGCCATGGCTGCGGCCAACGCGCGCGGCGTCGTGTCGGTTCACGACTACCAGCGCGACCGCGGCCGGGGGCTGTGGCAGCGGCTCGACGGCGACCGCCGGCTCACGCTGCGCGTCCACATGTCCTACCCCGCCGAACAGATCGCAGCCGCCCAGGCGACCGAGCTTCGCACCGGCTTCGGTTCCGACCTCCTGCGAGTCGGGCCGTTGAAGGCGTTCATGGACGGCACGCTCGGGTCGGGGACGGCGTGGATGCTCGACGGGTCGGGCATGGTGCTGACCTCGGCGGAGGAGATGGCCGAGATCGCGCGGGCCGCGTCGGCATCGGGGCTGTCGATCGCGGTGCATGCGATCGGCGACGGCGCCAACCGGGCGGTGCTCGATGCGCTGGAGGAGACGCGCGCGGCGTGGGAGCAGGTGCCGGTGCCGCCGCGGATCGAGCACGTGCAGCTGATCGACGACGCCGACCTGGGCCGGCTCGCGGAGCTCGGCGTCACGGCGTCGATGCAGCCGGTGCACCAGCGGTCGGACCGCGAGCTGGCCGAGCGGATCTGGGGCGAGCGGGCCCGGTGCGGCTACCGGTGGCGCGACCTGCTCGACTCCGGGGCGCACCTGGCGTTCGGGTCGGACGCGCCCATCGAGGACCTCGACCCGCTGGCCGGGATCGACGCCGCCGTGAACCGCGACTGGTATCCCGAGCAGCGGCTCGACGTGGCCGACGCCGTGCTGGCGTTCACGGCGGGCGGAGCGGCCGCAGTGGGCGAGCACCGCCGCCGCGGCCTCCTCCTCCCCGGCTACGCGGCCGACCTGGTCGTGCTCGACACCGACATCATCACCCACCCGGACCGCATCGCGACCGCTCAGGTGGTCGCGACGATGCTGGGCGGCCGCTGGGTCCACGGCCGCCCGCCCTGGTGACGCAACAACGGGGTCAGACCCCAATGTTGCGCGCGCGCCCGAAACGATGCTGATTCGGCACGCGTCGCGCCTCAATTGCCGAGATTCGGCGCGTACGGTCTGTCGCCATGCCCCGCCCGCCCCGTCCCCTGGTCGCCGGCCTCGTGTACCACATCACCGCCCGCGGGAATGCCAAGGCGCCCATGTTCCTGACCGAGGCGGACTACGACGTCTTCCTGTCCGGCCTGGCGCTCGCCCGCCATCTCGACGGCCTCCTCTGCCATGCCTACTGCCTGATGCCAAACCACTACCACCTCCTCGTCGAGACGCCTCGCGCGAATCTCCATGACGCCATGCAGAGGCTCAACGGCACCTACGCGATGCGCTTCAACCGACACCACGAGCGGACCGGCCACGTCTTCCAGGGCCGATACGGCTCGAAGCTCGTCACCGATGATGAGTACGCGCTCACGGTCGTCCAGTACATCGCAGCGAACCCGGTTCAGGCCGGCCTCTGCAACGCGCCGGAGGAATGGCCCTGGTCAAGCTATGCCGCCACCGCCGGCCTGCGTCCGTCCCCGCCGTTTCTCACGACACGAGTGCTCGGATGGTTCGGCGGCCGCGACGAGTACCGGCGATCGATCCTCGCCGGCCTCCACGATGTCCGGCTCGACGGACGGCCGACGCTCGAGCTCCTCCTTCAGCGGCGGGATGACGAGACCATCGCCGGGGCGCATCACATCCACGGCTACTCGTTCGCGGCCATCGCCGACCAGCTCGGCGTGCATCGCAGCACCGTGATGCGCGCCGTTCGGCGCGGGGAGTCAGCTCGCAACATTGGGGTCTGACCCCGTTGTTGCGCCGCACGCGGTGGGGTTGTCGATGCAGCGTGTGAAGACGCCCGCAACCTGGGCGTAGACGCCGTGCGGGTCGTCGTTCAGGACCTGGCGGAACTGGGCCGCTGCGTCCTGCTCGTCGCGCATCCAGAAGAAGACCAGGCCGATGTGGACGCGGATCTCGGCGTCGTCGGCCGGGGACGACTGGAGGATCTGCATGAGGCCCGAGAGCGCCGTGCCCGGGTTGTCCTTGTCGAACGGCAGCACCGTCGCCGCGATCCGGGCGGAGACGTCGTTCGGATCGAGCGAGAGGGCGCGCTTCGCCGCCCCGATCGCCGCCTCCCGGTCGCGGTTCTCGAGCGCCGCCGCGAGCGCCAGCCAGGCATCGGCGTCGCGCGGCCGCGCCTGGGTGCGCGCCTTCAGCTCCGCCACCGACGCGCCCCGCGGCGCACCCGTGAGGAGCCACGGCGGATACCCGGGCGCCTCGTTCAGATGCAGCAGGTTGTCGGCGTTCGTGCCGTAGTAGCCGTAGCCGTCGAGCCTCTTCACCCGCTCGAGCGTCGTGGCGGCGGAGGTCGTGTCACCGGCCCAGAGCTGTGCGAGCCCGAGCGCCATCCCGACCGCCGGCTCGTTCTGCGGAAGCGCCTGAAGCGCGGCGATCGACTCCTGCCGGCGGCTGTCGTCGTCGCGGCGGATGATCGCCGCCACCTGCCGGCGCACGTCCTCGGCCGGAAGCTTTGCGAGCTCGGCCGGCTTCACGTCGAGCACGAGCGGCGGCCTCCCCGTGAGCGGTTTGGGCGGCGACGGCGCCGCGGAACCGTCCCCACCACCGCCGCGTGTGACCAGCACCACACCGCCCGTGACGAGCCCCGCCAGCGCCGCGAGCCCCACCACGAGCGCGATCCGCACCCCCCTCCCGGGAATACGCGGACCGGGTCGGACGTTCAGGGACTCACCGGGGGACGGGTTTGGATCCATTCGGTTGGTAGCATGCATATGAGGAACGGAACCGGGAAAGGGTAGGTCAAGTGGAGCAGTCGTATCGCGATCATCTCGCCGCCGTCAAACGGCAGGTCCGTGAGCTGACGCCGGCCGAGACGGCCGCGCGGCTCGGCGACATGCCCCCGCCCGTGCTCCTCGACGTGCGCGAGCGCGACGAGTACGAGCAGGGCTACATCCCGGGCGCCATCCACATCTCGCGCGGAAACCTCGAGAGCCGGATCGAGCGCGCCATTCCCGACCGCTCGACCCCGGTCATCATCTACTGCGCCGCCGGCAACCGCTCCGCCTACTCAGCGAAGGCGCTCTCGGAGCTCGGCTACACGGACGTCGTCTCGATGTCGGGCGGCTTCACGCAGTGGAAGCAGAACGGCCACGAGTGGCGCCTGCCGCGCGCGCTCAGCCCCGAGCAGTTCGAGCGCTACTCCCGCCACGTCCTCATCCCGGAGGTCGGCGAGGAGGGCCAGCTCAAGCTGCTCGACTCGAAGGTGCTCCTGATCGGCGCGGGCGGGCTCGGCTCGCCGGCCGCCGTCTACCTGGCCGCCGCCGGCGTCGGCACGCTGGGCATCATCGACGCCGACGTCGTCGACGTCTCGAACCTCCAGCGCCAGATCCTGCACACCGTCGACCGCGTCGGCCAGCCCAAGGT
>DATAEI010000160.1:0-22750 GCA_036258075.1 Gaiellales bacterium
CGACACGTACTTCGTGGTGGCTCATATCCACTACGTGCTCTTCGGCGGATCGGTCTTCACGATCTACGCCGGCATCTACCACTGGTTCCCGAAGATGACCGGGAAGATGTACGACGAGGGGCTCGGGAAGCTCCACTTCTGGCTCACCTTCGTCGCGTTCAACGCCACGTTCATGCCGATGCACTGGCTCGGCCTCCAGGGCATGCAGCGGCGCATCGCCGACTACCCGTCGCAGTTCGGAACGCTCAACTTCTTCATCTCGATCATGGCGTTCATCCTCGGGGCCTCGACGCTCGTCTTCCTCTACAACATGGCCTACTCGTGGTGGAGGGGCGAGCCGGCGCCGGCCAACCCGTGGCGGGCGCTCACGCTCGAGTGGCAGGTGACCTCGCCGCCGCCGATCTTCAACTTCGACGAGCCGCCCCAGATCGTCGGCAGCCCGTACGCATACGGCGTCCCCGGCGCACGGCATGCGGTCGTCACCGTCCACGCGCCGCCGCAGCCCGAGGAGGTGCCGGTGCCGGTCGCGCTCGCGACCGCCACCCGCGAGGAGAGGAGGGCGATCATGAGCGCGCTCAAGCACATCCTGGTCGTGGCGAACCAGACGGTGGCCGCCGACCAGCTCATCGCCGCCGTGCGCAGCCGGGCCGTGACCGACCCGGTGCGGGTCACGGTCATCTGCCCGCAGAACGATCCCGGCGACGCCTGGGTCGTGAACGAGGCCGACGTCAGGGCGGCAACGCAGTCGCGCCTCGACGGCACGCTGGCGGCGCTGCGGCGGGCCGGCATCGAGGCCACCGGGTACGTCGTCGAGCGCGACCCGTACACGGCGGTCATGGACGTGGTCGACCAGGATCCGCCCTCCGAGATCGTCGTCTCGACGCTGCCGCAGACCCGCTCTGGCTGGCTGCGGCGTGACCTGATCGAGCGCCTGCGCGACGACACGAAGCTGCCGGTCGAGCACCTCGTGTCCGACATGCCGGAGATGCCGCGCCGATGAGCGCACACGCCGCTACCGCCGACGGCCCGCACGCCGCCGCCGGCGCACCGGTCTCGGCCTACCACGAGAGCCTGCTCCGATCGCCCGCCTTCCTGGGCATGGTCATGTTCCTCGGCTCGGAGATCATGCTCTTCGGGTCGTTCTTCACGATCTTCTTCTACATGCGGTTCACGCACAGCCCGTGGCCGCCGGCGGGCATCGAGATCCCGAAGGAGGCCACCGGGATCAACACGGCGATCCTGATCTCGTCGTCGTTCACGATGCACTGGGCGCTCGTCTCGATCAAGCGCGACCACCGGTTCGGGTTGATCGTCGGGCTCTTCCTGACGCTCGCCATGGGGCTCACGTTCCTGAGCCTCCAGATCCACGAGTACCTGAACCTGGGGTTCGTGCCCTCCGACAACGGGTTCGCGTCCGGATTCTTCTCGCTGACGGGCCTGCACGGCATGCACGTCTTCGTCGGCGCGACGCTCCTCACCATCGCCTTCATCCGCGCCTGCCGGGGCCACTACTCCGGCGCCGAGCACATCGGCCTCGAGGTGACGGGCCTCTACTGGCACTTCGTCGACGTCGTGTGGATCCTGCTCTACACGGTCGTCTACCTCCTTTAACCCACGGGGGAACCCAGGGTTCCCCCGTGAGCCCCCTCCTTAACGGCAGCCCACCGTGAGCCGCGCTCGGGCGAAGAGCGCGGTCTTCGCCCGAGCCATGGGCTGTGGCGGGCATGTGGTGGGGTCAGACCCTGAACTTCCTGCGTTGCGTGGCCGTGACTGCCGTGTGACGCTTCCACCGTTCGCCGGCCCGGGGTTCGTCACGACCGTGCAACGCGGGTGTCACGCGGACCGTACGGGGTCTGACCCCGGCCGCGCCTGGCTCAGTCGAGCCTGCGGAACTCGTCCATCGAGTCCCGCAGCCAGATCCAGCCGGCGCCAACGGTCAGCATCGCGCCCAGCGTGACCAGCGCGAGGCGCCAGAGGCGCGAGTCCGGAACGAAGCCGAAGAGCATGAGCGCGATCCCGATCGACGTCAGCACCGGGAGGAGCGAGGGCTCCGGCAGGTGGAAGTCGTCGTGCTCAGCCATAGCGGACGATGATCCCGATCACGAGCGTTCCGGCGAAGAGCGTCAGGGCGACGAGCCCCAGCTTGAGCGCCAGGGTGATGTTCTTGGTTGCAGTCTCTCGATCAAGCACGGGCAGATCCTAGGACAACCGGGCCCGGTCGAGCCCGATGACGACGAAGAGCAGGGCGAGGTAGGCGAGCGAGTAGAGAAAGAGCCGGCGCGCGGCCGGCGGCGACGTGTCGCGCACGAGCCGGACTGCCAGCAGCACGAACTCGGCGCCCAGCACGAGGGCGCCGGCCAGGTAGACCCACCCGAACGTGCGGTCGGCGAAGGGGAGAAGCGAGATCCCGACGAGGACGAGCGTGTAGATCAGGATCTGCCGCGCCGTCTCCCGCTCGCCGCGCACCACCGGGAGCATCGGGATGCCGGCGTTCGCGTACTCGCGCTTGGCGAGGATGGCGAGCGCCCAGAAGTGCGGCGGCGTCCAGAGGAAGATGATCGCGAACATGAAGGCCGCCGGCAGGCCCACGTGGCCGGTCACAGCGGCCCAGCCCACGAGCGGTGGCACGGCGCCCGCCGCCCCGCCGATCACGATGTTGAGCGGCGTCCGCCGCTTCAGCCAGTACGTGTAGACGACCACGTAGGTGAGCGCGCCGGACAGCGCCAGGGCCGCGGAGATCAGGTTCACGTTCAGCGCGAGCACCGCGAACGACGCGATGATGAGGCCGGTCCCGTAGCCGAGCGCGGCTTCGGGAGCGACCCGCCCGCTCGGCACCGGCCGCCCGGCGGTCCGTGTCATGCGGGCGTCGAGGTCGCGGTCGAGGTAGTGGTTGATCGCGCTCGCGCCGCCCGAGGAGAGCCCGAGCCCGAGCAGCGTCCACGCGGTCAGCCCGGCCGACGGCAGGCCGTCCGCCGCGAACGCCATCGCGCCGTACGCCGTGATCAGGATCAGCACCATGATCCGCGGCTTGAGAAGGGTCATGTAGTCGGCGACGATCGTCCGCGCCTGGCTGCGATCCGGCGCGTCGCCCGACGGGACGAGCTGGGGAGCCGGAAGCGTCCGCGCCATCCAGAGGAGCGTAGCGACCGCGAGCCACGTGAGCGAGGCGAGCGACGAATGCAGCACCTCGAGTACCGAGTTCTCACCCGCCTCGACGACTGCGACGCCGACTGCCGCCTGGGCCAGGAAGAGGCTCGCCATGCCGCGCGCGGCGAGCTCGAGGTGCCACACGCCGGGGCGAAGACGGCTCGTCTGCCGCCACGTCCACAGTGCGAGCACGAGCGCGATGCCGGCCCACACGCGGTGCGCCATGTGGATCACCACGTGGTGGTCGACCGACGGGATGACGGAGCCCTTGCAGAGCGGGAAGCTCTTCCCGCACGACTCGTGTGAGTCGGTCGTCGCGACTGTGGCTCCCATGAGCAGGAGGCCGTAGGTGATGCCCGCGAGCCAGGTGACGAGCCGCACGTACGCGTCGCGCGGCTGCGTCTCGGCCTCGGGGAAGGCCAGCCGCACGACGATCAGCAGCACGGCCGCCAGGAGCGCCGCGGCAGCTCCGTAGTGCATCACCACCGTCCACGAGACGTTGTTCAGAAGCACCGTGACGCCGCCGAGCACCACCTGGAGACCCAGGAGTCCCAGGGTGATGGTCATCGCCATGGTGACGCGGCGCTCGCCTCTCCGCAGCCGGTAGACGAGCGCGGCCAGCACGACGAGCGCGATCGAGAGCACCGTCACGATCCAGCGGTGCACCTGCTCGATCAGGGCGTGGTGCCCGCCGGCCACGAGCTGCCCGTGGCAGGCCGGCCAGTCGGGGCATCCGAGGCCGGAGTCCGACACGCGGACGTAGGCCCCGACCGTCATGAGCGCCCAGGCCAGCGCCGCGACCAGCGCGGCGAACGTGACCAGCCGCCTCGAGGTCACGCGCGGGCCGCTGCCGCCTCGCGGCGCAGATCGTCGACCGGGCGCTCCGATCGGATGGGGGGCAGGCTGTCGAAGTTATGCGGCGGCGGGGGCGACGACGTGTACCACTCGAGCGTGTTGCCGCCCCACGGGTCGGCCGGGGCGATCCGGCCGAAGCGCAGCGACCGCAGGCAGTTGATCAGCACCATGAGGACGCCGATCGCCAGGACGAACGCGCCCAGCGTCGCGATCTGGTTGTAGACGTTCCAGTCGGTGTTGGCGTACGTGGCGACCCGGCGCGGCATCCCCGAGAGGCCCATCGCGTGCATCGGGAAGAACGTCAGGTTGAAGCCGACGAAGAGCACCCAGAAGCTGCGGATGGCGAGCGTGCGGTCGAGCATCCGCCCGGTCATCTTCGGATACCAGTAGTGCAGGCCGCCGAGCACGGCGAACACCGGGATGCTTCCCATCACGTAGTGGAAGTGGGCGACCACGAAGTAGCTGTCGGTGACGTAGAGGTCGAACGGGAAGATCGCGAGCGCGATGCCCGAGAGGCCGCCGATCAGGAACACCAGGATGAACCCGGTCGCAAACAGCATGGGCGGCTCGAATCTGATCTGACCCATCCACATCGTGCCGATCCAGTTGAAGATCTTGATCCCCGTCGGCACCGCGATCGCCATCGACGCGAGCATGAACCACGTCTGAAGCGGGGTCGACATGCCGACCGCGAACATGTGGTGGCCCCAGACGAGGAAGCCGAGGAACGCGATCGCGACGGTCGCGTAGACGAGCGCCCGGTAGCCGAAGAGCGGCTTTCGCGAGAAGACGGGGACGATCTCGGAGATCATCCCGAAGCCGGGGAGGGCGACCACGTACACCTCGGGGTGGCCGAAGGCCCAGAACAGGTGCTGGTAGAGCAGCGGGCCGTAGTGGCTCGCCGCATAGAAGCTCGTCCCGTAGTTGCGGTCGAGCAGGAGCATCGTGAGCGCGCCGGAGAGCAGCGGCAGCGCCAGCAGGAGCATGAAGGCGTAGACGTCGATAGTCCACACGAAGAGCGGCATCCGCGTGAGCCGCATCCCGGGCGCGCGCATGTTGTGGATCGTGCAGATGAAGTTGACGGCCCCGATCACCGAGCTGATCGTGATGATGTGCAGGCCCACGATCCACAGGTCGATGCCGTGGCCGGGCGACTGCACCGAGAGCGGCGGATAGGCGGTCCAGCCCGCGTCGGCGGCTCCGCCGCCCCAGACGAATCCGAGGTACATGACGAGCCCGCCGAGGATGAGCAGCCAGAGCGACGCCGCGTTCAGGCGCGGGAACGCCATGTCCCGCGCGCCGATCATGAGCGGTACCAGATAGTTCCCGAACGCGGCCATGACCGGGACGACGAAGAGGAACACCATCGTCGTGCCGTGCATCGTGAAGATGCGGTCGTACGCGTCGGCCGAGATCACCTGGTTCGAGGAGTGCTCGAGCTGGATCCGCATCGCGAGCGCCATCAGGCCGCCGGCGACGAAGAAGAACAGCGTCGTGATCAGGTAGAGCGCCCCGATCCGCTTGTGGTCGACGGTGGTCACCCACGACCACAGGCCGGTCCGCTCCGCCGCGGGCCGGCTCGCGGCCGGCGTCGCGACGGCCTCGGTCACCATGCGCGCCTCACTTCAACCCTCCCGCGTAGCTCTGCCACTCGTCCGCCGTCACGACCTTCACCTTGATCAGCATCGTTGCGTGGCCGACGCCGCAGAACTCCGCGCACTGGCCCTCGTATGTGCCGGTGCGATCCGCCCGAAACCACGTGGTGGTCGTCTGGCCGGGGATCGCGTCGACCTTCGGCCCGAGCGCGGGCACCCACCAGTCGTGGGCGACGTCCTTCGCGTGCACCTCGAGCTTCACGGGCGTGTTCTCGGGGACGACGAGCGTCGCGGCGTCCGACGGGGCCTTGCCCGCGGCCGTGCCGGCGTTCGCGCCGTACGTGTACGAGAACTGGAACTGCTGGGCCATGACCTTCACCACCATCGCGTTCGACGGCGCGTCCTTCACGTCGGGCAGCTTGTGGAACGTGTAGCCGGCCAGCCCCACCAGGATCAGGACCGGGACGATCGTCCAGCCCCATTCGAGCCGGCTCGAGCCGTGCACCTGCGGCGGCTCGACCTGGCGTCCCGGGCGGGCCCGGAACCGGATCGCCGAGTACACGAGCCACCCACCGACGAGGATGAAGATCACCATCGTCGTCCCGATGACCGCCCGGTAGATGTTGTCGATCGCGTGCGACGCCGGCCCGGCGGGGCTCTCCGGCGTGGCCGTGTCGGCGAGCGCGGCGGGGGCCAGCGTGAGGGCCGCGACGACGGTCGTGACGGCGGCGACGAGCGTGCGCAGTCGGGTGGCGACGTTCACGGCCGGGGGATTCTACTGCGAGTCGCCGCGGTCGTCGGGCGTCGCCGCCGGCGGCTCCTTGCGAGGAGCGCGCGCGGTCCCCGACGCCCCCTCGGCGAACGCCGCGCCCAGCCCGGCGACGGCTCCCATCGCATCCGAGGCCCCGCTGGGCAGGAGCAGGAGCTTGTTCGCATTGCCGGCGGCCACCTGCGGCAGCGTCTCGAGGTACTTGTAGCCGAGCATCGCGCTCGCCTCGATGCCGGCGGCGGCGGCGGTCGTGAAGACGCGCTGGAGCGCCTCCGCCTCGCCCTCGGCGCGCAGCGCCCGGGCCTGCTTCTCGCCCTCGGCGCGAAGGATGTTCGCCTTCTGATCGGCCTCGGCGTTCAGGATCGCCGCCTGGCGCAGGCCCTCCGCGCGCAGGATCGCCGATTGCTTCTCGCCCTCGGCCGAGAGCACCGCGGCGCGCTTGGCCCGGTCGGCCCGCATCTGCTGCTCCATCGCCTCCTGGATGGTCCGCGGCGGGTCGATCGACTTCAGCTCGACCCGCGTCACCCGGACGCCCCACTTCTCGGTGGCCTCGTCGAGCACCGACCGAAGCTGGGAGTTGATGGAGTCGCGGCTCGTGAGCGTCTCCTCGAGCGTCATCGCGCCGACGACGTTTCGCAGCGTCGTGATGGTGAGCTGCTCCATGGCCTGGAGGACGTTCGCCACCTCGTAGTTGGCCTTCACGGCATCCGTGACCTGGTAGTAGACGACCGTGTCGATGCCGATCGTCACGTTGTCCTGCGTGATGACGGGCTGCGGCGCAAAGGCCTGAACGGTCTCCTTCATGTCGACGACCGTGGCGACCCGGTCGAGCATCGGCACGAGCAGGTGCACGCCGGGCCCGATCGTCCGCTGGTAGCGCCCCACGCGCTGGACGATGCCGACGTAGCTCTGCTGGATGACGCGCACCGACGACGCCACCAGGACGAGCGCCAGGATCACAAGCGCTCCGATTGCGATCAGCTCAGCCATCCCTATGCCTCTTTCGTCTCGTCGTTCAGGTGGGGTGACGGCGCTGCGATCACGAGCGCGGTCACGCCCTCGACTCGCACCACCTCGATCCTCGCGCCCTCCGGGATCGATTCCCCGTCGTAGAAGCTTCGCGCGGTCCAGGTCTCGCCTCCGACCTTGACCTGGCCGGGCTCGAGCTCGGCGATCGGGCGCACGACGACCCCGATCTTGCCCTGCATGGCGTCGACGCCGGTTCGAATGCCGCCGGAGCGCCCCACGGCGCGGCGGAGCGCCGGCCGGGTGAGCGCCATGCTCCCCACCGAGACGACACCGAAGACGACCAGCTGGAGCGCGACCGGCAGGCCGATCACCGCGGCGAGAGCGGTCACGAGAGCGGCGAAGCCGAAGTAGATCGAGACGAACGCCGTGGTCGTGGCTTCGGCGATCACGAGCACCACGGCCGCCACGACCCAGATGACCCACGGCTCCATGTGCTTCCGAGACTACACCCGAAGCCGTGCATACTGTCAGCGGCATGCAGATCGAGCAGATCACGAGCGCGGAGGCGTTGGGCCCGCTGCTCGAGGTCGCCCGCGGTGAGCGCCGGTGCGCGATCGACACCGAATTCGTGTGGGAGCGGACGTACGCGCCGCGGCTGTGCCTGGTGCAGCTCGCGACGGCCGGCCGCCTCGCGGTGATCGACCCGATCGCCGGCGTCTCGCTCGACCCGGTGGCCGCACTCATGGCGGATCCGGCGGTCGAGAAGGTCATGCATGCCCCGTCCGGCGACCTGGCGGCGTTCGTGCTCCAGCACGACGTGCGGCCGGTGAACGTGTTCGACACGCAGCTCGCGGCCGGGTTCGCCGGCTACGGTGGGACGCTGTCGCTCGAACGGCTGCTCGAGGCGGCGCTCAAGGTGCGCCTGCGCCACGACGAGGGCTTCACCGACTGGCAGCGGCGGCCGCTCACCCAGGCCCAGATCGAATACGCCGCCGACGACGTCCGCCATCTGCTCCAGGCCGCCGATGCACTCCAGGCGCGGCTCCAGAAGCAGGGCCGGTCGGCGTGGGTGGCGGAGGAATTCGAGGCCAGGTTCGGGCCGGAGGCGCCGTTCGTGCAGGATCCCGACACCGCCTGGCGGCGCGTGGCGGGGCGCGGCAAGGTCAGAACCGAGGGGCTCGCCGCCCTGCGCGCCGCGGCCGCGTGGCGCGAGCGCGAGGCCCGCCGGCGTGACCTGCCCGCCGCGTGGCTCATGAAGGACGCCACGCTGGTCGAGCTCGCCCGCCGCCGGCCGGCCACCCCGAAGGACGCCGAGGGGATCCGCGGGCTTCAGATCAAGCGCGGCCGCCAGCTCGACGAGCTCCTCGCCACGCTCGCCGACCCCGGCCCGCCGCCGGAGGCCGACGCGGAGCTGCCCGGCGACGTCCGCCGCCGGATCCGGGTCGTCCTGCCGCTGGCGTCCGCCGTGCTCCAGGCCCGCTGCGCGGCCGCCGGCGTCGCCTCGGAGCTCGTCGCCACCCGGGCCGACCTCGAGAGCTTCATCGCCGGCCAGGCGCTCGACGGCGACCGGCCGCATCCCCTCCTCACCGGCTGGCGGCGCGAGCTGGCCGGCGACTCGCTCGTCCGGCTCCTCCAGGGTCAGATCTCGCTGCGCGTGCTCCCCGGCCCGCCGCACGTCGCCGAGTCGTGACGCGACCGAGCGCGGCGCTCTTCCTGGGCGCGTCGGCGATGTTCGCCAACATGTATTCGACCCAGGCGATCCTGCCGGACGTGGAGCGCGGCCTCGGCGCATCGCCGGCGGCGGCCGGGCTCACGATCACGGTCGTGGTGCTGGCCGTCGCGGCCGGCGGCTGGGTGGCGGGCCCGCTCTCCGACCGGCTGGGCCGGGCCCGGGTCATGTCGTCGGCAGCCGTCCTGATCTGCATCCCGACCGCCGTGGCGGGCCTGGCGCCGACCATGCCCGCGCTCCTCGCCGTTCGCGCCTGCCAGGGCCTGCTCATGCCCGGCCTCCTGACGGTCGCCGTCCCGTATGTCACCGAGCGCTTCCGCGGCAGCGCGGCCGGGGCGGCCATGGGCGCGTACACCGCCTCCCTGGTCTTCGGCGGCCTGGTCGGGCGGGTCGGCACGGCGCTCGTCGCCGACGTGACCAGCTGGCGCGTGGGCCTCGAGGCGCTCACGCTCCCGACGGTCGCAGGCGCGCTCGCGATGTACGCCTGGCTTCCCCGCGACGAGCCTCGCCACCAGCGGCGCGACCTGCGGGCCGTCGCCGCCGAGCACGTCCGGAACGCCTCGCTCCTCCTGAACGCCCTCGCCGCCGGAGCGACGTTCTTCGCGTTCGTCGGCGTCTTCACCTTCGCCACCCACCGGCTGACCGCGCCGCCGCTCGGCCTCAGCCTCGGGGCTGCCGGCCTGGTCTACGCCGTCTGGGTCGTCGGAGCCGTCGTCCCGCTCGTCGGCCACGCGGCTGCGCGGATCGGCCCCGAGCGGCTCCTGCCGTTCCTGCTCGCCTGCGCCGGCGTCGGAGCAGCGCTCACCCTGGTCGACAACCTCGCGGCGGTGATCGCCGGGCTGGCGCTCCTCGCCGCGTCGATGTTCTCGACCGTCACGACGTGCCAGCTTCTCATCCCGCGGCTCGTCGACCACCACCGCGGCACCGCCACGAGCCTGCACCAGACCGTCTACTACGTCCTCGGCGGCGCCGGCGCCTACATCCCCGGTCTCTGGCTCGACGACGGGTGGCACGCCGTCGTCGTGGCCTGCTGCGTCGCGGTCGCGATCGGGGCCGTCGCCTCCCTGGGCCTGGCGATCCGGCGATCCGGTACGCTCGCCGGCGATGTTCGCTGACGCCGGCGTCTCGGCCGTGCTCTCGGGCGAGGCGCTCGACGCCGTCCACGAGCACGCCATGACCATCCTCGAGGAGATCGGCACCGACGTGCGCCACGAGGGTGCGCTGGCGCTGCTCGCGGGCCTCGGCCAGGACGTCGACGGCGAGCGCGTCCGCTGGGATCGCGAGTTCGTGATGGAGATGGCCGCGCGGGCGCCCGCCTCGTTCACGCTGACGGCACGAAACCCCGCCCGGGCGGTGACCCTGGGTGGCGGCAAGCCCGTCCTGACGCCCGTCGGGGGCTCGCCGTTCTGCTCCGATCTCGAGCGCGGCCGCCGTGAGGGGAGGATCGCCGACTACATCGAGCTGATCAAGATGGCCCAGGCCGCGCCGCTCATGACCTGCCAGCAGAGCGGCGTCGTGGAGGCCAACGACCTCGACGAGCGCAGCCGCCACCTCGACATGGACTACGCCGTCCTGCGCTGGTCGGACAAGCCGCTCATCTGCTACGGCACCTCGGGACCCAAGGCCCGGGACGCGGTCGACCTGGCGGCGATCGCGCTGGGCGGGCGCGAGGCGATCGAGGAGACGCCGGCCATCATGGGCGTCGTCAACCCGAACAGCCCGCTCGTCTGGGACGGGCTCATGGTCGACGCCCTCACGGAGTGGGCGGCCGCCGCGCAGCCCGTGGTGGTGACGCCGTTCCTCCTCGCCGGCGCGACGGCCCCGGTGAGCATCGCGGCCGGCCTCGCCCAGCAGGTGGCCGAGGCGCTGTCGGGCGTCGCGCTCGTGCAGGCCGTCAGGCCGGGCGCGCCGTGCCTCTTCGGCTCCTTCTTCACCGCGGTCGACATGCGCACCGGCGGCCCGGCGTTCGGCACGCCGGAGTCGATCCTCGGAACGCTGGCCGGCGGTGTTCTCGCTCGGCGCTACGCGCTGCCGTACCGCGGCGGCGGCGGCCTGTGCTCCTCGAACGCGCTCGACGCCCAGGCCGCGGCCGAGACCGTGAACACGCTGTGGGCGACGATGCTCGGCGGCTGCGACCTCGTGATGCACGCGGCGGGCTGGCTGGAGGGCGGCCTCACCGCCTCCTACGAGAAGTTCGTGCTCGACCTCGAGCTCCTGCGGGTGTTCGATGTCCTGTCGGGTGGGATCGGGATGAGCGAGGAGGAGTTCGCGATGGACGCCGTCCGCCAGGAGGGGCCGGGCGGCATGTTCCTGGCGTCCGACCACACGCTGGCGCACTTCAAGGACTGGGTCTTCATGAGCCCGCTCTTCCGCTCGCAGGCGTACGTGACCTGGGAGAAGCGCGGCGCCCTGACGGCCGACCGGGCCGCGACCGAGGAGTGGAAGAAGCTGCTCGAGAGCTACGAGGACCCCGGGATCGAGGACGCGCTCGACGCGGAGCTGGGCGAGTTCGTGGCCCGGCGCAAGGCGGAGATCGAAGCAGGATGAGCGATCGAGGATTCACGCGCGCCTGGTCGCGCTGCGGTTCGCGCTGGTCGTGCGTGGTGGCGCTGCGGCTGCGAAGCTTCGCCTCGCCGCGTCCTCGGTCGGGCCAATATCTCCTCGATATTCGCCCTCCCTGCGTCCTTGCGACGCTCGGTTCTCGCCGCCCAGGACATCCCGTGACCCCCCGATCGATCATCCGGTAATGCCCGAGCGCCTGGCCCGCCACGACATCCTCTTCGAGGAGGTGCCGATCGGCCCGCGCACGCTGCGAAACCGCTTCTACCAGGTGCCGCACTGCACCGGGTTCGGCGTTGAGAAGCCGTGGACGCAGGCAGCCTTTCGCGGCATGAAGGCCGAGGGCGGCTGGGCGGCCGTGTGCACCGAGTACTGCTCCATCAGCCCGGAGTCCGACGAGAAGCCCTACACGTCGGCGCGGCTGTGGGACGACGAGGACATGCGCGCGCTCTCGCTGATGGCCTCGGCCGCGCACGAGCACGGCGCGCTCGCCGGGGTCGAGCTCTGGCACGGCGGGCTCTTCGCGGAGCAGCGCGAGTCGCGCCTGCCGCCGCTCGCGCCGTCGCAGATCGCGAGCGACTGGGACGGCGTCACCGTGCCGAAGGTGATGGAGCTCGCCGACATCCGCCGGGTGCAGGCCGAGTGGGTCGCGGCCGCCAGGCGCGCGCGGACGGCCGGGTTCGACATCCTCTACGTCTACGGCTCGCACACCTACCTGCCGACGCAGTTCCTCTCGCCGGTCTTCAACCGCCGCACCGACGCCTACGGCGGGTCGTTCGAGAACCGCAGCCGGTTCTGGCTCGAGGCGATCGAGCTCGTGAAGGAGGAGATCGGGGACGACTGCGCGATCGCCGTCCGCATCGCGGCGGACACGCTCGAGCTTTCGGGCGTCCAGCTCGAGGAGGGGCTCGAGTTCATCCGCGCCGCCGACCCGATGGTCGACCTCTGGGACGTGACGATCGGGTCGATGGCCGGGATGGGACGACTCGACGCGGGGCCGTCGCGGTTCTACGAGCAGGGCTACCAGCTCCAGTGGTCGGGACGGGCGAAGGAAGCAACGGCGAAGCCGGTGGTCGTCGTCGGCCGCTTCACCGACCCCGACCGCATGGCCGAGGTGATCCGCGACGGGCACGCCGACCTGATCGGGGCTGCGCGACCGTCGATCTCCGACCCGTTCCTGCCGCGCAAGATCGAGGAGGGCCGCTACGACGAGGTGCGCGAGTGCATCGGCTGCAACGCCTGCTACTCGCGCTCGGTGTGGGGCCTTCACCTGGGCTGCACCCAGAACCCGACCGCCGGTGAGGAGCACCGCCGGGGGTGGCACCCCGAGCGGTTCGACAAGGCGGCCAACGCCGCCGAGCCGGTGCTCGTGGTGGGCGCCGGGCCGGCCGGCATGGAGTGCGCAATGGTGCTCGGAAAGCGCGGCTTCGACCTCGTGCACCTCGCCGACGGAGGCGACGACATCGGCGGGCAGATGCGCTGGGTCACCCGGCTTCCCGGGCTCGGCGAGTGGGGCCGGGTCGTGGACTACCGGCGCGTGCAGCTCGAGCGGCTGCCGACGGTCGAGACGGTGCTCGAGACGCGGCTCGACGCGGCCGCGGTGCGCGAGTACGGCGCGCGCATCGTCGTCTGCGCCACCGGAGCGCGCTGGACCGGCGACGGTATGAACGGGATCACGCGCGCCCCGATCCCCGGCGTCGACGCGTCGCTCCCGCACGTGCTCCTGCCCGAGGACGTCATGGTCGACGGCCTGCGCCCGCTCGGGCGGCGCGTCGCGATCGTCGACTGCGAGGGCTACTTCACCGCGGCCGGGCTTGCGGAGGTGCTCCGCGGCGAGGGCTACGAGGTGACGTTCGTGACGCCCTACGACGTCGTCGCGCCGACCTGCGATCAGACGCTCGAGGGCCTGCGGCTGCGCCTGCACCTGCACGCGCTCGGGATCGATCTGCGCACCGCGCTAACGCCCGCCGAGATCCTGCCCGGCGGCGTCCGGGCCGAGGACGGCGTCGGCAGGCAGGTCGAGATCGAGGCGGACACCACGGTGCTCGTCACCCAGCGGATGTCCGACGACGCGCTCTACCGGGAGCTCACGGGCGATCCCGAGGCGCTCGCCGAGGCGGGGATCGCCGCCGTTCACCGGGTCGGCGACTGCGTCGCCCCGCGCCTCATCGCCGATGCGATCTTCGACGGCCATCGCCTGGGGCGGGAGATCGACGGGCCGGATCCCGCCGTCGCGCTGCCGTACCTGCGCGAGCGGCCGCTCGTCGCCCTCTAGGATCGGCGTATGTGGATCGTCTGGGCTGCGCTCGTCGGGCTTGTGGTCGGGTTCATCGCCCGGCTCCTCACGCCCGGGAAGCACCCGCGCGGCGTGATCGTGACCATCGCCGTCGGCATCGCCGGCTCGGTGATCGCGACCATCGGCGGCCGCGCCGCCGGCTTCTACCACTCCGGGCAGAAGGCGGGCTTCGTGGCGTCGATCCTGGGCGCGATCGTGCTGCTCCTGATCCTCCAGGCCCTGACCGGGAGCCGCCGGTGACGCCGGGCGGACATCCGTCGTGGCGGTACGACGAGGGCGCGTCGCGGGGCAGCTGGGAGGGCGCCGGCCTCGGCTCCGATGTCTCCGGGTTCATCATCGACTCGGGTGAGGGCGAGGGGCCCGATCCGCACACGCATCCGTACTCCGAGACCTTCATCGTGCTCGAGGGGCGGGGGCGGTTCCGCTGCGGCGACGACGACGTGGAGGCGGAGGCCGGAGACATCGTCGTCGTCCCGCCCGGGACGGTGCACGGCTTCAAGGGGATCGGGCCGGGGCGGCTGCGGATGGTCGGCATCCACGCCGCGCCGCGGATGGAGACGACCTGGCTCGAGGAGGAAGGCGAAGTACCCTAGGAGCCTGATCGGGCCCTCGTAGCTCAGCGGATAGAGCGCGGCTCTCCTAAGGCCGGCGTCCCAGGTTCGAATCCTGGCGAGGGCATCCCGTCCGAACCGGCCGCAGCTCGGCGGTTCGAGCGGCTGGACGGAGGCTTGCCGCCGGGCCGCTGGACCGGGGTCAGACCCTGAACTTCCTGCGTCGCACGATTGTGATTCCGGTGTGATCGTTTCCGGCCGCTCAGGCCCGGGATGTGTCACCGGCGTGTCGCGCCGGTGTCACGGCGAGCGTTCGGGGTCTGACCCCACCCGGTTCCCGCGACTGGATAACACCGAGCGCGGCCTTGCGGGGGTTCCTTAAACTTCACCGATGGCCGTGTACGAGTTGGAGCGCGAGCGCAAGCTCGAGGTCGCGGAGGGGTTTCTGCTCCCCGAGCTTCCCGGCGAGCGGCTGCGGACGGTCACGCTCGTGTCGGCCTACCACGACACCCCCGACCGCCGCCTCGCGGCCGCAGCCATCACTCTGCGCCGCCGCACCCGTGCCCGCAGTGTGCGCTGGCAGCTCAAGCTCCCGGCCGAGGGCGGGCGCTTCGAGGTGGAGCTCGCCCGCCGAGGCGCCGAGCCGCCGCCCGAGGCCCACGAGCTCCTCGCCGCCCATCTGCGTGGGCAGCCGCTGGTCCCCGTCGCCACGCTCCGGACTCGCCGGCTGGGTCGGCGCGTCTACCGCGACGACGTGGCGGTCGCCGACGTCTTCCACGACGTCGTGACGGTTGACGAGGAGACCGCGGCCCGCGCGCGCCTGGACGAGGTCGAGATCGAGCTCCTCCCGGCGGGCGACGAGCGCGACATGCGCCGGCTCGAGAAGACGTTGCGCCGCGCCGGCGCCGTCGTCGGTGACGAGCGGCCGAAGGTGTTCCGCGTCCTCGACCTCACCGCCGGCGGGGACGCCCCCGCCGAGGGCGGTGACTCGCCCGAGGGACGGCTCGCCGCGATGCTGAGCGCCCAGGTCCGCGCGATGCTCGCCGCCGACCCAGCCGTCCGCCTCGGGCTGGGCGCCGAATCGCTGCACGACTTCCGCGTGGCGACCCGGCGAATGCGCGCGCTTCTGCGGGCGGCGCGCGACGGGCTCGACGAGCGCTGGGCCGAAGGCCTCAGGGCCGAGCTCGGCTGGCTCGCCGGCGAGACCAACGACGCCCGCGACCTCGACGTGCTCATCGAGGAGCTTCTCCCGCGCATCGAGCGCCTCGGCGAGCCCGACAGCGCCGCTGGGGCCGGGCTGATCGACGCCCTTGACGCCGGCCGGGCCGCGGCCCGCGAGCGCGTGCTCGCGGCGCTCGCCACACCACGCTACTTCGCGCTCGTCGACCGGCTGGTCGCCGAGGCGGGGAGCCCGCGGCTCTCGCGCCAGGGCCTCCACCTGGGCGAGCTCGTGGCCGCCGAGCGGAAGCGGATGCGCAAGGCGGCCCGGCGTGCGAGCGCAACGGCCGACGACGCGGCGATGCACAAGCTCCGGATCGCCGGCAAGCGCGTCCGGTACGCCGCCGAGCTCGCGGCCCTCCCCGGCGATCGCGCGGGCCAGGCGTTCATCCGGGCTGCGAAGGATCTCCAGGACGTGCTCGGCGCGCACCAGGACTCCGTCGTGGCCGAGGAGCGGCTGCGCTCGCTCGCCGCCGGAGCCGAAGCCGGCACGGCGCTCACAGCGGGCCGGCTGATCCAGCAGGAGGTGCGGCGGCGGTCCCGGGCACGGAGCGACCTCCCCGGCGCGCTCGATGCGCTCACGCGCGCGGGCAAGCGCTGGGCGATCGGCGGCTAGCCCGATGCTCGTCGTGCTCGTCCGCCACGGCACCGCCGGGGATCGCGCGAGTTGGAGTGGTGACGACCGGCTGCGGCCGCTCGACGCGCGCGGCCTGCGGCAGGCGGCGGCGCTCCCGCAGGCGCTCGCCGGCCTGCGGGTGAGCCGGATCGCGACGAGCCCCTACGTTCGCTGTGTCCAGACCGTCGAGCCGCTCGCCGCCGAGCTCGGGATCGCTCCGGAGGAGGTCGAGGCCTTGGCGGAAGGCGCCGCCCGCACCGACGTCCTCGCGCTCCTCGGGACGGGCGGGGACGGGCTCGTCCTCTGCACCCACGGCGACGTCTGCCACGAGCTCGTCGGCCCGCGGCGGACGCCGAAGGGCTCGGCCTGGATTCTCGACCTCGGCGCGCGCGGCATCGCCGTCGAGCGGCACATCCCGGCTCCGGCGTGAGCGCTTCTAGGCGGCCTGGGCGACCCGGGCCAGCGCGAGCGCGGCACCCTCGCGGAGGCCGCCGCGGGCGACCTCGAACGGCACGTCGAGCCGGCGCTGCACCTCGGCCAGGATGAGCGCCCCGGCGAGGATCGTGCGCGCGCGCGAGCGCTCGAGTCCGTAGGCGGCGGCGATCCGGCCCGGCGGCCGCGCGAGGTCGGCGATGACGGAGTCGAGCAGGCCGGCGTCGAGGGTTCGCCCGGCGATCTTTCGCAGCGCTCCCGCGGTGCCACCCGTCGCGAGCGCGGCGGTCGGAGCGGGCGCGTCGAGATCGTCGAGCCGGCGGCGCAGGAACTTTCGCGCGGCCGCGATCGCCGCGTCCGTGCGGCCGTCGTCGAAGAAGCGGCTCGTGAGCCGCATCGACCCGACCTCGAACGACCGCAGGTAGACAGGGCCCAGGTCGCGCAGGCCGACCACGACCTCGGTCGAGCCCCCGCCGATGTCGCACACGGCGAGCGTCTTCGGCCGCCGGTCGAGCATCGCCGCCGCGCCGTCGTAGGCGTACCGGCCCTCCTCGTCGCACGAGAGGACGCGGACAGGGGCGCCGGTCGCGCCGCGCAGGCTGTGGACGAGGTCCTCCCCGTTCTCGGCCTGGCGGCCCGGCGCCGTCACGATCACGTCGACGATGTCGGCCCCGGCGGTCTCTGCGCGGAGGGCGTACTCGGCCGCGAGGGTCGCGGTCTCGGCCAGCTTGGCCTCGGGCAGCCCGCCGGTGCGCTCGATCGCGGCGCCCAGGCCGAGGTGCGCGCGCTGCTCGTCGACCCGCTCGACGGCAGCCCCGTCGACGTCGGCGACGAGGAGCCGGGCGGTGTTCGACCCGATATCGATGATTCCGATGCGCATCGTGCGTAGTCTGGCGACCGGTCCGGTCGGCACCTTCCTTCCCACCTTGAAGGTACTGCAAAGATCGCCCGTCTCCGATACCTCCTTCACCACCTTTTCTCCAGGGGTCCGGGCGCTACCCTTGGCGCGTGAACCGCCGCGTGCTGCCGCCGCTCGTGTTCATCGCCGGCGCGACGACGATGTCCACGGAGATGTGCGCCTCGCGGCTCCTCGCTCCGTTCTTCGGGGCGTCGATCCTGATCTGGGCCAACATCATCGGGCTCATCCTGATCTACCTCTCGGTCGGCTACTTCGTCGGCGGCCGGCTCGCGGACCGGCATCCGACGATGCGCTTCCTGTGCTGGCTGATGCTGGCCGCCGCCGGGTGCGTCGCCGTGCTCCCGTTCGTGGCCGAGCCGTTCCTGAGCGCCGCCGTGGACGCGTTCGCGGGGGCGTCGGTCGGGGCGTTCCTGGGCTCGTTCTTCGCGGTCATGCTGCTCTTCTCGGCGCCCATCACCCTGCTCGGCATGGCGTCGCCGTTCGCCGTCCGGCTCGGCGTGACGACGATCGAGGAGGCCGGCGCGGTGGCCGGCCGGATGTACGCCCTCTCCACGGCCGGCTCGATCCTCGGCACCTTCCTGCCGGTCGCCGTGCTGATCCCGGCGATCGGGACGCGCCGCACGATGCTCGCGACCGCCTGCCTGCTCGCGCTCGCGGCGTCTCCGGTGCTCGGCCGCCGCTACCTCGCGGTGCCCGCGCTGATCGGCGCGGTAGCGCTCCTGCCGCCCGGGCTCGTGAAGCCGGGGTCGCACGTGATCTTCGAGGGAGAGTCGGCCTACCAGTTCGTGCAGGTGCAGTCGCTGCCGGGCGGCGGCCGCGTCCTGCACCTGAACGAGGGCTGGGCCGACCACTCGATCTACCGCCCGCACCGGGTGCTGACCGGGGGCTACTGGGATCAGTTCCTGCTCGCCCCGCTGCTGCACGGCCCCGGGCTTCGCAGCCTGAGCATGATCGGGTATGCCGGCGGCACCGTCGGCCGCGCGTACGGCGCCTACTGGCCCACGGTGAACGTCCTCGGCATCGAGCTCGACCCACTTGTGACCGAGGTCGGGCGGCGCTACTTCGGCCTTGGCTCCAACCCCCGGGTGCGCGTGGCGACGGCCGACGGGCGCGTCTACCTGGAGCAGCACCACAGCCGCTACGACGCCGTCTTCCTCGACGCGTTCCGCCAGCCGTACATCCCGTTCTACCTGACGACTCAGGAGTTCTGGGGCCTCGCCCGCGACCGGCTTGCGCCCGGCGGCATGGTCATGGCGAACGTCGGCCGGATCCCGGGGGACTCACGTCTTCCCGATGCGATCGCGGGGACCATGGCGACCCGGTTCGCCTCGGTCTTCGTCTGGCAGGTGACGGGGTTCAACGACATCGTGGCCGGGTTCACCTCGCCGACGACGGCCGCCGAGCTGCGAGCGCGGCTGGCGACGGCGCCCGACGGGCTGCGCCCCGCGGCGGGCCTCGCGGACGGGTTGCGCCAGGTGGCGCCGTCCGACGACCCGCTCACCGACGACCGGGCGCCGGTCGAGTGGATGACCGATCAGATGATCGTGCGGTACGCCGCGGACTCGCCGTCTGCGGGAAGTCCGTAGCGCCGACTACCACTTTTTCTCCATTATTTCACCCTTTAGCGTCATCTGTACGGGTTGACGGCGCATTTGCCGTTGATATAATGTGTCCATGACACAGCTATCCGGACTATTTACAGCTTCAAGCTTCGAGCGCAGCCATCCTCATCGCGAGACCGAGCGGGAGTACTTCACGCGTCTCGCCCGCGAGCGCAAGATGGAGCGACGCACAGAGCGCCGCCGCGATCTCTTCAAGAAGCTCGCCCACCCGCGCAAGCGGAGCTAAGGAACATCGCGGGGGGACACGCGTCCCCCCGCGGTCTTCCCCTGGACCGGCATCGCGACGCTAGGGGGCTCCAAGGAGCCGGGACGTTCCTTGACCCTTCGAGACAGCAGGCGGACAATCGGCGGGTGAGGGTTCCCCGATCTCATGCGCTGGTGTGGCTGGCCGGCGTGGTCCCGGCCTTCGTCGCGTTCCAGATCGGTGTTGGCCGAGACGACGTTTGGATCTATCTGCCCGCCTTCGCCTGCGGCGCTGGAGCGCTCGCACTGGGTCGGAGGTTGTCGCGAAGCCTGCCCAGGCCGACCGTACGTCCGGACAGGCGCACCGCGTGCTTCGTGTCCGTCAGCCTGCTCGCCCTCCTGGGGCTGATGCTCGGCGACCCCGCCTGGTTCTTCGTGCCCGAGATGATCGTTGTGAGTGCGCTGCTCGCTCTTGCGCTCACTTGGGCCGCCAGGGCGAACCGAGCCTAGGTCACGTCGTCCACGGTTGTGGCGGCGGCGAAGACCGCGTTTTCGCCGCCGCGCACCCGGCGAGCGCCACCCCTTAAGGAGGGGGCTCACGGGGGAACCCCGGGTTCCCCCGTGCTAGAGACGCTCGAAGGAGCGGAACTTCTCCCAGTCGGTGACGGCGGCCTCGAAGGATCGGAGCTCCGTGCGCGCGTAGTGCAGGTAGTGGTCGACCACCTGTGCCCCGAACGCCTCGCGTGCCAGCGCCGAGCTCTCGAAGAGGTCGATCGCCGTCCCGAGGTTTGACGGCACCCGCGGCTTGTCGGCCGCGTCGTACGCGTTGCCCGCGTAGGCGTCCTCGAGGTCGAGGGCGTTCTCGATGCCGTGGAGGCCCGCCGCGATGATCGCCGCGAAGGCCAGGTACGGGTTCGTGTCCGCGCCGGCCAGCCTGCTCTCAACCCGCAGGCCGGGGCCGTGCCCGACCACGCGGAACGCGCAGGTGCGGTTGTCGACGCCCCAGGCCAGCGTCGTCGGCGCGAACGACCCCCAGGCGTAGCGCTTGTACGAGTTCACGTTCGGCGCGAAGAGGAGCGTCAGCTCCCGCGTGGCCGCGAGCTGACCCGCCAGGAACCGGCGGAAGAGCTCGGTCTGGTGGCCGTCGGCGTCGGCGAACGCGGTGCCGTTCTCGTCCCACAGGCTGCAGTGGATGTGGCACGAGTTGCCCTCGCGCTCGTCGTACTTGGCCATGAACGAGAGCGCGTACCCGTGCGCGTGGGCGATCTCCTTCGCGCCGTTCTTGTAGACGGTGTGGTTGTCGGCCATCGTGAGCGCGTCCGAGTAGCGGAAGTTCACCTCGTGCTGGCCGAAGTTGCACTCGCCCTTCGAGTCCTCCACCCGGATCCCGGCGTCGGCCATCCCGATCCGGATCGGCCGGATCACGTCCTCGACCATCGTCGTCCCGAGGATCGAGTAGTCGACGTTGTACGGGTTCGCCGGCGTGAGGTCGTGGTAGCGCTTCTCGCGCGCCGAGTCGTACGTCTCGCGGAAGAGGAAGAACTCGAGCTCCGAGCCGATGTTGGCGATGAGGCCGCGCTCGGCCAGCCGGTCGAGCTGGCGGCGCAGGATCTGGCGCGGCGACGGCGCCACGGGCCGGCCGTCCTGCCACTCGATGTCGCAGACCACGAGCGCCGTCCGCTCGGGCCAGGGGATCCGCCGCAGCGTCGCCATGTCCGGCCGGAACACGAAGTCGCCGTAGCCGGACTCCCACGACGCCATCTCGAAGCCCTGCACCGGCTGCATGTCGACGTCGACCGTGAGCAGGTAGTAGCAGCCCTCCGCGCCGTGCGCGGCCACCTCGTCGCAGAAGAACGGCGCGTGCAGCCGCTTGCCCTGGAGCCGACCCTGCATGTCGGTCATCACCAGGAGCACGGTGTCGATGTCGCCGCGCTCGACGTCGCCGCGCAGCTCCTCGAGGGTCAGGGGCACGCGCCATTCATATACTGACGGCGGGATGGATCGCAAGCGGCCGGTGATCGGGATCAGCGCCTACGACGTGCCGGTCGACTTCGGCCAGTGGAAGGCGTTCCGCTCGGTGCTCGTGCCCCAGGGGTATGTGCGCGCGGTCGTCGCCGCCGGCGGCATTCCGGTGCTCGTGCCGCCGACCGAGGTGGCGTCCGTGATCCTGGACGACCTCGACGGCATGGTCTTCACGGGCGGCTCCGACATCAACCCGGCCGTCTACGGCCAGGAGCCGCACCCCGAGTCGAGCGGCTTCTACGACCACCGCGACTCGGCAGAGCTCGAGCTGATGCGCGCCGCGCTCGCGCGCTCGATGCCGGTGCTCGGCATCTGCCGCGGGATGCAGCTTCTGAACGTCGCCCGCGGCGGCGACCTCGTCCAGCACCTCGAGGGCGACACGCACAAGGGGCCGCCGGGCACGTACACCCGCCACTCGGTCACGGTGCTGCCCGGCACGCATCTGGCCGGCGTCCTCGGCACCGATGCGCACACCCACTCCTGCCACCACCAGGCGCCCGGCCGGCTGGGCGACGGCCTCCGGGTAGCGGCCACCGCCGAGGACGGGACGGTCGAGGCGATCGAGGATCCGGCGGCGCGCTGCGTGGTCGGGGTGCTGTGGCATCCCGAGGAGGATGAGGAGGGCGGCGGGGCGCTCTTCGAGGCGCTGGTCGACCAGGCGACGACGTACCGGAGGGCTGCGGCATGAGCGTGGGAGCGGTCGAGGGCCTCGTCATCGGAGGCGAGCGGGTGAGCGCGGCCGAGGGCCGCACGTTCGACGTCCTGAACCCCGCGAGCGCGGCCGCCATGGCGACGGTTGCCGAGGGCGGAACCGAGGACGTGAACCGGGCGGTCGCCGCGGCGGTGAAGGCCTACGAGGGCTGGAGCGCGCTCTCGCCGGTGACGCGCGGGCGGCGGATGCACCGCTTCGCGGCACTCGTCGAGGAGCACGCCGAGGAGCTGGCCCTCCTGGAGTGCCGGAACGTCGGCATGCCGATCTCCGACGCCCGCGGCCAGCTCGGCATGATCGTCGACGTCATCCGCTATTACGCCGGCGCCGTCGACAAGTTCTTCGGCCACACCATCCCGGTGGAGCGCGACGGCATCGCGCTCACGTTCCGCGAGCCGATCGGTGTGGTCGGCCTGATCACGCCCTGGAACTTTCCGCTCAACATCGCCAACTGGAAGATCGCCCCGGCCCTGGCCGCCGGGAACACCGTCGTCCTGAAGCCCGCCTCGACGACCCCCCTGAGCGCTCTCCTGTTCGCCGAGATCTGCCGCCAGGCCGA
>DATAEI010000161.1:0-30674 GCA_036258075.1 Gaiellales bacterium
GCCCGGGTGGTGAGTCGGAGCTCGCGCTCCACGTCGCGCGAGGCGACGAGCCAGTCGCGCGCCCGGCGGAAGTTGTCGAGCTCGGAGTAGAGACGGCGTGTTTGCTCCACGTCCTCGTCCGGGGCGCCCCCGGTGGCCGCCTCTCCGAGGGCCATGAAATAGCCGGCATGCCGTTCGGCGATCCTGTCGGCCTCGCCGTGCCGCTCGAGCTGCTCGGCCGCGTACTCCCGGAGCGTCTCGAGCATCCACACTCGCTCCCCGTCCCGCCGGAGCAGGCTCTTGTCGATCAGCGACTGGAACGTGTCGATGTCGGCCTCGCAGATCTGCTCGGCCGCCTCGAGCGTGGCGCCGCCGCGGAAGACCGAGAAGCGCTCGAACTGGAGCCGATCCTGCTCGCCGAGGAGGTCGTAGCTCCACTCGATCGTCGCCCGCAGCGTCTGCTGGCGCGGGTCGACGCCGCGGACGGCCTTCAGCAGGTCGAGCCGCTCGGAGAGGCGGTTCAGCAGCTGCTCGGGCGAGAGGACGGCGACCCGGGTCGCCGCGAGCTCGAGGGTGAGCGGGAGGTTGTCGAGCTGCGAGCAGAGCCGCGCGATGACGGGGCTGGGCTCGAACCGGGGATCCGCCGCCCGCGCTCGCGCCGTGAAGAGGGCCGCCGCTTCTCGCGGGTCGAGTGGCGGCACCGGATACGCCTGCTCGCCGGGGATCCGCAGGAGCTCCCTGCTGGTCACGAGGAGCTGGAGGTTCGGGCAGGCGGCGAGCAGCCGGGCAAGATCGGGTGCAGCGTCGATCAGGTGCTCGAAGTTGTCCAGAATGAGGAGAACCCGGCGGTCGGCGATGCGGTCGACGAGGGCGTCCCTCGCCCCCAGAGCCTGGGCCGCGACCTCGAGGAAGGCCTTCGGATCGCGCAGCGGGGCGAGCGCGGCCCAGAACACGCCGTCGGGGTACTCGTCAGACGCCTCGGCGGCCGCCTGGAGCGCGAGCCGGGTCTTTCCAGTCCCGGCCGGCCCCGTCAGCGTCACGAGGCGCGCGCCGCCGGTGAGGAGGGCCGTCACCTCCACGAGCTCCTGCCGGCGCCCCAGGAGTGGTGTTGCGGGAACGGGGAGGTTGGTCTGGTGCAGGCTCTTCAGAGGCCGGAAGGCCTCGGTTCCGAGCTGATGGATCCGCTCCGACGCACCGAGGTCCTTGAGACGGTGCTCGCCGAGGTCGCGCAGGCCGGCGCCCTCGACGAGCGATGCCGTGGATGACGAGAGCAGGATCTGCCCACCGTGCCCCGCCGCCGCAATCCGGGCCGCTCGGTGGACGTCCGGGCCGACATAGCCCTCGTCGGTGACGTTGGGCGTCCCCGTATGGATCCCCATCCGCACGCGGATCGGGCCGGCCGCCAGCGCCTGCTGGGCCTCCGAGGCGGCAGCCAGCGCATCGGGCGCCGTCGAGAACGCGACGAAGAACGCGTCGCCCTGCGTATCGACCTCCACGCCGCGATGGCGGCCGAACGCGTCACGAAGCGTCCGGCGGTGCGCGGCGAGCGCGTCCGCGTACCCCTCGGCACCGAGCTCGTGCAGGAGCCGCGTCGAGCCCTCGATGTCGGTGAAGAGGAACGTGACCGTTCCGGTCGGAAGCTCACGGGTCATCCCGCTATTCAAGCGTGGCGGCCCGGCCTATGCCGCGGCCACCATGCCGACGCCCGTCAGCGCCAGGGCGACGCCGATCCACTGCGGCGGGGTGATCCGCTCGCCCAGGAACCCGTGCGCCAGGATCACCGTGGCGACCGGGTACTCCGAGCCCAGCACCGAGACGACGGTGATGTAGCCGTGCTGGATCGCGATCGCGAAGAGCCCGTTCGCCGCGGTGTCGAGCAGGCCGATGAGCGCCACGGCAGGGATCTGGGCGACCGGGATGGCCACCGAGCTCCGTGTGAGCAGGACGCCCAGCGTGAGCAGGGTGATCGAGCCGAGCCGGGCGCCCAGGAGGGCAGACAGCGTGTGGCCGCCGTCCGCGGCCCGGCCGAGGAACCAGAGAAAGCCGCCGATCCCGAGCGCGGCGAGCAGCGCGAGCCCGATCGAGCTGCGCGCGGCCGGGTGCTCGCCGCGGATCTCGTGCACCGAGGCGAGGACGGCCCCGGCCAGGCCGACTGCAGAGCCCGCCAGGGCGAGCGCTCCCGGCCGCTCACCCGTCGCGAGCGCGAGGCCGACCGGCACGAGCGCGCCGCAGGCGCTGACCGGCGACACGATGCTGATCGTGCCGGTGGCGAGCGCGCGGTAGAAGGCCGAGATGCCGACCGCGCCGCAGGCGCCCGCGGCGAGCCCGATCGCGATGGGCTCGCCCTCCAGCCCGCCGAAGAACGCCACCGCGGCGAGCAGCGCGAGCAGCCCGGCGATCTGCGATCCGACGGTGACCGAGGCCAGCGTCAGCCGGCGCGTGAAGACGCCGCCGAGGAAGTCGGCGGTTCCCCAGACCAGGCTCGACGCGAGCCCGAAGGCGAGTCCCATCGCGGCATCCTAGGAGCGGCCCGGGAACCGGCCGCCCGCGCTCAGGCGGCTGCGCTTGAGGGGCGCTCGCGAAGGACGCGCGCGAGCGCCGCGACCGCCGCGGCGTCGTAGACCGTGCCGGAGCGCTGCTCGAGCTGCTCGATGGCGGCGTGCGCCTCGAGCCGGTTTCGGTACGGCCGGTCCTCCGTCATCGCGACGTACGACTCGACCACGAGCAGGATCCGCGCGCCGGTCGGGATCTCGGCGCCGGAGAGCCCGTTCGGGTAGCCGCTGCCGTCGAGGTGCTCGTGGTTCGCGCGCACGATCGCCCGGGCGGCGTCGAGGGCCGGGCCGGCGCCCAGCATCTCGGCGGAGCGCTCCGGATGGCTGCGGATGACCGCCCACTCGTCGTCGGTCAGCGGTCCGAGCTTCGTGATGATCTCGTCGGGGACGGTCGCCATGCCGAGGTCGCGAAACTTGGCCGCGGTCGCGAGGTCTTGCAGGTCCTCGGCGGAGAGGCCCATCTCGGCGCCGATGCGGCCGGCGAGGACCTCGACGGCGCCGACCTCGTCCTCGTCGCCCGGGTGGGTGATCGCGACGGGCTTCGCCGCATGCTCGGCGGGCTCCTCGTCGGCGGAGATGCCGAGCCGCGCCAGCCGTCCGAGGACGAAGGTGCACGGCACCCACTCGTGGTCCCGCTGGGCCACGTATGCGAAGCGGAGGATCCCGCCGCCGTCGACGACGAACACGCCCCCGCGGCGGCGCACGCGGCCGATCCCGCGCTCGACCAGGCCGAGCGCCGCGAAGGCGTTCGCGGCCGGGTCGGTCATGCAGAGGGCGAGGGCCTCCGCCTCGAGCGTCTTCGCGATCGCGGACTCGGATCGCGTCACGACGACGAGCTGAGCGCCCGAGCCGTGCAGGCGGCGGCCGAGCTCGCGCAGCATGTCGAGCCGCGGCCCGGGCTCGGGCTCGGCCTCGAGCAGGGCGAGGACGACGGGTGCGCCGGCCGAGAGCGCGTCCAGGTCGACGGACGCGCCACCGGCGGCTGTCAGGCGCAGCGGTTCGAGCTTTGCATCAAGCCGCGGCATCCGTCGCGTCCCGGACCTCGTAGGCCTCAGGGTCGTCGGCGGGCTGCTCGCGGTCGAAGCTCGGCGACTCGACGGGCCGCATCTCTGCGGCGGGCGCCTCCCCAGGCATGCCGAGCGTCGCGCGGGCGGACTCGAGCTGGCCGAGCACCTGAGCCTGGACGCGGGCCGCGGCGGCCACCATCTCGTCGGCCTGGCTCTTGCGCTCCTCGGCGGCGGCCACGATGCGGGCGGCCTCGTCCTCCGCGGCGGCGCGAAGCTGCCGGGCGACGTCGTCGGCGCGAAGCTTGGCCTCGTCCAGGTGGGCGCGGGCGGCGTCGGCGGCCTCGTCGAGGAGGCGCTCGCGCTCCCGGTGGATCTCCTCGACCTCGAGCTCAGAGGCGGCCCGCACGGCGGCGAGCTCGTTCTGGACGAAGGCGTCGAGCGCGCCGATCGTGCGATCGATTGCGCCGGTGAGACCGTGGAGATCCGCCCCGGAGCGCTCGGCCGGGATCGGCGAAAGCTCCGGCGTGGCCGGGGGGGAGGGCTCGACAGCGAACGGCTGCCGCTCGATGGAGACGGGCTGCGCCTCGAGCTGATCCGCGAGGTCCGCGAGGAACCGGTCCACCTCTTCCGGGTTGTATCCGGTCGGGGTCAGCGTGAACGAGGCGTTACGGATGCTCGCCAGATCAATCATTGCGAAGTCCTCCTGGGGGCGCGAAGAAGCAGGACGAGGAGCAGGGGGTTAATCCCCTTATCGGGCGATCCCCGCCTCTCCTTTAGCCCGTCGGCGGCGTGGCCCGCCGGCGCGGATGCAGCTCCGAGATCGCGATCGCGACGAGGACGACGATCGCGCCGGCCCAGGCCCGCGCGGACAGGCGCTCGTCGAGCCAGAGCGCCGAGACCAACGCCGCCACGAGCGCCTCCGTCGCGAGCAGGATCGACGCGCGCACGGGGCTCAGCGACTGCTGCGCCATCACCTGCACCGAGAACGCGATCCCGGAGCCGAGGACGCCGGTGAGCACGAAGATCCACCACAGCGACGCCACCTCGCCCACCTGTGGCCCCGCGGGGAGCGCGACGGCCGCCGTCAGGACGGCCGAGGCCGCCATCTGGGCGAGCGCCAGCGGGGCGGCGGCGTGGCGGTCGACGAGCACGTCGACCGCGACGATGTGGGCCGCGAAGGCGGCGGCGCCGGCCAGCACGACCAGATCGCCCGCCCTGAGCGAGCCGCCGTTGATCGAGAGCAGGCCGAGCCCGAGGAGCGCGAGGACGAGGCAGAGCACGTCGAGGCGGTCGGGCGTGTGCCGCCCGATCAGCGCGGCGCCCGCCGGCGCCAGCACCACGTACAGGATCGTGATGAAGCCGGCGTTCGTGGCGGTCGTGTGGTTGATGCCGACCGTCTGGAGGACGTAGCCGGCGGTCATCAGCCCGCCCAGCAGCGCACCGGCGGGCACCAGCCCGCGCGTCCACGCCTCGCGCGGCGGGCGCCAGACGAGCAGCACGGCCGCGATGGCGACGAGCCCGAGGACGCGGCTCCAGGCCACGAACGTCCACGGCGACACGTGCCGGAGCGCCACCTTGGCGGCCGGGAACGTCGCGCCCCAGATCACGGGCGTCAGGAGGAGAAGGAGGCCCGCGGCTCGGGCACGGCCGGCACGGTCGAGCACCCCTCAATGATCCACGATGATCGACACCGAGCTCCCGCGGGTCTGGACGTTCGTCGGTCGGCTCTCGGCGTCTGTCATGGGCTGCGGCTGCGGACCATCGCCTCGCGGCGTCCTCGGTCGGGCTGCGGCGCCAATCATCTACGCTCTCCACCGCTCATGCCCGGAGAACCCGAATCGAAGGCCCCGATCGCCGTCATCGGCGCCGCGCTCGACCTCGGATCGGGGCGGCGCGGGGTGGACATGGGGCCGTCGGCCGTCCGCTACGCACAGCTCGCCGAGCGGATCGGCGACCTCGGCTACTCGATCGTCGACCGCGGCAACGTCGGCGCCGGCATGGTCGAGGCGCTCGACGTCGGCGATCCGTCGGCCCGCTACTGGGACGCCATCAAGCGCACGTGTGAGGATCTGGCCGGCGAGGTGGCCGGCGCCGTCCGCAACCGCCGCATCCCGCTCGTGATCGGCGGCGACCACGCGATCGCGATCGGCACCCTCGGCGGCCTGGCACGGGCGCACGGCGGCCCGGGCGGGGTCATCTGGTTCGACGCTCACACCGACATCAACACCCCATCGACCTCGCCGTCGGGGAACGTCCACGGGATGCCGCTCGCGATCGCCCTGGGGCTCGCCGACGAGGAGCGGTTCCAGAGCGACCGCTGGCCGCTTCCGATGATCTCGGATGCGACCACGGTGCTGATCGGCGTGCGGTCGGTGGACGAGGGCGAGCGGCGGCGGATGGCCGAGCTGGGCCTCAAGGTCTTCACGATGCACGACATCGACCGCTACGGCATGCACCGCGTCGTGGAGGAGGCGATCGAGATCACCTCGGGCGGGCCGTTCGTCCACATCTCGTTCGACATGGACGTCGTCGACCCGGATCAGGCGCCCGGCGTCGGGACGCCCGTGCGGGGCGGCATCACCTACCGCGAGGCGCACCTCGCGATGGAGCTCATCGCCAAGCACGGCATCCTCACGTCGCTCGAGCTGGTCGAGGTGAACCCGGTGCTCGACGAGCACAACCAGACGGCCAGCCTGGCCGTCGAGCTGGCCTGCTCGGCCCTCGGCGCCCGGATCCTCTAGGCCCGGGAGCGGTCACCCGTGGCCGGCGGCGGTCCGCAGGCGGCCGAGGGCGGCCGCGAGACCGTCCAGCCGCTGCCGCAGCGTCCCCTCGGCGTCGGGGTCGAGCGGGCGTCCGGCCGGGGACGCGCTCGCCACTGCGAGCCCCGAACGTACGAACCCCGCGGCCTCGAGCCCGGCCTGCGCCGCCTGGCGGGCGTCCTCGTCGGGCGGCGAGGCCGCCAGCCCCTGAAGCGATGCCACGACCCGGTCGGCGTGGGTGGCGACGGCCGCCCAGCGCTCGGGCCGGTTCGCGGTCGTCGCGGCGATGAGCTCGGCGAGCGCGGCGTCATGGAGCGCAGTTCCGTCCGCCGCGGTCTGGAACGCCGCCGCCCGCCACTCGCGCCCGGGTGCGCCCCGCCGTCCCACTGCCCAGGCGATCGCTGCCACGAGGAGGGCGACGAGGATCGCGAGGAGCGCGATCCACCCCCACGGCGTGTCGTCCCCCGAGCTCGGCGTGGTCGTCGACGAGGAGGCCGCTGTGACGGTGAACGACGTCGTCGCCGGCGTAGTCGTGGTGGTCTCGGTCGTCGTCGCGCTTCCACCAGCGCCGCCGCCCGTCGTCGTCCGCGTGCCGGAGAACCCCCCGGACAAGGAGCCTGTGAACGAGCTGGGGATCGAACTCGGCAGCGAGCTGGGCAGGCCGCCGCCGCCTCCGCAGCCTCCGAGCAGCAGGCCGACCACGAGGGCGGGCGCCGCGATCGCCCACCACCACGACCCGGCCGAGCGCCGCTTGGGGCTCATCGGCGCAGTTCACACCACCTTCGGCGGGGCGGGTATCGCCCGGACAGGATGAGGCGCCCGGGCCGCGGAGCGGCTTTCGTCGGCATTGTGCGCGGCGAGCAGTTCGTCAGCCGTCCGCGGAGGGTCCTCTGGACCGGACTTGTGCTCGCCGCACTCGTCGCCGTCGTGGCGGTCGTGATCCCGGCGCGTCCGTTCGCGATCGACGTGCGCTGGTCGGAGGCGATGCGCGACGTCGAGTCCGGTCGGCTTCACGACGTCGCGCTGGCGTTCAACTACGCCGGACGCGGACTCGGCAGGGCGCTGTCGTTGGCGGCCATCGGCATCGTCATCATTCTGAGGCGGCGGTGGTGGGCGCTGGTCGCCTTTGCAGTGACCGAGAGTCTGACTCCGCTCTCGGTCAACCTGTTCAAGCTGCTCGTCGATCGCCCGCGACCTCCGGGCGCCATGATCCAGGCGACCGGGAGCTCGTTTCCCTCCGGCCACGCGGCGTACGCCGGCGCCACGGCGATCGCGCTCCTCCTGCTCTTCACCCGGCCCGGGACCGGGCGCCGGCGCGCATGGGCGGTGGCGGCCGCCGTGGTCGTGGCCGGCATGGTCTGGAGCCGCACGGACCTTTCCGTGCACTGGCTGACGGATTCCGCCTCGGGCGCGATCCTCGGGACGGGGATCGCCCTGGCGACCTTCGCCGCGGTGCAGATTCGCAGGCTCTAGGGCGCGTCCTCGGGGTAGTAGCGCGTCCCCGCCAGCTCGTCCGGGAGGTACTGCTGCGCGGCTGCCTCGTCGGGGTGGTCGTGCGGGTAGACGTAGCCGGCGCCGTGCCCGAGCCGCTTCGCACCGGCGTATGAGGCGTCGCGCAGGTGAGGCGGCGGGCGCAGGTTGCCGCGCTCGCGCACGTCGCGCATGGCGGCCGCGATCGCGACGTAGGCGGCGTTCGACTTCGGCGCCCGGGCCAGGTACGCCGCCGCCTGGCTCAGGTTGATGCGGCACTCGGGCATCCCCACGAACTCGACCGCCCTGGCCGCTGCCGTGGCGACCTCGAGCGCGCGCGGATCGGCGTTCCCGACGTCCTCCGACGCGAAGACGACCATCCGCCGCGCGACGAACCGCGGATCCTCGCCGCCCTCCAGCATGACGGCCAGGTAGTAGACGGCCGCATCGGTGTCGGAGCCGCGCATGCTCTTGATGAACGCCGAGATCACGTCGTAGTGCTGGTCGCCGCCCTTGTCGTAGAGGAGCGGGCGCTTGCGGGCCGCGTCGCGGACGTGCTCGGGCGTCACCCGGCCGTCGCCGGCCGCGCCGACCGCCGCCTCGAGGATGTTGAGCGCGTTTCGCGCGTCGCCCCCGGCGGAGTGCACCACGGCCTCGCGGGCCTCGGCCGAGAGCTCCGACCCGAGCGCGGCCTCGCCGCGCTGCACGATCGCGGTCAGGTCGGCCTCGGTCAGGAGGTCGAGCTGGAAGAGCTGGCAGCGCGAGAGGAGGGCCGAGTTCACCTCGAAGTACGGGTTCTCGGTGGTGGCGCCGATCAGCGTGACGAGCCCCGACTCGACCGCCGGCAGGAGCGCATCCTGCTGGCCCTTGTTGAAGCGGTGGATCTCGTCCAGGAAGAGGATCGTGCGCTGCCCGTTCGCGCCCAGCCGGTCGCGGGCCTCGGCGAGCACGCGGCGGACGTCGGCCACCCCGACCTGCACCGCCGAGAGCTCCTCGAAATGGGCCTCCGTCGTGTGCGCCACGATCCGGGCGAGCGTCGTCTTACCGCTCCCCGGCGGGCCGTAGAAGATCATCGACGGCACCCGGTCCTTGGCGATGGCGCGCCGCAGCGCGCTGCCCTCGCCGACGACGTCCTTCTGGCCCACGAACTCGTCGATCGTGCCGGGCCGGAGCCGCTGCGCGAGCGGTGCCACGCGCTCGAGGCGCGACTCCGCCGAATGCGAGAACAGATCCCCGGCCATGCCTGAGCAGCCTACTTGGCACCATCGTGTACCGTGCGAACGATGATTGCGGCCGACGTGCGCACCGAGACCAGCCGGCTCCTGGCCGAGCTGATCCGCATCGACACGATCAACCCGCCGGGCAACGAGACGGCCGCGGCGGAGCACCTCGCCGCCTATCTCGCGGCCGCGGGCGTCGAGTCGGAGATCGTCGGGCCCACGCCCGATCGCGGCTCGCTCGTGGCGCGGATCCCCGGGACCGGCGACGGGCCGTCGCTCATGCTGCTCGGCCACACCGACACGGTGGGGGTCGATCCCGACGACTGGTCGGTGCCGCCCCACTCGGGCCTCGAGCGCGACGGCTTCATCTGGGGTCGCGGCGCGCTCGACATGAAGGGGCAGGTGGCCGCCGAGGTGGTGGCCTTCGCGACGCTGGCACGCGAGGGCTGGCGCGGGGCCGGCGACCTGATCCTGTGCGCAGTTGCGGACGAGGAGGTCGGCGCCGGCGTCGGGCTCTCGTGGCTCGTGGAGGCGCACCCCGACCTCGTGCGCGCCGACTACGTCGTGAACGAGGGCGGCGGGGAGCGGATCGAGCACAACGGCCGTGTCGCCTACAGCATCGGGATCGGCGAGAAGCGCTGCTCGGCCTTCGCGATCACCGTGCGCGGCAAGAGCGGCCACGCGTCGACTCCGGGAGCTTCCGACAACGCGCTCTCGAAGCTGGCCCCGGTCATCGACCGCATGCAGCGGATGCGCCCGCCGGTCGCAGAGCTTCCGGCGCTGCACACGTTCCTCGCGGCGATCGGCGAGGAGGGCGCCGACCCCGCCGAGCTCGTCGCCCGCTGCCGCACCGAGACGCCGCTCCTGGCCGCGGCCGTCGAGCCCATGCTCGGGGCAACGATCGCCCCCACCATCGCCGAGGCGTCGACCGCCGTGAACATCATCCCGGGCCGGGCCCGGCTCGTGTGCGACTGCCGCATCCTGCCCGGCATGACGACCGACGAGATCGAGCAGGCGGTCCGGGCGGAGCTTGCGGGGATCGAGCACGAGTTCGAGCTGGTCGAGAACGTGGGCGGGACGCTCTCGCCAGAGGACACGCCGCTCTACCGCGTGATCGAGGACTTCGCGCCCGAGATCGAGGCCGGCGCGTCGCTCGCTCCGATGGTGAACGCCGGCTTCACCGACAGCCACTTCATGCGCGAGGCGTTCGGGTCGGTGGCGTACGGCTTCATGCCGATGCGGATGGACCCGATGCTCGCCGGATCGCTCGTGCACTCCGCCGACGAGCGGGCGGCGATGGACGACCTCGAGCTGGGCACGCGCTGCTTCCTGCACATCGCCCGCGCGATGGGGCAGCTCACGTGAGCGCCGCCCCGGTCCGCCTGGGCGGGATGGCGCTCCGGAACGGCATCATGGTGCACAGCCTCGACCACTGGGCCGCGGCGGTCCGCACCGAGGACGGCGAGATCCGGATGGCGTCGGGGCGCAAGCCCGACATGCCCGACGCGGTGGTGCGCACGCCGCTCCTGCGCGGCGTGGCACGCATGGCCGAGGCGGCATGGCTCCTCCCGGTCGTCCGCCGGCGGCTGCCCGAGGCCCGCCTCCCCATCGAGGGGACCGGGATGGGCGCGGCGCTCGCCGGCTCGGCCGTCCTCGCCCAGGCGGTGCGCCGAAGCCGCCTGCACCCGTTCGTGGCCGAGTCGCTCGCCGCGGCGGCCGCCCTCGCCCCGGCGATGATGGCCCTTCGCGGCTCGGAGATCGCCGGCTACCACGGCGCCGAGCACAAGGCGATCGGGGCCTACGAGAAGGGCACCGATGCCGTCGACGCCACCAAGGAGCACGAGCGCTGCGGCTCGCACATGGTGGGGCCGATCGTCGTTCTGACGGCCGCCGGCAACGCGCTTGCGAGCCGGCTTCCCGAGTCGCGCCGCGGGCCGGCGCGGCTTGCGGTGGGCCTCGCGGCGCTCGGCGCCGCGACCGAGGCGTTCGGCTGGATGGGCCGCCACCGCGACCATCCGGTCGCCCGTGCCCTGCGCAGGCCCGGGTTCGAGCTCCAGCGCGTGGCGGCGACCCGCGAGCCGACCCCCGCGGAGCTCGAGGTCGCCGAGGCAGCGCTCCACGAGGTGCTGCGCCTCGAGGGCGCCGCGGCCTAGCCACAGCAGCCGCCAGCACGTACCCTGGGACGGTGGACGTCCTCTTCATGCTGCCCTCGGCGCATGCCCTTCTGGACACGCTCCAGGGCCTGCTCTCGGCACTGGCGCAGCTCGCGATCGCATGGATGATCCCCGTCCTCTTCGCCCTGCTCGTCTACATCAGCTGGCGCATGCTGCGGATGATGCCGAACACGAAGCCGCAGGAGATCACGGCTCGCTCGGACTCCGCGGTGCGGTGGGAGGACGTGGCCGGCGTCGACGAGGCCCGGGCGGAGCTCCAGGAGGTCGTCGAGTTCCTGCGTCACCCGGACAGGTTCGAGAAGCTCGGAGCGCGGGTGCCGCGCGGCGTGCTGCTCTACGGGCCGCCGGGGACGGGGAAGACGATGATGGCCAAGGCCATCGCTCACGAGTCGGGGGCGACGTTTTACTTCCAGAGCGCGTCGGCGTTCGTCGAGATGTTCGTCGGCGTGGGCGCGGCCCGGATCAGGCGGCTCTTCTCCGAGGCCCGAAAGCACCAGCCCGCAATCATCTTCATCGACGAGCTCGACGCCGTCGGCAGCCAGCGCTCCGGCGGCCCGTCGACGCAGGAGCACAACCAGACCCTGAACCAGCTCCTCGTCGAGCTGGACGGGTTCGACGAGAGCGAGCGGCTGGTCGTGATCGCCGCGTCGAACCGGCTCCAGGACCTCGACCCGGCCCTCCTTCGCCCCGGCCGCTTCGACCGGCACGTCGGCGTCGCGCCGCCCGACCTGCGCGGCCGTGAGCAGATCCTAGACGTCCACACGCGCGAGAAGCCGCTCGACGCGGGCGTCGACCTGCATGCCATCGCCCGGCAGACGTCGGGGCTGACCGGCGCGGATCTCGCCAACCTGGCGAACGAGGCCGCCATCTTCGCCGGCCGGGCCGGCCGCGAGGAGATCTCGGCAAGCGATTTCGACGACGCTCTCGACCGGGTGGTCGCCGGCCTCCAGCAGCGCAAGCTCATCACCGACAAGGAGAAGCGGGTCATCGCCTACCACGAGGCCGGCCACGCGCTCGTCGCCCGGCTCATGGGCGACGCGATGCAGCTGCACAAGGTGACGATCGTGCCGCGCGGCCAGGCGCTGGGATACACCATGAACCTGCCCGAGGAGGATCGCTACCTTCAGTCGACCGAGGAGCTGTGCGACTGGCTCAAGGTGATCCTGGCGGGCCGGGCGGCCGAGCAGGTCGTCTTCGGCCGGATCACGAACGGCGCGGCGAACGACCTCGACCGCGCCACCCAGATCGCCCGGTCGATGGTGTTCGAGTGGGGGATGGGCGCTAGCGTGCCGCATCTCCAGGTGCGCGCCGACAACTACGCCCTGTCGGAGGAGACCAAGCGCCTGCGCGACGCCGAGCAGCTCGCGATCACCGACGCCGCCTACCGCGACGCGCTGGAGCTCGTCGGCCGGTACCGCCCGTATGTCGACAAGCTCGCCCAAGCGCTCCTGGCCCAGGAGACGCTGGAGCGGGCCGAGATCGACCGGCTGCTCGACGGCCTCGAGCCCGAGTCGAACTCGGCGCTCGAGGTGGGCGTCGAGCTCGCGCCGCCCGAGGCCAACGGCCACGGGCGGATCGCAGCCCGATAACGCGACGCGGGGGAACCCAGGGTTCTCGACGCGGGGGAACCCAGGGTTCCCCCGCGAGCCCCCTCCTTAACCGTCGGCGAAGCGTCCGAGGGCGCTCCGGCGAAGAGCGCGGTCTTCGCCGGAGCCACGTGCGCCCGGTGCATGTGATCCGCGGATTCCTGATCGCGGCGACGACCGGATTCTGATCCCGGAGGGTGGGCCCGCTGTTGCGACCGCGGCCGGACCGGGAGCCGCTACTCGGCGGTCGGCGGCGGAGGCGGTGCGGACGCCTCGGCCGCAGGCGGCGGTGGAGGCGGTGTCGTCGAGGCGGCCGGCTCCGAGACCTCCTCGGCCGAGCCCTCCACGGTGTCCGATCCGTCCTCGCCCTTCACGTCTGCGATCTCCTGCTCCTTCGCCGCGACCTGCGACTGGAGGTCGGCGATCCGCGCCGCTCCGGACGCCAGCTCGCCCGAGCGCTCCGCGAGCGCGCCGTCGCGGTGAAGGCCGTACGCCTGGCGGCCGAAGTCCGCGAGAGCGTCCTTCTCCTCGCTCTTCAGGCTTCGGAGCTGCATCTGGAGCTGGCCGACCTTGGCCGTCTCCTGCGTCTTCTCGGCGACCGTCGACGCGACGTCGGTTGCCTGCTGCTTGATCTTGTCGAGAAACCCCATCGGTGCCCCCTGAGGGTTGGTGTCTCCTAGGATGAGGGCGCGATGCACCCTCGTGGAATCCATCATATCGGTCACGCCGTCGAGGACATCGACGCTGCGGTCGCGGTGTACGAGCGGCTCTTCGGCGCGACGGTCGAGCATCGCGAGACCGTGCCGGAGCAGGGAGTCGAGGCGGCGTCGCTCAGGGTCGGGAAGGATCGCATCGAGCTCCTGCGGCCGCTCGGCGACGACACGCCCGTCGGGCGGTTCATGGCGAGCCGCGGCCCGGGCATGCACCACGTCGCGTATGCGGTCGACGACATCCGAGCGGCGCTTCGCAACGCCACGGGCGCCGGCGCGGAGCTGATCGACGAGGAGCCGCACGCCGGCCTCTTCGGGCTCCAGGTGGCCTTCATCCATCCGTCCAGCGTCGCCGGCGTGCTGGTGGAATACGTCGAACTCGAAGGAGCGGTCGATGGCTGAGGACCTGTCCCGGGTGGAGCTGGGCTTCGACAGCGGGCTGATCGTGATCACCAGGCTCGAGGCCGGTGAGTGGGCGAAGCTCGAGGCTGCGCTCGACGCCGGCAAGGGCGTCGTGCGGCTCGAGGCGCCCGACAGCACGAGCTACCACGTCGACGTCTCGAAGGTGGGCTACGTGAAGCGCGAGGCGCACGTCGGGCGAGTGGGCTTCTAGCGGTTGCGCCGCTCGCCGCTGGTCGACCGGGCCGTCGTTGCCTACACGACGGCCGGCAATTACGGGATCGGTTGGGTCGCCGCCGGCGTCCTCGCGGGCGCGCCCGCCCGGGTGGCGGCGACCGTCTGGGGCACCCTCGGCGTGAACTACGCGGTGAAGCTCGCGGTGAAGCGGGAGCGGCCGGCGGCGGCGGGCGCGCTGATCCGGCTGCCGTCGTCGACCTCCTTCCCGTCGAGCCACGCGGCGATGTCGGTCGCGGCCGCGTTCGCGCTCACGCGAGCCCGGCCCGAGCTGGCCGCGGTCTGGTGGACGGCGGCTGCCGCGATGGCCGCGAGCCGGGTGTACGTCGGGGCGCACCGGCCGGGTGACGTCGTGGCGGGCGCCGCGCTCGGCGCGGTGACCGGCGCGGCGGCGGGGGCGGTCTGATGTCGAGCCTCGAGGCGGGCCTCGTCGGCCTGCCGAACAGCGGCAAGACGACGGTCTTCAACGCGCTCACCGGCGCCGGCGCGGCCGTCGCGCCGCACATGTTCTCGACCGTCGAGACGAACAGCGCCGAGGCGGAGGTGCGCGACCCGCGGCTGGCCGATCTCGCCCGGCTCTCCGAGTCCGCCAAGGTGGTGCCGGCGACGCTGCGCGTGGTTGACATCGCCGGGCTCGTGCGCGGCGCCTCGCAGGGCGAGGGGCTCGGGAACCAGTTCCTGGGCCAGATCCGCACGACCGACGCGGTGATCCACGTCGTGCGCTGCTTTCACGACGACACGGTCGCCCACCCCAGCGGGAGCGTCGATCCGGTGGGCGATGTCGAGACGGTCGAGCTCGAGCTGGCCTTCGCCGACCTGGCCGCGATCGAGCGCCGCCACGAGCGGGTCGCCAAGACCGCGAAGGGCGGCGAGAAGGATGCCGTGGCGGAGGTCGAGGCGCTCGAGGCGCTGCGGGCGGCGCTCGAGACCGGGCGGCCGGCGCGGTCGGCGGGCGTTGCGATCCCGGCCACCCTCGACCTGCTCACCGCCAAGCCGACGCTCTACCTCGCCAACATCGACGACTCGGGCAATCCCGAGGGCGTGGCGGCGGTCGAGGCGTTCGCCGCCGATCGCGGCGCCCCCTGCGTCGCGGTCAACGCCAAGATCGAGGCCGAGCTCCGGGAGCTGCCGGAGGACGAGGCCGGGGCGTTCCTGGAGGATCTCGGCATCGAGTCGCCCGCGCTCGACCGGGTCACGCTGGCGGCCTACGCGCTCCTCGACCTGATCCCGTTCTTCACGACCGGGCCCAAGGAGACGCGGGCGTGGACGATCCGGCGGGGCCAGAACGCCCAGACCGCCGCCGGGCGCATCCACACCGACCTGGCCCGCGGGTTCATCCGCGCGGAGGTCATCGAGTGGGACAGGCTGCTCGAGGCCGGGTCGGAGGTCGAGGCCAAGCGGCGCGGCTGGGTGCGCGTCGAGGGCCGCGACTATGTGGTCAAGGACGGCGACACGCTGAACGTCCGCTTCAACGTGTGACGCCGGCCGCGAGGCCGCGCGCGAGATGTTCGGCCGCCGGATCGGCCTGCGCCGAAACCAGCCGGCCGTGGGGTTAACCCCCGAGGCTCTCGCCGAGCCGGGCGTCCAGGGTGTTCGCGTGGTGCAGCGCCACCGCCTCGGCGGTCTCCAGCCGGCGCCCCTCGAGCGGGCCGTGGTGGCCGGCGACGGCGTTCAGGAGCGGGAGCAGCACGTCGTCGGCGAGGCCGGACGCTCGGGCCGCCGCGTCGATCATGCGGACACCGGCGAGAACGTGCCCGAGCATCCGGCCCTCGTCCGACACCGCGATCGTGACGCCGGGCCGGAAGGTCTCGGTGCGGCCGA
Source organism: Gaiellales bacterium (assembly GCA_036258075.1). GTDB lineage: Bacteria > Actinomycetota > Thermoleophilia > Gaiellales > JAICJC01 > JAICJC01. The sequence goes on from DATAEI010000161.1 coordinate 15,912, forward strand.
TGTCGTGCAGGAGCGCCGCCGCCAGCAGGATGTCGGAGTTGAGCTTCGGGTGGAGCTGGGCCGCCTCGCGGCAGAGCGTCGCGACGGCCACGGTGTGCTCGAGTAGGCCGCCCGCGTAGTCGTGATGGCTCTCCGACGCCGGGGCGTTCCGCAGCCGCTCGCGCGTGCGCGGGTCGCCCAGCACGCCGTTCACCAGCGCGCGCAGCCCGTCGTGGTGGATCTCGCCGGTGAGGAACTCCAGGAACCCCTCGAGCGTCTCGGCGTCGCGGCGCGAGCCGGGGACGAGCTCGAGCGGATCGCCACCGCCCTCGATTCGCTCGACGTCGCGCACCGAGATCTGGAGCCGCCCCGCGTACTGCTCGACCTTGCCGAGCACGCGGATCGTGTCGCCCTGGTCGAAACGGGCTCCGAGCAGGTTGACGTCCTTCCAGACGACGCCGGCGACGCGGCCGGTGCGGTCGGCCAGCTCGACCGACAGGAACGGGTCGCCGTTTCGGGTCGTGCGCCGGGTCTTGCGCTGCACGGCGAACGTCGCATCGACCACCGACCCCTCGGACAGGTCCGCGACGTAGGTGCTTCCGGCCATCCGGAACGAGTCTATTAGACTGGCGGGGATGGCATCGACTCCGGCCACGCGCTCAGCGCTCGAGCCGCTGCGGGCGCTTCGCTACAACCCGGAATTCGTCGAGCTCGGCGACGTCGTCGCCCCTCCGTACGACGTCATCTCGGCGGCCGATCGCGACGCCTACATGCGTCGGAGCCCGCACTCGATCGTGCACCTGCTCCTGCCCGACGGCGTGAGCCAGGCCGGCAAGCTGCTCGGGGACTGGCGCCGTGAGGGCGCGCTCCTGCGCGACACCGAGCCGTCTGTGTGGTGGCACACGCAGACGTATCTCGGGCCCGACGGCGGCGAGGTCGAGCGCTCGGGGTTCCTGTCGGCGGTCCGCCTGGCCCCCTACAGCGAGGGGCGCGTGCGGCCGCACGAGCGCACGCACGCCCGCACCCGCGAGGGCCGGCTCGAGCTGATCCGCGCCGTGAAGGCCAACCTGTCGCCGGTCTTCGGCCTCTACGACGACCCGGAGGGCGGCCCGCGCGAGGCGCTCCTGCCGCACGTGTCGGGCCCGCCGGTCATGGAGACGACCGACAGCGACGGCACGGTGCACCGGTTCTGGCAGGTGAGCGACCCCGGCGCGATCGGGGCGGTGCAGGAGGCGATGGCCGAGCGCACGATCCTGATCGCCGACGGCCACCACCGCTACGAGACCGCGCTCGCCTACCGCGACGAGGTGCGGGCCCGCGAGGGTGACCCGCCCGGCGACCTCCCGGCCGACTTCGTCCTCATGCACCTCGTGAACATGCACGGGGAGGGCCTCGTCGTGTACCCGACCCACCGCGTCGTCCCCGGGAAGCGCGACGTGACGCCGGATCTCCTGTCCCACTTCGCAGTCCGCGAGCTCGAGGCGACGCCGGTCGACGTCGAGCGCGAGCTGAACACCATCCCGCCCGACACGATCGCCTTCGCCGTCTGGCACGGCGCGCACCGGCCGGCGCTCCTGTGCACCCTGCGCGACCGGGCGGCGGTCTCCATGGCGATGCACGGCATCCCGACGGCGGTGAAGAAGGTCGATGCGGCCGTGCTCGAGGCCGCCATCCTCCAGCCGATGCTCGGACTGCTCGACGCCGAGCAGTTCGCCGCGAGCGACGCCGTGCAGTACGTGCGCGAGCTGGGCGCGGCGACCGCCCCGGTCGAGCGCGGGGAGGCCGCGGCGGCGTTCATCCTGCGGGCCCCGACGGTCGAGCAGGTGCGGGCGGTGGCGGACGCCGGCGCCGTGATGCCGCAGAAGTCGACGTACTTCTTCCCCAAGCTGTGGAGCGGGTTCCTGGTGAACCCGCTGGAGCCATAGACCAGCGCTGGCTCGGATTCTGCCGGCAGGTCTCCGACGACGTCGGCACCGCGCTCGCAGCGCTCCCGACGCGTGACCAGCGCGAGCCCGTCGTCGGCCAGGGAGAGGGTGGCGACGATACGACGGTCATCGACCGCGATGCGGAGGCCGTGGTGGTGCGGCGGCTGGAGGAGCTGCACGCGCGCGGGGTGGACTTCCGGCTCGTCTCCGAGGAGCTCGGCGAGCGCCGGTTCGGGGGCGAGAGCCCCTGGGTCGTCGTCGTCGACCCGATCGACGGCTCCCTGAACGCCAAGCGCTGCCTGCCCTTCTGGTGCATCTCGCTGGCGTTCGCCGATGGGCCGGCGCTCGACGATGTCCGCTTCGGGTACATCCGCGACTTCGGCACGGGCGAGGAGTGGGTCGCCCAGCGCGGGCTCGGAGCGACCGTGAACGGGCGGGCGCTGGGCGGCGTGCGGCCGAAGGAGCGGCTGGGCGTGGTCGATCTCGAGGCGACCAACGCGGGCCTCGTGGCCGACGCCGCGCACCGGCTGGACGGGCACGTCGGCCGGATCCGGGTGATGGGCGCGCTCGCGCTCGCCCTGTGCCAGCTCGCCGACGGCCGGGTGGACGGCGTGGCGACCCTGAAGCCGAGCCGGTCGGTCGACCTGGCGGCCGCAGCCCTGATCGTGCGCGAGGCGGGCGCGGAGCTTCTCACCTGGGACACGGACTCGCTCGACCTCGGGCTCGACGCGCGCACGCGGGCCGTGGCCGCTCGCGACGAGCACTGGTGCCGGACGCTGGGCGGGCTCATCTACGGCTGATGCGCCGCCCGGCGCGGTCGCGCCTACACTGCGACCATGATCGCCGAGCAGTCGATCCGGGAGGCGCTCCGCGCCGTCATCGATCCCGAGATCCGCCGCAACGTCGTCGAGCTCGACATGGTGCGCGGCGTCGGCGTGCGCGGCGACCACGTCGACGTCACCATCGCGCTCACCGTGGCCGGATGCCCGATGAAGGCCGACCTCGAAGGCCAGGTGCGCCGGCACGTCGGCGCCGTCGACGGCGTCGCCTCGGTGGGCGTCGCGTTCGACGTGATGACGCCGGAGGAGCGAACCGCGCTCCGGCAGCGGCTGCACCCGGGCGGCGGGGACGGCGGCGAGCAGAAGGTCATCTCGCTGAGCAAGCGGACGCGCGTCGTCGCGCTGGCCTCGGGCAAGGGCGGCGTCGGCAAGTCGACGCTCTCGGTCAACCTGGCGGCCGCGCTCGCCGCGGGCGGCGCCGAGGTCGGCGTGGTCGATGCGGACATCCACGGCTACTCGCTCCCGCGCATGCTCGGCGTGAGCCGCCGGCCGGTCGTGGTCGACAAGATGATCGTGCCGCCGGTCGCCCACGACCTGCGCGTGATGTCGATCGGCTTCTTCCTCGACAGCGAGCAGGCGGTCGTCTGGCGCGGGCCGATGCTGCACCGGGCGCTCGAGCAGTTCCTGACCGACGTCCACTGGGGTGAGCTCGACTACCTCGTCGTCGACATGCCGCCCGGCACCGGCGACGTCGCGATCTCGCTCGGCCAGCTCCTTCCCGAGCCGGATCTCGTGATCGTGACCACGCCGCAGCCGGCCGCCCAGCGGGTCGCGGCCCGCACGGCCGACGTCGCGGCGAAGACCGGGATGCGGGTCGCCGGCGTCGTCGAGAACATGAGCTTCATGCGCTGCGCGTGCTGCGGCGAGGTGTCCCATCCCTTCGGCAGCGGAGGCGGCCGCGCGCTGGCCGAGGAGCTGGGCGTGCCGCTCCTCGCGGAGATCCCGATCGACGAACCGCTGCGCGAGGCCGCCGACGGTGGAACACCGCTCGTGGTGTCGTCGCCCGAGGCCGAGTCGGCCCAGGCGGTCGCGGCGCTCGCAGAGGCGCTACCGGGAGCGCTCCGCCCCCGGTCGGGGGCGGAGCGGATCTCCCGGCGTCTCGGCGTGCTCTCCTAGCAGAGGCCCGCGGGATGGGACGTCCCGCAGTCGTTGCCGGTGAACGTGTTGCCCGAGCCGGTGCCGTCGTACTTCAGGTCCTTGCTCAGGTTGTCGTGCACGAAGTTCCCCGTGATCACGTTGTCGGTCGGGTCGGCTCCGGCGACGATGCCGGCCGAGTGGACCACGATTCCGCCGGTCACGAAGCTCGGGCCGGACGGCAGGTTCTTCGTCACCCGGTTTCCCCACACGTTGGCGTGGGTCGTCCCGAACAGCATGATGCCGACGCCCGAGAGCGCGGGGCCCTCGCCGGGCGGGCAGGCCTTCTGGTTGTGGAAGACCCGGTTCTGCCGGATCTCGACGTAGCCCTCGGCTCCGGGGCTGCCGGTGTCGAGGGTCATGATCCCGACGCAGTTGCCCTTCGCGAAGTCGTGCGCGAAGAGCCCGTGCTGCGAGTCGCGGAAGAAGAACCCGAACAGGTTCCCCGTCGAGACGTTGTTCGTCACCACCGCCTCGGCGTCCGGTGAGTCGCCGACGTAGAACCCGGCCTCCTCACTGCCCGAGGCCCGATTGTGCGTGTAGGTGATGTTGTGGTTCACGAACGCCGCGATGCCGTACTCGGCGTTCCCGATCGCCTGGTTCCCCGAGATCACGGTGTTGGAGTCGTTGAAGAAGATGATCCCGCTGCTCGAGAACCCGACCACCCGGAAACCGTGAATCGTCGTCCCGTCGATCGGCGCGGCGGGATCGCCCGTCGCCGGATCGAACTGGCCGACGCCACAGATGCCGTTCACCGAGACGATGCTGCCGTTGCGGCTCGTGCAGGGGCTGCCGAGCGGGTGCTTCCGGGGCCGGAGGATCGTCCCGTGCCTTCCGCCCCCCGCTCCCCAGAGCGTGATGCCGCTCGTCATGATCGTCAGGTTCTGGTGGTAGACCCCGGCCGCCACCTTCACCGTGTCGCCGGGCTTGGACGCGTTGATCGCCGCCTGGATCGACTGCCCGGGATGGACGTGCCGCACGGTTGCGAGCGCCGGCGCCGCCAGGACCAGGATGCAGAGCGCCGCCGCCGCCGCTGTCGAAATGCGAAGTGTTCTTCGCATGTTCCCCCTCTCGTCGGTTCGAGCCGGACGGTACGGGGTCGTGCTCAATGCGTCAAGTTGACTCGCGCAGCGCCCGCAGGAGCACCGGATCGACGCGGCCCTCGCGCAGCCGCTCTTCCAGGTTCTCCCGCCCCGCCCACGCCCGGAGCGCGTCCTCGACCGCGCCGTCGAACCCGAGCTTGGCGAGCCGCTCGGTCACCTCGCCGCCGACTTGCTCGATCGGGATCATCCTGTCCTCGGGCGTCTCGCCGAACAGCAGGTCGTGGATCGCGTAGATCCGCTGGAGCTCGCCGACCGGGTCGGCGTGATCGTCCACGCGCAGGTCGATCAGGATGTCGTTCGTGCCGCCGTATCCGCCGCCCGTGCGGCGGACGATCACGCACGCGGACTGGCGGCCGCGGCGGTCGCCGCCGGCGGCGTCGGCGGCGGCCAGGGAGGCGAGCAGCCGCTCGGCGAGCGGGCCCTCGGTCGCGGTGAACGTGTCGGCGAGGGCGTCGACGACCTGCGGGCCGGCGAGGATGTTGCCCTGCGCGGCGTACGCCGGGCCCGTGCGGCCGCCGGCCCAGTCGAAGCAGCCGCTGCCGGTGAACGTGGCCGAGCCGCCGTGAGCGTCGACGATGCCCACCTGGCGCTGGTCGCGGCCGTCGTCGCCGGCCACGAGCTGGTCGAGCACCGACTGCGCGTCGGCGCCGCCGGCGAGAAGCGCGAGCCCGTTGGGGCCGTAGGTCACGTTCGCGTAGCTCTGCGTGGCGATCGCTCCGACATCGCCCTGCGCCCACGGCACCACCGCGCCGACGGCCAGGAACTTGGATGCGACCGACACGCCCCACTCGCCGGCCTCGAGATCGCACGCGACGAGCGAGAACGTCATTCGATGGTGCCGCCCGGTTCGGTGACGAGCACCTCGACGTCGCCGAGGCCGCGCTTCGCCAGCTCCTCGCGAAACGCCTCCGGCGTGCCCGACAGGGCCGGGAACGTCCCGTAGTGCGTCGGCACCACCTGCTTCACGCCGACGAGCTCGACCGCCTTCGCGGCCTCGAACGGCCCCATCGTGAAGAAGTCGCCGATCGGGAGCATCATGACGTCGGGCGCGTAGAGCTCACCGATCAGCGCCATGTCGCCGAAGACGCAGGTGTCGCCTGCGTGGTAGATGCGGGAACCGTTCTCGAGCGTGATGATGAGCCCCGCGGGCTCGCCGGTGTAGACGACCGAGCCGTCGTCGGCCTCGAGGCTCGACGAGTGGAAGGCGTGGGTGAGCGTCACCCGGATCCCCGCGGCCTCGGTCGTTCCGCCCTTGTTCATGCCGACGCCGTTCTCGAGGCCCTTGCCGCCGAAGTGGGCCAGGAGCTCCATCATCCCGATGACGGCCTGCGGCGTCTTCTCAGCGGCGATCCCGAGGACGTCCGCGGTGTGGTCGGAGTGGCCGTGCGTCAGCAGGATCACGTCGATCGTCCCCAGGTCCGGATCCTCGGGAGCTTTCGGGTTCCCCGTGAACCACGGGTCGATGAGCAGCCGTCTGCCACCGGGCGTCTCGAGCAGCCATGTCGCGTGACCGAACCAGGTTAGCCGTGCGCCGTTCAGGGACATGCGATCACCCTCCTTGCCTCGCGTGGCGCGCAGCGTAGATGATCGGTCGCAGGAGGTCCGGCGGCGGCGGCGAAACCGTCGGGACGTGGCCCCCGTCACCCCCAACTGGATCGCCGTCACCGGAGCCTTCGCCGCCGTCGTCGCCGGCTCGCTGCCGCCCGCCGCGGCCGTGTACCTGACGACGCTCTCGGTGGCCACCCTGATGGGCGCCGCGTTCCTCGCGTATCTCGTTGCCGTGGACGATCCGCGCCCCGTCCGGCTCTGCGAGGCGGGGGTCTGCGCTGTCGCGGGCGCGCTCCTCCTTGGGGATCTGGCGGTGCGCGTGCCGGGCGTCGTCTCGGCGAGCGCCCCCGCCGGCGCCGCCAAGCTCGCCTTCGTCGCGCTGGCGCTCGTGATCGCGACCCTGGTCGCGCCGATGGTGCCGTGGCCGCAGCTTCAGCGGCGTGCGCACCGCGAGCTGCGCGGGCTGCTGCAGCGGTAGCGCCCACCGGGTCCATGCGGCGCGCCGGTCCTCCGTGCGACGCGCTGCGAGCGGTCCACGACCGGTCCGTGGCGAAGGGTCATGAAGCGCCTCGGCGTCTCGCCCGCCGGCGGGATCTGGCGGATCGATCGGCGCTGGAATATGCTCGGGGGCATACGCGATTCGGGGTCAGCTGTGCAGGTGTGCGCGAGTTGCGGCCAGACCATGTCCGGCCGCTATCGGTTCTGCCCGTGGTGCGCCGCGCCGCTGCGCTCGAAGCTGGTCGAGTTCTTCCATCCGCACCCAGCGTTCGAGGGCGAGGGCGGCCGGGCGCTGCGCGTGTCGCGCTACCTGCACGGCGACGGCGCCGAGCGGCACGTCCGCCTCAGCATCTGGGATGACGAGAGCACGGCCGAGTCGGTGATCCCGCTCGAGGAGGCGGAGGCCGAACGGCTCGCCCGCTTCCTGCTCGAGCCCGCCGGCCGCGGACGGCCGCGATCCGTGTGGGGCCGGCTGAGCGGCCTGCTTCGCTAGGGGCCCGCCGCTACGCCGCCAGCCGGGTCCGTGACGGGCCGACCGGGAGGCCGCCGTGCTTTCGGACCAGCTCCTGGACGAGTTGCGTGGTGCGCACCCCGGCAGCCCTGGCGTACGAGCTCGAGTAGAGCGTGCGGTACCGGCGGACGAGGTCGGGCCGGTAGTCGGCGAGCCACGGCATGAACACCTCGCGCACGCCCGGCCGCAGGTGGAGAAGGATCGGCGTGACCGACACGGCGCCGGCGGCGAGCACCGCCTCGACGGTGGCCTCGACCTGGTCGGGATCGTCGGAGATGCCGGGCAGGATCGGCGCCATGAGGACGCCGCACGGGATGCCGGCCTCGTTCAGGCGGCGGACCGCGTCGAGCCGCTGCCGCGGCGGCGGCGTGCCCGGCTCGCTCGCCCGCCAGACGTCGTCGTCGACCGTGCCGATCGAGAGGTTGCAGCGCACGTGCGTGCGCCCGGCCGCCGCGACCAGCACGTCGAGATCGCGGACGATCATCGGCGACTTGGTGAGGATCGAGAACTCGTTTCGCGCCTCGCCGAGCACCTCGATGATGCCGCGGGTGAGCTTGTAGCGGCCCTCGGCCGGCTGATAGGGATCGGTGTTCGTGCCCATCGCGATGTGGTCGCCGCCCCAGCGCGGGTCGCGCAGCTCGCGGCGCAGCTTCTCGACGGCGTTCACCTTGACGACGATCCGGCGCTCGAACTCCTCGGCCGCGTTCATCCCCAGGAACTCGTGCGTGGGCCGGGCGAAGCAGTAGGTGCACGCGTGCGCGCAGCCGCGGTAGGCGTTGATCGTGTACCGGAACGGCATCCGCGACGCCTCGGGCACGTGGTTCACGATGCGCTTCGCACGCGTGTGGATGTACTCGACGTCGTGCAGGCTGCGGCCGTCCCCCCAGCCGTCGGGCTCCGGAAAGAGGGTCGGCTGCTCGATGCCCATCCCCGGAGTCTATCGAACATATGTTCGGTACGCGAATCCTCTAGGTTGAGGGGCATGCTCTTCCCCAAGCGCCTGTGGCCCGGCATCGCCGACGGCTCGGTCACGCTCGCGTTCCGGCGCTGGGGGCGGCCGCGGGCGCGCGCGGGCGCACGCCACCGCACGCCCGCGGGCGTGATCGAGATCGACTCGGTGAAGCCGATCGACCCCGAGCGGATCAGCGACCGTGAGGCGCGCACGGCCGGTGCTGCCGACGCCGCCCAGATCCGGCGGGCCCTGGCCACACGGCCGGGGACGCACTACCGGATCGCGTTTCACTACGTGGGCGCCGACCCGCGGATCGAGCTGCGCGGCGCCCATGCGCTGCCCGACTCGGCCTGGGCGGAGCTCGCCGCCGAGCTCGACCGGATCGACCGGGCGGCGAAGCGGGGGCCGTGGACGGTTGCGACGCTCGAGCTCATCCGCGAGCGCCCCGAGGTGGCCGCAGCCGACCTGGCCGCGGCGGTCGGCCGCGAGCGGCTGCCGTTCAAGGCCGACGTACGCAGGCTCAAGGAGCTCGGCCTCACCGAGAGCCTGCGGCCGGGCTACCGGATCTCGCCGCGCGGCGCGGGGCTGCTCGACTACCTCAGCCGAAGATCGACGAGCTCGCCGTCCGGGCGAGGTCGATCAGCGGCGAAGGGACGATCCCCAGGCCGATGACGACCACCGCGCTCGCGACGGACACCGCCGCGTTCAGGGGAAAGTTGACCGACGGCACGGAGGCCGGCACGGCGGCGTCGCGATCGAAGAGCGCGAACGGCACGCGCAGGTAGTAGACGAGCCCGACGACCGTGGCGATCGCGCCGCCGATCGCGAGGTAGGTCTGGCCGTTGGCCACGGCGGCGCTCCAGATGTAGAGCTTGCCGAGGAAGCCGCCGGTGGGCGGGAACCCGGCCAGCGAGAGCATGAAGACGACCATCGCGATCGAGAGCAGCGGCCTGCTGTAGCCCCAGCCGGCGAAGTCCGCCACCTCGACCGGCCGGCCGATCTCGCGCTCCCGGATGGCGACGATTGCGAACGCGCCGACGTTCATGGCCGCGTAGATCGTGAGGTAGTAGAGGAGCGCGCGGCCGCCGAGCGCGCTGTGCGCGGCCACGGCCGTCAGCAGAAAGCCCGAGTGCGCGACCGTCGAGTAGGCCAGGAGCCGCTTCACGTTCGTCTGCCGCAGCGCGCCGAGGTTTCCGGCGATGAAGCAGGCGAAGATCAGGCCGGCGAGGCCGATCTCCCACACGTCGGACTGGCGCGGGAAGGCGGTCACCAGCACGCGCAGGGCGATCACGAGCGCGACCACCTTGGTCGCGGCTGACATGAACGCGGTCACCGGCGTGGGAGCGCCCTCGTAGGCGTCGGGCGTCCACATGTGGAACGGGGCCGCGTTGGCCTTGAAGCCGAGCCCGACGATCACGAAGGAGAGCCCGGCGAGGAGCAGCACGCCGTGCGGCTCACCGTGCGCGAGCGCCGCCCGGATCCGGTCGAACTCGAGCGCGCCGGTGGCGCCGTAGACGAGCGCGCTGCCGTAGAGCAGGAACGCGGCGCCGACCGAGCCCACGATCAGGTACTTGAGGCCGCCCTCCAGCGAGAGCAGGTCGTCGGTCTCGATCGCGACCAGCACGTAGAGGCAGATCGAGAAGAGCTCGAGCGCCACGAACGTCGTCACGAAGCTGTTCGCCACCGCCAGGAGCGACATCCCGCCGCAGGCCGAGAGCAGGAGCGCGTGGTACTCGACGCCCCGCTCGTGCAGGTCGCGCATGCCGAACGCCACGCACACCGCCAGGAGGCCCGAGAGGAAGATCAGCATCCGCCCGCCCTGGCCGAAGGCGTCGATCCGCAGGGTGTGGTCGAACGCGTACCGGGCCGAGTCCTCGAACTGGATCGCGGAGATCGCCGCCGCCGCGCCCAGCGCGATCACGGAGGCCGCGGCCGAGAGGCGGCGCGCGAGCTCCCCGGGCAGGAAGACGCCGACCACGAGCAGGACGGACGCCGTGACGAGCAGGACGATCTCGGGCGCGATCGCCGAGAACGAGATGGGGATCTGGATGGCGCCGCCGCTCACGTCAGTCGGTCCATGACGCCGAACGGGTAGGCGGTCAGGGCGAGCAGGATCAGGATCAGCGGCACCGCGATCGCGAGCTCACCCGGTCTCAGGTCGGGCATGCCATGCGGCACGCTGCTGCCGTCGCCCTCGTGGGCGAGCGCCGAGTACCACCGCAGCATGTACATGGCGGCCAGCACGATGCCGAGCGCCGCGGCGGCCCCGAGCAGCGCCGCCTGCTGGAACGCGCCGATCAGGATGTAGAGCTCCGAGACGAACACGCTCGAGCCGGGCACCGCGAGCGCCCACAGCGCCGCGATCAGAAAGACCGTCGAGAACATCGGGCGGCCGTTGGCGAGGCCGCCGAGCGAGGCGAAGAGGTCGGTGCCGGTGCGGGCCTCGACGAGGCCGATCAGCAGGAACGCCGCCAGCGACACCACGCCGTGATTCACCATCTGGAAGGTGGCGCCGGTCGAGCCGTTCACGTTGAAGGCGAAGATCCCGATCACGATCAGGTTCATCTGGGCAAGGCTTGAGTAGGCGATCACGCCCCGGGCATCGGGCTGCCGGAAGGCCACGAGCGAGCCGTAGAGCAGGCCGGCGAGCGCCAGTCCGAGGAGGAGCCAGCGCCAGTCGTGCGCGGTCTTCGGGAAGAGCGGCACTGCGAAGGTGATCAGGCCGTAGGCGCCGGCCTTCGAGACGACGCCCGAGAGCAGCGCGGCCACCTCCGGGGAGGACTCGCGATAGGCCGACGGCAGCCAGGCGTGCAGCGGAAAGAGCGGCGCCTTGATACAGAAGGCGGCGGCAAAGGCGAAGAAGAGCCAGGTGGGCTCATGCGGGTGTGCGATGAGCGCCTGCCGCTCGAACGTCCCCGCCGTGACGCCCAGGTAGGCGATCGCGACGAGCATCAGGAGCGAGCCGACGAGGGTGTAGACGACGAACTGCATCGTCGCAGCCCGCCGCCCGGCCCCGCCCCAGACGCCCATGAGGACGTAGAGCGGGATCATCATGATCTCCCAGCCGACGTAGAAGAGCACCAGGTCCTGCGCCGTGAAGAGCAGCACGAGCGCGGATTCGAGGACGAGGACGAGCGCGAAGTACGCCCGTGGACGCTCGCGACCCATCCTCGCGGCGACCGCGATCGATGCGGCGATCCCCACCGCGGTCAGGAGCACCATGAAGAGCGAGAGCCCGTTCATCGAGACGTGGTAGCGCACGGAGGCGTTGAGGCCGAAGTCGGAGATCCATTCGCGGTTCGTCACGTACTGCGGCCCGCCGCCGGCGTCGAAGCCGACGAGGGCGACGGCGCCCAGAATGCACTCCGCCAGCGCCACGAGCAGTGCGAGGAGCTCGGTCAGTCTGCGCGGGAGCGGCGCGAGCGCGACGACGAGCGCGCCCGCGAGCGGAAGGACGATGAGCGCCGTGGTCACAGCGACGCCTTCGTCAGGAAGTACGCGGCGAGAACAGCGGCGCCGGCGGCGAACGCCGTCGCGTACAGGCGCACCACGCCGTTCTGGGCGTCCGTCGCCGCCCGGCTGAACCCGCGGACGACGTAGGTCAGGACGCTGACCGATCCCCAGACAATCCACCGCTCGACATAGCGGTAGAGGCCGGAGGCGATCGCCGAGGCCGGCAGGTAGGCGATCCACCGGTACGCCGTGTCCCAGTAGAAGCGGTTCTCCGCCACGACGGCGCCCGCTCGGAGCGGGCGCTTAACGGTCGCCAGCCGCTCCGGGCGTGAGTAGGCCCAGAAGACCAGCGCTGCGCCCGCGAGACCCGCGCCCCATCCGAGCGCCGTCGTCAGCACCTCGTCCGAGACGCTCGACTCGACGGTCGGCGCCACGAACCGAAGCCAGCTTGCGAGCTCGTCCGTCGTGCCGAACCCGATCGCGAGAAAGCCCACGACGATCGTCCCGGCGGCCAGCGCCGTCACCGTCCAGAACATGGTCCAGGGCGCCTCGCCGTGGGAGGTGTCGTGGAGGTGGACGTCGGCGTAGGTCGACCGCGGGCCGTAGAACGTGAGCCGCATGAGCCGGGTCGCGTAGACGCCGGTGAAGAACGCTCCGACCAGGCCGGCGACAAAGACGATCATCGCGGTCGTCCCGCCCTTGGCGTAGGCCGACGCGAGGATTGCATCTTTCGCCAGCGGCCAGAACCCAATGAGGCCGATCGTCCCGATCCACATCAGGGTCGCCGTCTTTCGAAGCGCGGGCTGAAGGCCTCCCATCCTGCGCACGTCCTGCTCGCCGGAGAGCGCGTGGATGACGATGCCGGCGCCGAGGAACAGCAGGGCCTTGAAGAAGGCGTGTGCGAGCAGGAGGAACATGCCGGCCGAGTACGCGCCGATTCCGACGGCGGCGAACATGTAGCCGATCTGGCTCATGGTCGAGTAGGCGATGATCCGCTTGATGTCGGTCTGGACGAGCGCGATCACGCCGGCCATGAGCAGCGTGGCGACGCCGATCAGCGCGACGAGCGACTGGATGTCGGGTGCGTTCTCGAAGAGGACGTGCGTGCGGGCGACCAGGTAGACGCCGGCCGTCACCATCGTTGCCGCGTGGATCAGCGCGGAGACCGGTGTCGGGCCCTCCATCGCGTCCGGAAGCCAGGTGTGAAGCGGGATCTGGGCCGACTTGGCGACCGCGCCCAGGAGCAGCAGGAAGGCGATCCAGTTCGCCGTCGACGAGCCCTGCGGCCAGCGCGAGCCGGCCTGGTCGAACACGCGCTGGAACTCGACCGTGCCCAGGTCGCGCACCATGAAGAAGATCGCGATCGCGATCCCGACGTCGCCGATCGCGTTCATCACGAAGGCCTTCTTCGCAGCGTCGACGGGCGCCTTGCGCTCGTGCCAGAAGCCGATGAGGAGGTAGGACGAGAGCCCGACCAGGCCCCAGCCGGCGAGGAGCAGCGCGAAGTTCGCCGACATGACGAGCAGGAGCATCGAGAACAGGAAGAGATCGAGATAGACGAAGAACCGGCGCTCCTTGGGATCCCCGTGCATGTAGCCGATCGAGTAGGCGACGATCAGCGTCCCGACGCCCGAGACGATGAGCATCTCGACCACCGAGAGCGGGTCGATGAGGACGTCGAACGGCACCCGGAAGCTGCCCGACGTCGCCCACGTGTAGAGCGTGAAGACGTGCTCGCGCGCGCCGTGGTGGTGGAACTTGGGCTCGTGGTGGAGCTTGTAGGCGACGTAGACCGCAGCGAGGAAGCTGGCGAGTGAGAAGGCGGTGCCGGCCCAGGCGGCGGCCTGGCGCGAGAGCCGCGAGCCGGCGAGCGTCAGCACGACGACCCCGGCGAGCGGGGCGAAGAGGCAGACCCAGCTCAGAGCCTCGAGCGACGACATCAGTTCCGAAGCCCCGTCAGCGAGTCGACGTCGAGGTCGGCACGGCGGCGGGCCATCGCGACGACGAGCCCAAGCCCGACGACGACCTCCGACGCGGCGACGGCCATGACGACGAGCGCGAACACCTGCCCGGACTGCTCGCCCCAGTACCGGGCGACCGAGATCAGCGCCAGGTTCGACGCGTTCAGCATGATCTCGACCGAGAGCAGCAGGATGATGGGGCTGCGCCGGGTGAAGACGCCGAAGAGGCCGATCCCGAAGAGGACGGCCGAGACTCCGAGGAACCAGGCGACGCCGACGTGCATCAGCCCTTCCCGTCCTTGCCGCCCGCGCGGACGACGTCGAATCGGGTCTCGGCGTCGACGACCTCGGCCTGGAGGCTGATCGCGGGCTCGGGCCGCTCGACCTCGAAGGCGCCGACGACCCCCGCCTCGCGCCGGGCGGGTGCGCGGGCGCCGAGCGTGACCCCGCCGACGGCGGCGATCAGGAGCAGGACCGACGTGGCCTCGAAGGTGAGCACGTAGCGGCCGAGGAAGCTCGCGGCGACGGCCTGCGGCGCGCCGAAGAGGTCGCTCACCGTGGCGCCGTCGCCGAAGGCCTGCTGCTCGATCGCGAAGCCGAGCTCGGCGACGATCGCCACGGCCGCGATGATCGCGCCGACGGTCTGGTACCACGGCCGCGACCGCAGCGGCTCCTCGGCCCGCCCCCCGAGGTAGGCGATCACGAACAGGAACATGATCATGACCGCGCCCGCGTAGACGATCACCTGCGCCGCGGCCAGGAAGTCGGACTGGAGCAGCAGGTACATGGCCGCCCGGGCGACCAGGTTCCCGATCAGCGAGAGCGCCGAGTGGAACGGGTTCCCTGACAGCACGACGCCG
>DATAEI010000162.1:0-1752 GCA_036258075.1 Gaiellales bacterium
TGGTGCTGGACGAGGCGACGAGCGCGCTCGACGTCGAGACCGAGCGGGCGGTGCAGGACGCCCTCGACCAGCTCAGCGAGGGGCGGACGACAATCGTGATCGCCCACCGCCTGAGCACGATCCGCGACGCCGACCTGATCCTCGTGCTCGAGAGCGGCCGCATCGCCGAGCGCGGGACGCACGCCGAGCTCGTCGCCGCCGGCGGCCGGTACGCCGCCCTCGTCGAACGCGACGCCGTGACCGTCTAGAACCGGTCGAGATGTTCCGCTCCCGGCGCCGCGAGATCGTCTACCCGCAGGCCGAGCACGCCCGCCTCTCGGCGATGCTGGCAGCAGCGGCGGGCGCCGATCCACGCATCGTGGCCGGCGTGCTCTGGCACGATCGCGGCTATCCACAGCTCGACACCGACGGGATCGGCGAGATGGCGCCCGAGCGCTGGGCGGAGCTCATGCGGGCCGGGTTCGCGCCCGAGACCGCCGACCCGGTGGTCGACCACATGGCCCGGATGCACATTCACCGCCTGGCGCGAAACGCCCGCCCCGAGCTGGCCGACGAGCTCGCTCCGGCGCTCCCGGCGAGCCTGGCGCGAAGCGGCATGACCGCAGAGGAGGCGGCCGCGGCCGACGCCGTCACCGAGCTCTACGACATGGTCGCGTTCGACTTCTGCCTCGAGGAGCCGGCCTCCGGAACGGTGTCGGGCATCACCTACGAGCTCGACGGTCAGGGCGGCATCCGGCTCGACCCGTGGCCGCTCGTCCCGGCGGAGCTCGACGGCTTTGTGACCGCGTTCCTGACCGAGGGCTACCCCGAGCTTCCGGCTCCGGTCGCGGTGCCGTTCTCGGCCCGTCCCGCATGACCCCTGAGCTCCACAGCTACGGGCCGCATCGCAGCCAGACCGCCGAGCTCTCGCTGCCCGGCGGCCCGGGGCCGCACCCGGTCGTCGTGCTCATCCACGGTGGCTGCTGGCGCCGGCGCTACGACCGCCGCCTGATGGACGCGCTCGCCGTCGACCTGGCCGGGCGGGGCTTCGCGGCCTGGAACTGCGAGTACCGCCGGGTGGGCGCCGGCGGCGGCTGGCCCGAGACCGGTGCCGATGTCGCCGCCGCGATCGACGCCCTGGCCGGGCTGGACGCGCCGCTCGACCTGCGCCGGGTGGCGGCCGTCGGGCACTCGGCGGGCGGCCATCTGGCGCTGTGGGCTGCCGGGCGGGACGACGCCCGCGTCCCGCTCACCGCCGTCGTCGGCCAGGCCGCGGTCTCGGATCTCGACGCGGCAGCGGCCCAGGGCGTGTGCGGAGGGATGGTCGAGCGACTGCTCGGCGGAGCTCCCGGGGAGGTGCCCGACCGGTACGCGGCCGCGTCCCCGGCCCGGCGCCTGCCGCTCCGTGTGCCTGCGCTCCTCGTCCACGGCGACCGCGACGACACCGTCCCGGCCGCCATGAGCCGCGACTTCGCCGCGGCCGCCGGGTGCGACCTCGCCGAACTGGCGGGCCACGGCCACTATGAGCATCTCGAGCCGGGGAGCCGCGCATGGGCTACGGTGGTCGAGTGGCTCGAACGGCACTGACCACGCGGGCGGACGCCGAGGCTCTCGATGCGGCCGACCCGCTCGCGGCGTTCCGCGGCCGGTTCGTCCTGGGAGACGGGCCGAGGATCTACGTCGACGGCAACTCGCTCGGCCCGGTCGCGCTCAGCGCCCAGGCCGCGCTCGAGCGCCGGATCGGCGAGTGGCGCGACCGGCTCGTGACGGGTT
>DATAEI010000163.1:0-28425 GCA_036258075.1 Gaiellales bacterium
CTCGACCGGCCAGGAGTAGTGGGAGCCCTTCGGTGGAGCCTGGAACGTGCCGGCCTGCGCCGCTTTGAGCATCGCTCGGGCGAGGCGCTGCTTCGCGGCCGGATGGTGGTTCGCGGGGTGGACCGAGAAGCTCTCTCCACCTCCCCAGCCGCAGCCGGCGAGCAGGACGCAGAGCCCGAGCGCTCCGACGTGGGCGCTCGGGTTGAGTGTCACGAGAAGCTCCGGCAGATGCCGTTTGTGGGCGCCTCGGCGTACCTGATCCTGCCGGCGACCAAACCGACGCAGTAGGTGCGAGTTCGCACGCCTGTTCCCGGGGCGGTTTCCGGGCGCAGGATCACCTTGCAGAGATAGCCCGGCGGGGGCTCGTCGCGGCCGCCGATCGATGGACCACAACTGACCTCAACCGGAGCAAACTTCTTCGCCCCGATCGGGTGCCGCGCAAGCGCGCTCCGCAACGTCTGGCGAACGTGCTCGAATTCAGCCAATCGCGCTCGATCGGGCGAGGAGGGTTCAGTGAGATCGGCGGCCTCGATCATCGGGCCCAGAGCTCGGAGATCTGCCAGGGGTACGAGCACGGCCCGTAGGTCAGCTCCCGGCCGTTCTTGAGCTTGACGATCAAGTAGCCGGTGTGATCGCAGCTCTGCGGCTGATCCAGGGGTCTCGGCAAGGGGTCGGGTAGGAAGCCGCCGACAAGTTCGAGCGGCATGTCGTCCAACCTCTTCGGGTGCGACAAGAAGGAGGGCCCCGAGATCTCCGACTGGAGGTGGATCGAGGCGATGTCACTCGGGTGGTAGGGCAGGTGCGAGGAGGATGAGAGGTTGAAGGCGCCGGAGGTTCCGAGCCAAACGATCACGACGACCAGCCCTCCGATCAGGAGGCCGGAGCCGAACCCAGGGCGCGATAGCCGCTCCATCTTCTGCTTAGACGCCGTGCGCAGGCGTTGAGTTTTCGACGGTCAAGGGGAAAGCACCCTGACCCTCAGGCCGCGCTCCTCAGGCTGTGGAGGCCGCGAGCGCGCTTCCCAGGGTGACCGCCGCATCGACGAGGTCGTCGACGACGCCCGCCTCGGTGCGGTGGTTCACGAAGCACGCGCGCAGGCTGTAGCGCCCGTTCAGCACCGCGTTCGACGGGCACGTGCGGCCGTCGCGGCGGATCTCGATCATGAGGCGCTCGTTCAGCGCGTCGAGCGTCGCGTCGTCGAGCCCGGCCGGCGCGTAGCGGAAGCAGGCGATCGAGAGGGTGACCGGGCAGGTGGGCTCGAGGTCGGGATGCTCGCGGACACGCGCGTCGAGGTACCGGGCGAGCTCCACGTCATGCGCGATCCGGCGCCCGTACGCGGCGGTGCCGTGAGCCGCGAGCGACATCCACACCTTGAGGGCGAGGAACGCGCGCGACCACTGCGGGCCGAGCTCGCCGATGTTGATGCCTCGGCCCGAGAGCTCGGCGTCCTCGCGCACGTAGGCGGCGTCGATCGAGAACGCGGCCCGGAGCCGGGCCGGGTCGCGGGCGAGCAGGCACGCGCTCGACTGGGGCGTGTAGAGCCACTTGTGCGGGTCGAACGAGATGGTGTCGGCGAGCTCGATCCCGTCGAGCAGATGCCTGAGCTCCGGCGCGAAGGCGGCCGCGCCGCCGTAGGCCGCGTCGACGTGCAGCCAGAGCCCGTGCCGCTCGCAGATGCCGGCGATCGCCCGCAGCGGGTCCACGGCGCCCGTGGCAGTCGTCCCGGCCGTGGCGACCACGCAGAACGGCCGCATCCCGGCGGCGAGGTCGTCGGCGACCGCCCGCTCGAGCTCCTCGGCCCGCATGCGGAACTCGTCGTCGGTGGGGATCGAGCGCACCGCCCTCTCCCCCAGGCCCATCATGTCGGCCGCCTCGGCGATGGTCGCGTGAGCCTCTTCCGACGCGTAGAGCACGAGCCGCATCCCGTCGACGCCGTCGGCACGCGCGTCGCCCGGGGCGTGGGCGTCGCGCGCGGCCTTGAGCGCCGTGAAGTTCGAGGCGGCCCCGCCGCTCGTCATGAGCCCGCCCGCGCCCTCCGGAAGGCCGAACCGCCCGGCGATCCACCGCATCAGGTGGATCTCGAGCTCGCTCGCCCCCGCGGAGAGGCTCCAGCCGCCGACGTTCGGGTTGAGGCCGGCGGCGAGAAGGTCGGCAGCGGCGCCCGGGACGGTGCCGGAGCCGGAGATGTACGCGAGGAAGCCGGGGTGGCCGCAGAGCGCCGAGTGGTCGAACACCATCGGGCGCAGGAGCCGGGCGATCTCGGCCGGCGGCAGGGGCTCCTCGGGGATCGGAAGCGCCATCTCGGCGGCGACGTCGGGGGCGGCCGGCATGGGCGTGACCGGGAGGTCGGGCATCCGCTCGAGGAGCTCCGTCCACAGCCCGAGCATCTCGCCGGTCAGCTCGCGCGCCTGGGCCGGGCTCCAGTCGAGGTCGGCGACCGGCTCGGGCCGCCTCACAGGAGCGCCTCCAGGCCCACCGTGAGCCCCGGCGGGAGGCTCCGGATCCGGCGGACGGCCAGGAGCACTCCGGGGACGAACGCCTCGCGGGAGCTCGTGTCGTGGCGGATCGTGAGCGTCTGGCCCTGGGCGCCGAAGATGACCTCCTGGTGGGCGACGAGGCCCGGGAGCCGGACGGAGTGGATCGGCGGATCGCCGCCGATGCGCTCGGCCGTTGCGAGCGACGTGCCGGACGGGGCGTCGCGCTTCGTGTCGGCGTGGAGCTCGACGATCTCGCAGCGATCCATCAGCCCGGCCGCCTCCTCGGCGAAGCGCATCATCAGGATCGCGCCGATCGCGTAGTTGGGCGCGTAGAAGAGCTGCACCCCGCGGCCGGCGGCCTGGTCGCCGTGGCGTGCGAGCTCGCCCGGGGGCAGGCCGGTGGTCCCCAGCACGAGCGGGACGCCCGCGCCGATGGACGTCTCGCACGCCGCGGCCGCGGCGTCCGGCACCGTGAAGTCGACCGTCACGTCGGCCCCCTCCTGGAGCAGCTCGGTCAGGCTCACCCCCAGCGACGGCGCCGCCCGGCCGGCCAGCTCGAGGTCATCGGCGGCCTCGATCGCGGCGGCGAGCGCCCGTCCGACCTTCCCTGTTGCACCTGAGAGCGCGACCCTGGTCACGGTCGGCGATGGTAGCCGGATCGATCTCCGCTAGGCGGCGAGGGCCGGGTTCAGCAGCGCGACGGCGTCTGTGAAGCGCTCCTCGCTCGGCCCGATCGCGGCGGCCGAGAGCCGCCCGGGTGCGAAGAGCTGGCGCGCCAGGGCGGCGACCGCCTCGGGCTCCACCGCGTCGATCTCCGCGCAGATCCGGTCGAGCGAGAGGATCTCGGTGTCGGTGAGCACGGACTTGCCAAGCCGGCTCGCCCGGTTGGAGGTCGACTCCATCGACAGCATGATCCGGCCCTTCAGGTTCTCCTTCGCCCGGGTCAGCTCGGCGGGGTCGAACCGCCCGTCGCCCATGAGCGCGAGCTGGTCGGCGATGATGCGAACGCACTCGGCGACGTTGTCCTCGCGGGTGCCGAGGTAGACGCCGACGAGCCCCGTGTCGGCGTACTGCGAGCCGTACGTGTAGACCGAGTAGGCCATGCCGCGCTTCTCGCGGATCTCCTGGAAGAGGCGCGAGCTGGCCGAGCCCCCGAGCATCGAGTCGAGGAGCGACGCCGCGAAGCGGCGCGGGTCGGAGCGCGAGACGCCCGGCGCGCCGAGGCACAGATGCACCTGCTCGGTGTCCTTGCGCTGGAAGACCGACCGCGGGACCGACTCGCCGACCCAGACCGGGCGCACGCCGGCGGTGTCGTCGGGCCCCTGCGAGAGGGGCGCGAACCGGGTCTCGACGGCGTGGGCGAGCGGCTCGTGCTCGAGGTTCCCGGCCGCCGACACGACGATGTTCGGGCCGACGTAGCGCGAGCGGTGGTAGGCGCGGATGTCGTCGGGCATCGCGCCTGCGACGACCTCGGCCGAGCCGATGACCGGGCGCCCGAGCGGATGCTCGGCGAAGACCGCCGAGGAGATGAGGTCGTGGACGAGATCCTGCGGAGTGTCCTCGTACATCGCGATCTCCTCGAGGACGACCTCGCGCTCGGAGTCCATCTCGCCCGCGTCGAACTGCGGCTGGAGCAGCATGTCGGACATGACGTCGAGCGCCGTCTCGAGGTGCGCGTCGAGCACGCGGGCGTAGACGACCGTGTACTCCTTGGCCGTGGCCGCGTTCAGCTCGCCGCCCAGGCCGTCGAAGATCTGGGCGATCTCCATCGCGGTGTAGCGCCCCGAGCCCTTGAAGAGGAGGTGCTCGATCAGGTGCGAGAACCCCTCCTCCCCGGACACCTCGTCGCGCGAACCGGCGCCGATCCACATGCCGATCGCGATCGACCTCACGGACGAGACGCGCTCGGTGACGATGCGCTCGCCGCCGTCGAGTGTCGTGACCGTGTAGCGCTGCATCCGCGGAACCCTAGATGCGCCGGGCAAGCGCGACGCCGAAGCCCTCGCCGGGGTCGGTCCACCACCGGGTCACGTCGAGCCCTGCGCTCCGCAGCTCGCCGGCGATCCGGTCGCGCCGGAACTTGGCCGAGATCTCGGTGTGGATCTCCTCGCCGGCGGCGATCTGCACATCCAGCCCGAGGCGCGCGATCCGGGCGGTCTGCTCCATCCGCGCACGCAGGCCGATGTCGACCAGCTCGTGCTCGGCGTCCCAGCGCGCCACGTGGTCGAACGCCTCCGGGTCGAAGTCGGCGCCGAGCCGCTCGTTCACGACGCGCAGGACGTTTCGCGAGAACGCCGCGGTCACGCCGCCGGGATCGTCGTAGGCCGCGAGGATGCGCTCGGGCGACTTCACGAGGTCGACGCCGAGCAGGAGCGAGTCCCCCGCGACGAGCGCACCGGCCAGGTCGGCGAGAAACCGGGCGCGGACGGCCGGCTCCAGGTTCCCGATGGTGCTTCCCAGGAAGGCGACCAGGCGGGTGCCCCCACGCGGGAGGAGCGGCAGGTGGCGCTCGAAGTCGCCCACGACCGCGTGCACCGCGACGCCGGGGTACTCGGCCACCACCGCCGCCGCGGCAGCGCGCAGCGTCGCCTCGTCGACGTCGAACGGGACGAAGCGCTCGAGCGTGCCGGCCGCCGACATCGCCGAGAGCAGAAGGCGCGTCTTCGTGCTGGTCCCCGACCCGAGCTCGATCAGCGTGCCGGCCCGGGCCTCCGCGGCGATGTCGGCCGCGTGCGCCTCGAGGATCGACCGCTCGCAACGGGTCAGGTAGTACTCGGGCAGGCGCGTGATCTCGTCGAAGAGTGCCGAGCCGCGAGCGTCGTAGTGCCACTTCGGCGAGAGGCGCTTCGGGGTCGCGGTGAGCCCACGCAACGCGTCCTCACGCAGCGCCGACTCGAGGTCGGCGGGCCCGAGATGGACGTCGATCGTGTACGGCTCGGCCACCATCGGGCAATCGCGGGGCCAGGCACGCGCTCGCGTGCCTGGCCCCGGTGGTGCGCTACCGGCGGCCGCCCCGGCCTCCGCGACCGCGATCGCGGTCGCGCGGCGGGCGCTCCTCGCGCGGCGGAGGCGGGGTGTTCTCGGCAACCTGCACGAGCTCGGCCGGGAGCACCTCGTTCTCGCCGTCGATCTTTGCGACCAGGGTGAGGCCGATGCGGCCCCGGTCCTTGTCGACCTCGACGACCACGACGCGCACGGTGTCACCGCGGTCGAGCACCTGGGCCGCCGACTGGAGCCGGTTGCCCTGCGGCAGGATCCTGCTGACGTGCAGGAGGCCGTCGACACCCTTGCGGAGCTCGACGAACGCACCGAAGTCGGTGATCTTGACGACGTTTCCGGTGTACTCGTCGCCGACCTCGACCTCCCTGGTCATGGCCTCGATCGTCGCGCGCGCCTGCTCGGCGAGCTCGCCGTTCGTGCCGTAGATGCGGATCGTGCCGTCTTCCTCGATGTCGATCTGCACCTCGTACTCGGCCTCGAGCGAGCGGATGGTCTCGCCGCCCTTGCCGATCACCATCCCGATGAAGTCGGGCGGGATCTTGGTCGACGTGATGCGCGGAGCGTGCGCGGCAAGCTCCGTCCGCGGCTCCGAGATGGCCTCGCGCATCTTGCCGAGGATGTGGAGCCGTGCGTCGCGAGCCTGTGACAGGGCCGACCGCAGGATCTCGGTCGTGACGCCCGTGATCTTGATGTCCATCTGGAGCGCGGTCACGCCCTGCTCCGTGCCGGCGACCTTGAAGTCCATGTCCCCGAGGTGATCCTCGGCGCCCTGGATGTCGGTCAGGATGACGTAGGAGTCGCCCTCCTTGATGAGCCCCATGGCGATCCCGGCCACCGGAGCGGTGATCGGCACGCCGGCGTCCATGAGCGAAAGCGTCGACCCGCACACCGAGGCCATCGAGGACGAGCCGTTCGACTCGAGGATCTCGGACACCAGGCGCAGCGTGTACGGGAAGTCGGCGGCCGACGGGATCACCGGGACGAGCGCCCGCTCGGCGAGCGCGCCGTGGCCGATGTCGCGCCGCTTCGGGCCGCGCATGAAGCCGGTCTCCCCGACGCTGTAGGGCGGGAAGTTGTAGTGGTGGATGTAGCGCTTCGTCTCGTCGAGCGAGAGGTCGTCGATGCGCTGCTCCTCCTTCGCCGTCCCGAGCGTGCAGAGCGTGAGCGCCTGCGTCTGGCCGCGGGTGAAGAGCGCCGAGCCGTGCGTGCGGGGCATGACGCTGACCGACGATGCGATCGGCCGGATCTCGGTCTCGGAACGGCCGTCGGGACGGCGCTTCTCGACCGCGATCTTGGTGCGGACGGTCTCCTTGTAGAGCTTGTCCACGGCCGAGACGACGGCGGCCCGTGCGGCCGGGTCGAGCGGGCCGTCGGCGGCCTCGCCGCGAGCCGGGAACGGCAGCTGGATCGTGTCGGCGATCTGCTCGACAAGCGCGTGGCGCTTGGCCGATTTCAGCTCCTTGGAGTCCTGCTCCGCGTCCGTGAGCGCCCTGACGGCGTCGCCGAACTGCTCCTTGACCGCCGGGTAGACGGCAGCCTCGCGGGCCTCGACGACGAGCTGGGCGACCGCGAACTGCACCCGCTGGCGCTGGAGCACGTCCGACTCGGTCGAGGCGCCCGACACCGCCGGCGTCTCGGCCGCCAGCACCGCGTCGGCGGCGCCGGGAAGCGCGCCCAGGCCGCCCTGGCCGATCGCCGTCTGGAGCGCCGTCGCGTGCTTGCCGCGCAGCGACTCGGTGACGGCGCCGTCGGCCCACTTGGGGAGCCCGGCCTTCTCGGCGAGGTCGATCTGGAGCTGGCACAGCTTCTTGATCTCCCCGTGGGCCAGGTCGAGTGCCTGGATCAGCTCCTCCTCGGAGATCTGCTCGGCGCCCGCCTCGACCATCGTGATCGCCTCGGGCGTGCCGCAGACGATCAGGTCGAGCGTGGACTCCTTGAGGTCGGGCAGCGTCGGGTTGACGACGAGCGTGCCGTCGATCCGGCCGATGCGCACCGCACCGACGGGGCCGAGGAACGGCATCGGCGACAGCATGAGCGCCGCCGAGGAGCCGTTGATCGCCAGGATGTCGTGCGGGTGCACCTGGTCGGCCGAGAACGTGGTCACGATGACCTGAACCTCGTTCTTGTAGCCCTTGGGCCACAGCGGCCGGATCGGCCGGTCGACCATGCGGGCGGTCAGGATGGCCTTCTCGCCGGCGCGGCCCTCGCGCTTGAAGAACCCGCCGGGGATCTTCCCGGCCGCGTACATCTTCTCCTCGACGTCGACGGTCAGCGGAAAGAAGTCCGCCCCCTCGCGCCCTTCGGTGCGACCGACGGCGGTGGCGAGAACGACGGTCCCCTCCTGCCGCACGAGAACCGCGCCGTGGGCCTGCTTGGCGACGGCTCCGGTCTCGAACGAGATCTCCTTGTCGCCGATGGTGACGGCGAGGCGGGTCGCCTCGGGCTCGACTGCAATGCTCATTTCCTCGTCTCTCTTCCTCTAGTCGGCCCGCCTACCGGCGCAGGCCCAGCTCCTTGATAAGCGCCCGGTAGCCCTCCAGATCGTGCTTCTGCAGGTAGTTCAGCAACCGCCGGCGCCGGCCGACCAGCTTGAGCAGGCCGCGCCGCGAGTGGTGGTCGTGCTTGTGCACCTTGAGGTGCTCGGTGAGCTCACTGATGCGCGTCGTGAGAAGGGCGACCTGGACCTTGGTCGAGCCCGTGTCTTTCTCGTTCGCGCCGAACTTCTGGATGAGCTCGGTCTTCTGGTCCTGGGTGAGCGGCATGCGCCCATCCTCCTTGCCGTTGAATGTGAGTCGCCTGCATCCCAGACACACGCGGGCAAGTCGCGCCCGTCCGCGGTGAGGCCGCCCAGCACCCTAGCAGGCGGCGGCCGCCGCTCCCGGCGCAACATCGGGGTCAGACCCCGTTGTTGCGGGGTGAAGAAACGGGGTCTGGCCCGATGTTTCAGGTCGAGAACACCATCGTCGGGTGGCCTTCGAACACCAGGTCGCGCTCGTGCTCCATGCCGATCCGGCGGGCGACGGCCTGTGAGGCGGTGTTCTCCGGCGCGATGAGCGAGATCAGGCGGTCGAGCCCGAGCCGGCCGCGGGCGTGGTCACGGATCGCGGCGGCCGCCTCGGTCGCGTAGCCCTTCCCCCACCACTCCCATCCGAGCAGGTAGGCGATCTCGTGCTCGGTGGTCCCCTCCACGTCCTGCACGAGGAGGCCGCAGCGGCCGATCAGCGTCCCGTCACGGACAAGAGTCGTCGCCCAGAGGCCGAAGCCCTGCTCCCGGTGGGCGGCGATCATCGATTCGAGCCGGGCCGAGGTGTCCGCGCGCGTCCGCGGGCCGCCGAGGAACCGCATCGTCAGCGGATCCGCGTAGATCGCGGCGAGCGCGTCGAGGTCGGGCTCCCGCAGCCGCCGCAGCACCAGGCGCTCGGTCACCAGGTCGTCCGTTGCGGCGCTGGGCTCCGACACGGTGGATTAGGCTAGTCACGCCGTGAGCACCGCCGTCGTCACCGGTGGGGCCGGGTTCCTCGGCTCACACCTCTGCGAGTACCTCCTGAACCGCGACTGGCGGGTCATCTGCCTGGACAACCTCGACACGGGCAGCCTCGAGAACATTGAGGGCCTGCGCGGGGACACGTTCGACTTCCGCTACCACAACTGCGTCGAGTTCATCTCGATCGAGGAGCCGGTCGACGCCGTCTTCCACCTGGCCTCGCCGGCGAGCCCGGTCGACTACCTGCGCCTGCCGCTCGCGACGCTCCAGGTCGGCTCGTACGGCACCCACAACGCGCTCGGCCTCGCCAAGTTCAAGCGAGCCCGGTTCCTGCTCGCGTCCACGTCTGAGGTCTACGGCGACCCCGAGGTGCACCCGCAGCGCGAGGAGTACTGGGGGAACGTGAACCCGGTCGGCCCGCGCGGGGTCTACGACGAGGCGAAGCGGTACGCCGAGGCGATGACGATGGCCTACCACCGCCAGCAGGGCGTCGACACCCACATCGCCCGCATCTTCAACACCTACGGGCCGCGGATGCGCCAGCACGACGGCCGCGCCATCCCGACGTTCCTGCGCCAGGCCTGCGAGGGGAAGCCGCTCACCGTGTTCGGCGACGGGTCGCAGACCCGGTCGTTCTGTTACGTCGACGACGAGGTCGAGGGCCTCTTCCGGCTGGCGATGAGCGACGAGCACCTGCCCGTCAACGTCGGGAACCCCAACGAGATGACGCTCCTCGAGCTTGCCGAGCGCATCCGCGACCTCACAGCGATGGGCTCCGAGATCGTGTTCGAGGGCCTGCCGACGGATGATCCCAAGGTGCGCCAGCCCGACATCACCCGTGCCCGCGAGATCCTGGGCTGGGAGCCGAAGATCTCGCTCGACGAGGGCCTGCGGCGAACGCTCGAGAGCCTGGGCTTCTCGCCCCGGCCCGTCGCTGCCTGAGCTACGCGGCGAGCACGGCCGGGCGGTGCTCGCTGCGCCCGTGCTGGATGGCCGGCACGGGCTCGGGCTCCTGCGGCCGCACCTCGCGCCGCAGGTCGGCCAGCGAGCGGCCCTCGACGGCGAGGAACAGGCCTCCGGCGGCGACGCTGAGGAGTGCCTCCACGCCCTGGAGCGCGAGCCCGAACGCCGCCGCGGTCGCCGCGGCGACGCCGAACGGCGCGAGGGCGGCTGCGACTGCGGCGGAGAAGACTCCGACGTTCCCCGGCACGAGCGGCACGATCCCGACCAGCGTCGATGCGACGAAGACGGCGCTCGCGGCGGGGATCGAGTGCGGCAGCCCGAACGCCTGCAGCGTGAACACGATGCCGGCGATCTGGAACGCCCACGAGACGATCCCGAGGGCGAGGGCGCCGAGGCCGTGGTCACGCCCGGAGAACGCGGCCCGCGCATGGCTCAGCGTCTCGGCGGCCATCGGCCCTGCCCGGCCCGGAAGCCGGCCTGCCAGCCGCTCCAGGCGGGCGGAGAATGCCGCCAGAAGGACGACGCCGGCCGCCATCGCGCCCAGCGTCGCGACGACCCATGCCGGGGCCGACGACGACGCCGCGGTGCCAAGGGCCGCGACGACGACGAGCGCCGCCGCCAGCACGATCTGCTCGGCTGCCAGCGACCCCGCCAGCGCGGGAGCCGGCACGGACGTGCCGCGCTCACGCATCCGCCGGCCGACCACTCCGAGCTTTGCGACCTCGCCCAGGCGGGCGGGAAGGAGCGTGTTCACGAGAAAGCCGATGAAGACGGCCGGCACGAGGTCGCGGTGGCGGATCGAGCTCGCCTCGGGGCTGACCGCCAGCGTCCTCCGCCACACGGCGGTCTTCGCGGCGACCGACGCGACGTTCGCGATGACGGCTGCGACGAGGAGCGTCACGGCGGCGCCGTCGAGCGTGCCCCACGCCTCGCCGCCGATCCGGGCGGCGCGCACCGCGGCGACGCCTGCGAGGACGGCGACCGCGGCGGCCAAGGCGGCGCGCCGGATGCGCGGCGAGGAGACGACCAGGAATGCGGTTGCGGCGACACCGGCGCCCGCGACGGCGTCGAGGAAGAAGTGGTTCGCCGTCGCCACGATCGAGAACACGACGAGCGCCGGATAGCCGACCCACGCGAAGCGCAGGCGGCTGCGGGTGATTGCGAGACCCGTCATGCCGACCGTGATCGCATAGGCGGTGTGGAGCGACGGCATCGCCGCGTAGGGGTTCGAGAGCGCCGCGATCAGGCCGGAGTGATGGTTCACGCCGGTCTCGTTCAGCGAGTCGACGAACCCGAGGCCGGTCAGCATCCGCGGCGGAGCGGCGGGGAAGAAGACGTAGCCCGCGAGGCCGATGAGGTTGATCGTCGCGATCAGGTTGCGCAGGCGCGTGTAGTGCTCGTTCCGGCGCAGGTAGACCCAGAGCACGAACCCGAACGTGAGCGTGAACTGGCAGTTGAAGTACGTCCAGTTCGCGACGCTCATCACGATCGACGGGGCGTTCATCGCCCAGCGCTGCACGTCGAGCTCGTGGAAGAGGCCCAGGCTCCGCTCGGTGCTCACGATCGAGTGCGCGTGTCGCAGCGCCGTCGACCGGTCGCCCACCGCGAAGGTGCGCGACAGCTCGTAGGCCATGTCGAGCGCCGCGAAGATCGCGAGCTGACGGCCGAGGTCGCCCCACCCTCGCGGGAGGCGCGTTCCGATTGCGGTGATGATCGAGCGTGGGCTCATGACCACCGAAGCTTCCTCCGCGCGGGCCGCGCCGACGATACGGCCCACCGGCCTCTTGAGTGCGGATAACCCCACCCCTGCACCTCGGGCATTCGCCCCGGTGCGCCGGGAGGTTCGGCCGGGTCGTCGACGACCGGCTACGCAGGACCTACGCGGTGCGCGTGAGCTCGCGCGTGCGGGCGACGTCGCGGTGCAGCTGCTCGACGAGCGTCTCGACCGAGTCGAACCGCAGCTCGTCGCGCAGCCGGTGCGTGAGCTGGAGCCGGATCGGCGAGCCGTAGATGTCGCGGTCGAAGTCGAGCAGGTAGGCCTCGATGCGGACCGCGTCGCGGCTGTCGGTGAACGTCGGGTTGTATCCGATGCTGATGGCGGCGGTGTGGTCTGAGCCCGGCAGGTGCGCGCTCCCGGCGTAGATGCCCGTCGCCGGGATCGGCGTCTTCGGCAGCGGCGCCAGGTTCGCGGTCGGGAAGCCGAGCTCGCGGCCACGGCCGTCACCGCGCACGACGGCGCCCTCGAGCCACGGCGGCCGGCCCAGGAGCGCCGCGGCCTCCTCGACGGCTCCCTCTCCCAGCAGCGCCCGGATGCGCGACGACGACACCGGGTCGGCCCCCGCGCGGAGCAGCGGGACGACCGAGAGGTCGAACCCGAGCCGCAGCCCCTCCTCCGCGAGCGTCTCGGTGGTGCCGCGGGCGCCGTGGCCGTAGCGGAAGTTCTCCCCCACGCTCACGTGGCGGGCATCCAGGGCGTCGCGCAGGACGTGCCCGGCGAAATCGTCGGCCGAGATCTGCGAGAACGCTGGGTCGAAGCGGATCACCACCAGCTCGTCCGGGCCCAGCTCCTCGACGAGCGCCGCCTTGCGTGCGAGCGACGAGAGCTCGGGCGGCGCCAGCTCGGGGCGCAGCACCTCCAGCGGATGCGGATGGAACGTGACGACTGCCGAGCGGATCCCGCGGGCCGCCCCTGTCTCGACCGCCGAGCCGATCACCTTCTGATGGCCCGTGTGGACGCCGTCGAAGCTCCCGATGGCCACCGCGCGCGGCGCCGGCTCGACGTCGAGCAGGCTCTGGCGGACGATCACCCGAGCACCACCACCGGACGCAGGCGGCCGTCGCGTGGCTCGCCCACCGCCACCAGCTCGGCGCCGGAGACGAGGCGCACGGGGCCCGTCTCTCCGTGCGACTCGAGCGCGCGGCCGTGGCGGACGGCCGCGTCGTCGCTGGGGCCGAGCTCCCGCGCGGGAAGGTGCGGGAGGGCCTCGGCGGGCGTGCGAAACCACGAACCGCGCGGATCGGCGCGGACATCGTCGGGCGATCCCGCTGCCGCCACGGGGAACGCGCCCACGGCGGTGCGGCGAAGCTCGAGGCAGTAGGCGCCTGCGCCCGTCGCCTCGCCGAGATCGGCGGCGATCTGGCGGACGTACGTGCCCTTCGAGCACTCCACGCCGATCCTCACGCGCTGCGCATCCTCCTCGAAGTCCTGCACGTCGATCCGCTCGATCCGGACCTGCCGAGGCGGGGCGGCGACCGTCTCGCCGGCCCGCATGCGAGCATACGAGCGGCGGCCGTCGATCTTCACGGCCGAGGCTGCCGGCACGGCCTGGAGCACCTCGCCGGTGAGCGCCGCCGCAGCGGCCGCGACCGCGCCGGCATCGGTGGTGCCCCCGGTCTGCTCGATCTCACCCTCCGGGTCGAGCGTCGTCGAGACGGCGCCGAACTGCACCACCGCCTCGTAGCGCTTGTCGAGCCCGGACAGGTAGGTCGCAAGCCGGGTCGCCCGACCGGCCAGGACCAGCAGGAGCCCGGTGGCGAACGGGTCGAGCGTGCCGGCGTGGCCCAGCTTCGCGCCCAGCGCCGGGCGAAGCGAGCGAAGGACGCCGAACGAGCTCGGCCCGGCGGGCTTGTCGACGAGCAGGAGGCCGGTCAGCTGGGCCATCCGCCGGCGCCGCGCCTCAGGCCGCGGGCTCTTCCAGCTGGGCGGCGACCTCGGCGACGATGAACTCGCGGATGTCGTCGACCGTGCCGGGGTGCGAGAAGCCGGCGGCCTGCTTGTGCCCTCCGCCCGCCGACTTGCGGGCGATCTGCGAGACGTCGATCACGCCGCGCGACCGCAGCGACACCCGGTTCGGGGTGATCGTGCCGTCGGGCAGCGGCACCTGCTCGCGGATGAGGCCGGCCACCTGGACGCCCTCCACGGCCCGCAGGTGGTCGATGAGGCCCTCGGTCGTGGCCTCGTCCCCCTCGACGAGTGCGAGGTCCTCGCGGCTCACGTGCGAGACGAGGAGGCGGCCGCCGTAGTAGGGCACCGTGTGGTCGATCACGCGGCCGAGCAGCGACAGCTTGCCGAGCTGCACCGACTCGAAGACGAGCTCGAAGACCTTGTGCACATCGGCGCCCGCCTCGACGAGCCGGGCCGCAAGCCGCAGCGCCTCGGGGCTCGTGGTGCGGTACTGGAACCGGCCGGTGTCCGTCACGAGGCCGACGTAGAGGGCCTCTGCGATCTGCGGCGTGATCTCGACCTCGAGACCGTCGAAGATGCGCGCCAGGATCTCGGCCGTCGATGATGCGTGCCCGTCGATCAGGTTCACGTCGCCGAACCGGCTGTTGTCGTGGTGATGGTCGACGTCGACGACCGTGCCCGCGCTCGCCCGCAGGGCCTCGTGCAGCTCGCCCAGGCGGCGCTCGTTCCCGCAGTCGAGCACGAGCAGCGTCCAGCCCTCGATGTCGGCCGGGTCGACGTCGCGCTCCAGCCCATCGGTGTTCAGGAAGCTCACCTCGTGCGGGATCGTCGAGGCGGGCTCGAGGTACATCCGCACCTCCTTGCCGAGCTGGCGCAGGCCGCCCGCGGCAGCCGTCATCGATCCGATCGCGTCACCGTCGGGGTTCTCGTGGGTCGCGATCAGCACGCGATCCGCCGCAGCGAGGGCTGCAACGGCCGCCTGCACGTCGCTTTGAGGAGCGATGTCGGTCATTCGGAGTCGGGGTCGTCCGGAGCGGCAGGCACTTCCTGGGCCAGGATCTGGTCCAGCCGCATCGCGCGGTCGACGGTCTCATCATAGTGGAAGGAAAGCTGCGGAGTGCGCTTAAGGTGCAGTTCCCGCGCGACCCGGCTTTGGAGCACGCCGTGGGCGCGGTCGAGCGCGCGCAGGCTCGCCGTCCGCCGCTTCTTGGAGCCCAGGACGCTCACGAACACCTCGGCGTGGCCCAGGTCGGCCGAGGTCCTGACGGCCGTCACCGTCACGAAGCCCAGGCCGGGGTCGGCGAGGGTCTCGACGCCGTCGGCGAGGACGTGCCGCAGCGCCTCGTTCACCTTTCGCATCCGCTCGCTCACAGGTCGTCCTCCGGGCTCATCACGGTGCGGGTCGACGACACGAGCTCGTACTCCTGGGCAGACAGGTAGCGCTCGGCATCCTCCAGCGCCTGCCGGGCGGCCGAGTGGTCACGCCGCACGACCGCCATCGTGAGCCGCGAGCGCTGCCACAGGTCGTGCATATCGACCTCGGCCACCGACGCGCCGAACCGGCGCTCGAGCTGCGCCTTCGTGTGCAGCAGGTGCCGGCGCTTGCCCTTGAGGGAGGCCCCATCGGGGATGTGCAGGTCGAACGTGAGGATGCCCACGTACCCCGACGGCATGGACAAACGGTAGCGCGTGCGCCATCGTGGGAGAGAGATCCAGATCGGCCCCGCCACGTCCTCCGCGCTCAGCGGCATCCTGGCAGCGCAGCGCCGCCTCGACGAGGACGCCGACCGCCTCGCGCAGGACCCGTTCGACATGGACGCGCTGGTCGAGTCGGCGTGGCAGCCGCTCGCCGTCCGGGCGAACGCCCAGGTGCTGCGGGCGAGCGATGAGTCGACCGGCGCGCTCTTCGACGCGCTCGCCTAGCTCCGAGGGACCAGCTCGAGGACCCCTCCCGGCGAGACGGAACGCAGCCTGTCGGAGAGCCCGGCCGCCGCGAACGCCTGCTCGAGGTCCTGCGGGCCCGACGTGAAGTGCGCCCAGCCCTCCTGGTGGACCGCGATGACGACCGCCGGATCCAGGATGCGGGCCGCCTCGACCGCGGCCGCGGGTGTCAGCGTGAGCGGGACGTCCGGGCCCCAGCGCGCCGGCACCTGGGCGTTCCCTGTGAAGAGCACGGCGGCGTCGAACGGCCCGTGGGCGGCGGCGATCGTCCGGACGACCTCGACCGACGCATTGTCGCCGCTCACGTAGACGGTCGGGAGCCCGTCGCCGCGCAGGACGAAGCCGATGACGGGCCCGTTCACTGCCGCCACTTCCGGCGGGCCGTGCTCGGCAGCCACCGCCGTGACGGTGACCGTGCCGCCCTCGGGGCGGTTGAGGTCGACCTCGTCGCCGGGCTCGAGGCCGGTCGCGCCGCCACCGAGGCGCTCCGCGCCGGCGCTCGTCGTGAGGACGCGGCCGGCGTGCGAGAGGAGCTCCCTGCCGGCCGTGTCGAGGTTGTCGGCATGGTGGTCGTGCGAGACGAGGACGGCATCCAGCGGCTGGATCGCGTCCGCGTCCACGGCCGGCCCGGTGAGCTTCGTCAAGACGACCGGCGTGCCGGAGCTGCGCCGCTCGCCCGGCGGGTCGAACGTCGGGTCCGTCAGGATGCGCAGGCCTCCGTAGGCGATGAGCGCCGTGGGGCCGCCGACGAGCTGCAGGGTTGCGGGCCCGGCGGGCCGGCTCACGCGGTGCGGGCGACCTCGCGGACGGCGTAGGCCTCCAGCACGTCGCCTTCCTTGACGTCGTTGTAGTTCTCGAGCGTCAGCCCGCACTCGAAGCCCTGTGCGACCTCCCGGGCGTCGTCCTGGAAGCGCTTCAGCGTGTCGATGCGGCCGTCGTAGACGATCGTGCCGTCGCGGACGAGGCGCACCTGGGCGCCTCGCTGGAGCACGCCCTGGGTCACCATGCAGCCTGCGATCGTGCCGATCCGCGAGGCCCGGAACGTCTGGCGCACCTCCGCCTCGCCGAGCACCTCCTCGACCCGCTCCGGCGCGAGCATGCCGAGCAGGGCCTGCTGGATGTCCTCTGTGAGCTGGTAGATCACCCGGTACGTGCGGATGTCGACGCCCTCGCGCTCGGCCAGCGCCTTGGCCTCGGCGTTCGGCCGCACGTTGAAGCCGACCACGATCGCGCTCGATGCGGCGGCGAGCATGATGTCGGACGCGACGATCCCGCCGACGCCGGAGTGGATCACTCGCACGATGACCTCGTCGTGCTGGATCTTTCCGATCTCGTCGACGGCTGCCTCCACCGAGCCCTGGACGTCCGCCTTGATGATGAGGGCCAGCTCGCGAATGCCGCCCTCCTGCATCTGCGAGAACAGGTCCTCGAGGCTCACCGACGAGGTGCGGCGGGCGAGCTGCTCTGCGCGCACGCGCTGGGCGCGGAGCTGAGCCGTCTGGCGGGCGACGCGCTCGTTGTCGACCTCGCGGGCGAGCTCACCCGCCGGCGGCGGGCGGTCGAACCCGAGGATCTCGACCGGAACGCCCGGCCGGGCCTCGCGGACGCGCTTGCCGTTGTAGTCGTTCAGGGCCTTGACCTTGCCCCAGGCGTCGCCCGCGACGATCGCGTCTCCGACGTTCAGGGTGCCGCGCTGCACCAGCATGGTGGCGACGGGGCCGCGGCCGACGTCCAGGCGGGACTCGATGATGACGCCTGACGCCTCGGCATCCGGGTTGGCCTTGAGCTCGAGCACGTCTGCCTGGAGCAGGATCGACTTCAGCAGCCCGTCCAGGTTCTCCTTGTTCTTGGCCGACACGTCCTCGAAGATCGTCTCGCCGCCCCACTCCTCCGGCTGGAGGCCGTGGCTCACGAGCTCGGTGCGGACGCGATCCGGGTTGGCGTCGGGCCGGTCGATCTTGTTCACGGCGACGAGGATCGGCACATGCGCAGCCTTGGCATGGTCGATCGCCTCGATGGTCTGCGGCATGACGCCGTCGTCGGCGGCAACGACCAGCACCGCGACGTCGGTCACCTTGGCGCCACGGGCCCGCATGGCGGTGAAGGCCTCGTGGCCCGGCGTGTCGAGGAACGTGACCTTGCGGCCGTCCGGCACGTCGACCTGGTAGGCGCCGATGTGCTGGGTGATGCCGCCGGCCTCCGTGTCGACCACCGCCGACTGGCGGATGGCGTCGAGGAGCGTCGTCTTGCCGTGGTCGACGTGGCCCATGATCGTCACCACCGGCGGCCTGGCCTGGAGCGCCTCGGGCGCATCCTCGAAGGTGATCTCCTCGGGCTCCTCGTCGGCGGCGTGCCGGATCGTGATCTCGCGCTTCAGCTCGCCGCCGATCAGCTCGACGGCGTCGTCGGTCAGCGACTGGGTGATCTGCACCATGTCGCCGGCTTCCATCATGAGCGTGATGATCTTGGCCGGCGAGACGCCGAGCTTCTCGGCGAGATCCTTGACCGTGATGCCCGACGGCACCGTGACGGGCCCGGTCGGCACCTCCGGCTCCTTGCGCTGCTCCTGGCGAGGGCCACCGCGCTCGCGCCGCTGCCCGGGCGCGCGGCGCCCGGCCTGAGCGTCGATGACCACGCGCCTGCGCCCGCGCGGCGACGCCCCTCGCTGCGGGCGGGCGTGGCGGCCGGGCTGGTTCCCCTGGCTCTGCTGTGGGGCGGCGGCCTTCTCGCCGTAGACGCGGCGGGCCTCCTCGTCGTCGACGACGTCGGGCACCGCCGGCTCGGCGGCCGCGGCGGCGGGCTCGGCAGCAGTCGTGTCCGCGGCGGGCTTCTCCGCGGCCGCGTTCTCGGTGGGCTTGGGTGCCTTGGGCTTTGGCTTGGGCTGCTCGGCGGTCTTCTTCGCCACTAGGTCATTCCTTCCATGCGACCCTCCGGCCGCTCCAGGCTCACCTGCTCCGCAAGGTCGGCGGGCACGGTGAGTGCGCATTTTAGCCTTCTGGCGAGAGCGCCCCGCCGCCGGGCGTGACCGGCACACCTCATGCTCGGGCACAGGTACACCCCACGCCCCCCGAGCCGGTGGTCACGATCGACCACGAGCACTCCCTCCACCGCGCGCAGGCGCACGAGTGACGCCTGCGGGGCGCGCCGGCGGCAGCCGGCGCACTGGCGGACGGGCACGCGGGCCGCTACCGAGCCGCCTCCTCTGCGGCCGCCAGCTCCCGATGTGCGGGGACGCCGCAGTAGCGGCTCCCGTCGAGCGCCTGGTTCGGGCAGCGCTTGCCGGACGACGTCACCGCGACGCAGCGGCCGGGGAACTCGTCCTCCTCGGCGGCGTCGACGCCGGTGTAGGTCTGCTCGGCCTCCTCGGCGTAGTACTCGGTCTCGCCGACGATGTCGATCCGCCAACCGGTGAGCCGGTGCGCGAGGCGCGCGTTCTGGCCCTCCTTGCCGATGGCCAGCGAGAGCTCGCCGTCGGGGACGACGACCGTCGCCTGGCGGTGCTCGTCGTCGACGTAGACCTCGCGCACCTTGGCGGGCGCGAGCGCCTTGGCGACGAACCGGGCCGGCTCGTCGTTCCACGGGATGATGTCGATCTTCTCGCCGCGAAGCTCGGACACGACCATGCGGACGCGCGAGCCGCGCGGTCCGACGCAGGCGCCGACCGGGTCGACGCCCTGGGTCTTCGACTCGACGGCGATCTTGGCCCGGTAGCCGGGCTCGCGGGCAACCGCGCGGATCTCGACGAGGCCGTCGGCGATCTCGGGCACCTCGAGCTCGAAGAGCTGGCGGATGAGCTCGTCGGAGCGCCGCGAGAGCACGACCTGCGGGCCCTTCCCCTCGGCGCGCACCTCGATGATGACCGCCTTGATGCGGCTTCCCTGCTCGTAGCGCTCGCCGGGCACCTTCTCGGAGCCCGGCAGGATGGCCTCCATCCGGCCCAGGTCGACGAACGCGTAGCGGTGGTCGTCCTGCTGGACGATCCCGGTCACGATCTCGCCGACGCGGTCGGCGTACTCGTCGTACATCATCGAGCGCTCGGCCTCGTTGATCCGCTGGCGCAGCACCTGCTTGGCGGTCTGGCCGGCGATGCGGCTGAAGTTCTCGGGCGTGACGTCGACGAGGACGTCGTCCTTGAACCAGTCCCACTCGATTTCGGGCTCAGGTTCGGGCTCCTCGTCGGTCTGCGCATCGTCGGTCACGGCCGAGACGATCTCCGTCTCGTCCGGCGGCGCCTCGGCCAGCACCTGGTGGTGCGGATGCGCCTCGAGGTAGGACTCCCATGCCTGCGGCGTCACGGACCATGCGGTGAAGTCGAGCGTCTCGCGGTCGAGGTCGACGCGCACGGGATGGCGCGCGTCGGGCATCTTGCGATAGGCGGCGAGCAGCGCGTCCTCGATGGCCGCAAGCAGCGTGCCGGGCTCGATGCCCTTCTCCTTCTCGACGAGCCTGACGCCCTCCAGGATCTCCTTGCTCACGGGGTTCCTCCTGCTGGCTCGTAGACCACGTGGCTGCGCCGGATCTCGGCGTAGCGGATCCGCACCCGGTGGCCGTCCTGAACGATCTCGATGCCGTCGTCGTCGGCCGCCTCGAGCCCGCCGTCGAACCGGCGGCGGCCGTCGATGGGCGTGTCGGTGCGCACGGCGACGCGCTCGCCGATTGCGCGGCGATAGTGCGCGGGCTTGACCAGCGGACGGTCGAGCCCGGGCGATGAAACCTCGAGCGCGTACTGCGTGCGAAGCGGCGCCAGCTCACGGCTCACGCGCTCGCACAGGTCGACGTCGACGCCCCCCGGCCGGTCGATCACGACCCGCAGCTGTCCCGGCGACGGCCGCTCCGCGAGCACGACCTCGACCTCCGGCACACGGGTGGCCAGAGTGGTCTCGATTTCGTGTTGAAGGGCGGTTGCGCGGTTCATTGGAGGCGAAAAAAGAGGCGGGCTCGCACCCACCTCGACGACCAGCCTTGACGTCTCGATTCGGCCAGAAGTCTAGCAGCGGTTGCCGCATGGTGAGAAACTCAGAGGCCGTGCGCGCGCTTGTTCAGAGGGTTTCCGAAGCGTCAGTCGAGGTCGCCGGCGAGCGGGTCTCCGAGATCGGGCCCGGGCTCCTCGTGCTCGTGGCCGCGGGCACGGGTGACGGGCCCGCGGAGGCCGAGTGGATGGCCGGGAAGGTCGCCCGGCTCCGTGTCCTTCCCGACGAGCAGGGGCGCATGAACCGGTCGGTGCTCGACGCCGGCGGCGAGGTGCTCGCGGTCTCGCAGTTCACGCTCTACGGCGACGCCACGCGCGGGAACCGGCCCGGATTCACGGCGGCGGCGGCGCCCGAGGAGGCCGAGGCGCTGGTCGAGCGGTTCGCCGCCGAGCTTCGCGCACTCGGCGTGGCGGTCAGGCAGGGCGTGTTCGGCGCGCACATGCACGTGGCGCTCGTGAACGACGGCCCCGTCACCATCTGGATCGAGAGCCCTGTCCGGGGCTAGGCGGCGGCGGGCACCGCGACGACCGGGCACGGCGCGGCGCCGAGGAGGCGCCGGGTGAGCCCGGGCGACAGGGCGGCGTCGGCCTGCGGCGGGCGGCCGGTGGCGACCACGATCAGGCGGCCGTCGCGGCGGCGGGCCACGTCGGCAATGATCTCGGCGGCGCCGGCGGGCGATCCCGGGTGCGCCTCGAGCTCGGCCGCGATCCCCTCGGCGCGGAGCGCGGCGACCAGGCTCTCGATCTCGCTCGTCGCCTCGCCGACGTGCACCACGACGACGTTCCCGCCGTCGCGGCGGGCCATCTCGCGCACGATGGGAAGCGCACGGTCGGGCTCCGCGCCGTCGAGGGTCAGGATCACGCTGCGCATCGGCTCAGAGTAAAGCCAGAGTGGCGCGATTTCGAGTTTGCGTAAGCGGTGCTTGATAGACTGGCCCCCGGCTGCGATGTCGCAAGCAGGGCTTCACACCTCCGGGCCGAGCACCGGCGTCCCCGACCTCGACGACGCCCTCGACGGGCTGTACTGGGGCGACAACGTGGTGTGGCAGTCCGACGGCGGCGACGCCGCGCCGTTCATCGACGCCATCGTCGGTGAGGCGGCCACCTACGACTACGCCGCGCACGTGCGGCTCGGCGCCGAGGCGATCGCCGGCATCGAGTCGTTCGACGCGGCGGCGGGCGGCCCGCTCGAGCGCCCGGCGCCGCTCCTCGACGCCATCCGCCGAGCGTGCCGCCCCGACCGGCGCAACCTGCTCGTCTTCGACTCGCTCGACGTGATGGCGGATCGCTGGGGCGTCGACGGCGCCAGCCGGTTCTTCGTGAACTGCTGTCCGATGCTGCTCGAGGTTGGCGCCATCGCCTACTGGTCGCTCTCGCAGGGGGAGCGGCTCGAGCCGGTGCGGCGTGCGGTCGAGGACGTGACCCAGTGCATCGTGGTGGTCCGCGACGGCCGGCTCAGGATCGCAAAGGCCGAGGGCCGGCCGGTGGGAGTCCAGGGAAGCGTGTACCGGTGCCGGACGGGAGAGGACGGCCGCCCGGCGCTCGAGCGGGCCCCGGCGGCGGCACGGCTGGGCACGGCGCTGCGGGCGGTTCGCACCCAGCGCGGGCTCTCGCAGGGCGACCTCGCGCGGCTGGCGGGCGTGTCGGCGAGCGCGATCTCGCAGGCCGAACGCGGCCAGCGCGGCCTCTCGCTCGAGACGCTGCTCGAGCTCACCGCCGGCCTCGGGATCACCGTCGACGAGCTGCTCCGCGGCCAGGTGGCGCCGGGTTACCGGCTGGGGCGCCGTGACGACCCCGCCGCGCAGCCGACCGGGATGCCGATCCCGCTCCTCGACGACCCCGAGGCGGGCATGCGCGTCTACCTCGTGCGACTCGCGCCCGGCGCCGACGCCGCGCCGCAGGTGCCGCACAAGGGCGTCGAGGTGGTGGCGGTGATCGGCGGGCTCGTCCAGGTGATGACGACCGCCGGCCGGCCCGTGCTTCGCCAGGGCGAGGCGCTCCTGGCCGACCGCTCGGGCATCTCCGGCTGGCGCAACATCGGCCAGCGGCCCGCGGCGCTCTTCTGGGTCATACGGGATTGACGCGCAACATTGGGGTCTGACCCCGTTGTTGCGCCGCCGGGTTACTGGAGCGAGGCCAGGGCCTTCTGGTAGTAGTCGACCTCGGGACGGAGCCAGGCGGCCATCTTGTAGTGGCCGGCGGCCTTCTTCGGCTCGCCCATCCGGACGAGGCAGCGGCCGAGGCAGTAGTGGGCGTAGTGGTTGGCGGGTGCGGAGCTCAGGATGTGCTCGAACTCGGCGGCCGCCTCCGAGTAGCGATGCAGGCGCAGGTAGGCAACGCCGAGCGCCTCGCGGATCGACGCCTTGTCGGGCTCGCGGCGCTTCGCCTTCTCCAGCGCGACGGTGGCCTGCGCGTTGTCGCCTGCCTGCATGTGAGCCCGCCCGCGCTGGAACAGGGTGTAGGTGTCCTCGCCCTCCATGACGGAATCATCGACCTCGCTGCCCATGGCGATGAGCCGGCACGCGGATCACTCCCGCCGTGACGACGCCGAGAGCACCGACCGCAGCCGCACGGCGCCGGCCGCGCGCTCGCCCCTGCTGAGGCGCTGGCGGACGCCGCGCTTCACGCCTCGCAGCTCCCGGCGCATCTCGGCCTCCGCCGTCCGGGCGCGGCCGAGCGGCGCGTAGCGCGCGCGGCTGGCCGCGCGGGCGAAGCCGGTCGCCGGCACCCCGAAGGTGTGCTCGACCTGGCCGGCCAGATCCTCGAACGTGAACCCCGGCTTCACCGCCACGCCCTGGTCGCCGACGAACGTGGCCAGGTCGTGGTAGGCGGCCGTCGCCCGGGCGCGCGGGCCTCTGCGCAGGTAGCGCCACCGGGCTGCGACGGCCTTGAAGGCGATGACGCCGATCAGGACGACGAGGAGCGCGGTGAAGAGCCATGGCAGGAAGCGGCCGTGGCCGGAGCCGGTGCCGTTGAACGCGCCGACCGGCGCGGCCGCCGACCCGCCGTGGCCGTGGTCGCCGGCGGCCGTCTGCTTGAAGAGCAATCCGAGGTTCCCCTTGGCGTCGACGTTGCCGTTGCCGTTCGCCTGGTCGAGCAGCAGCTTCTGGGTTGCGCTGTCGAGCGTCTTCACGCCGCCGCCCGTCGCGATGTTGCGGAAGGTCGGCGACGACGACGAATAGCCCTGGGTGATGGTGCGGGTCGGGGTCGGCTCGAACGGCATCCAGCCGAAGCCCGGGAAGAACACCTCGACCCAGGCGTGGGCGTTCCGGTCCATCACGATGTACGGGTCGCCCGACTTCTGCGGCGGGCGCCCGGTCGTGAAGCCGACGGCGACCCGGGCCGGGATGCCGTGCAGGCGCAGGATGAGCGCCATCGCGCCCGAGTACATCTGGCAGTAGCCCTTCTGCGTCCGCTCGAGGAAGTCGACGAGCGGCGGGACGCCCTTCTTCTGGTTCGGTGTGAGGTCGTAGGTGAACGGCGCGGAGCGCAGGTAGTGCTCGAGCAGGAAGGCCGCGCCGAACGGCGTCACGGCCTTGTCAGCGCCGGAGGCGCTCCACGCATCGTCCGACGCCTGGATGTAGTCCTGCGGGACCGGCGTCCCGGTGATCGGCGCATGCGATCCGAACGGCGGGATGAGCGCTCCGCCGACGGTGATGCCGGCCGAGATCTCCGGAGGGTACGCCGTGCCGGTCGAGGCGAGATCGGTGGGCGACGGGCTCGGCGTGTAGGCGGTCTCCGAGTACGTGGCACCGCGCTTCGGATCCGCCGTCGTCGCCACCGTCCCGTCGAGGGCCACCTGCGAGCGGACGTCGTCCGGGAACGTCCAGCGCATCGCCTGGCCGGTGCCGATCAGGTGCGGATCGGCCAGGGCGTCGATCTTGACGTTGATCTTGACCGTGTCGGTCAGGTCGGCGGTGACGACGTTCGGAGGGAGGAACCCGGGCGGCATCGTGAACGCGCCGCCCTGCTGGCTCGCGAGCGGGATCGATCCGCCGGCCCCGCCCTGCGACCAGTGGTCGTGGTCGAACACGGTCAGCACGGCCGCCTTCCAGTAGAGGGGGACGGGCGAGTGCACCTCCATGACGATCGTCTTCTTCTTGGGCCAGTGGAGCGGCTTGTAGGTCTGATCCCACACGTACTGGACGTTCACGCGCTTCACCGGCTTGGCGAGCGGGTTCCACTTCTGCCAGCCGAGGAACGCGTCCTTGCTCACGCCCGGCGCCCCGCCGACCACGAGGCCGGCGACGACCGCCGCGACGCCGAGGACGGCCGCCTGCGGCACCGCCACCGACCTCCCGACCCGGTCGCCGGTCAGGAAGAGCGCCGCCAGGGCGAGGCCGAGGAAGATCGCGGCCCGGAATCCGCCGGCCGAGAGATCGACCACCGTGCTCGGCATCGCGAAGAGCAGGAACCCGACGGCGACGGCGGCGAGCGCCCAGCCGCGGCAGAGCAGCATCCATGCGAGGAGTATCCCGAGGGCAAAGAACGCCAGCTTGAGATCGTGGTCGACAGCCGGGAACCGGCCCGGATCGAACGGCGTGTGCGCCGTGAACCAGGCGTGCGCACCGTCGTCGATCACGTTCGCCACGGCCCGCGGGTAGAACCCGTGCTGCGTGCGCCACGGCCAGAGGCCGGTCACGAGGCCGATTGCCGCCACCGCCGACGCGGGCAGCACTCCGAGCCACGCGAGGCGCGGACGTCCCAGCCACGACACGGCGGCGGGCAGGACGGCGAGCCCGGCGAGCCCCACAATCCACGCCACGCCGACCGCGGGCTTCTCGATCTGGGCCCAGTGCACGCCGCCGTAGAGCACCATCGCGATGGTGACGACGGCGAGCCCTGCACGCCGGTCAGGCACTGGCCACCACCAGCCGCAGCGTCGGCGCGGACAGCGCGCGGCCGACGTCGTCGCCCTGGCGGATCCGCGCCATCGGGATCCCCGAGCGGGTGAGCCGCAGCGCCGCCGCGTTCTGGGCCGTGTCCGCGCCGTTCCCGGCGAAATCGGGCGCGTCCACCCACACCACGGCGATGTCGCGCTGCGCGGACCGGAGCGCCAGCAGGCGCTCGGCGAGCTGCGCCGACATCGCGGCGGTCACGACGAAGACGCGGGCGGCATCCACGCGGTTTGCGGCGTGGGCGCTCTCGCCGAGCGTTGCGGCCAGCGTCCGCGGGGCGTCCGCCTGCGCTCCGGCGAGCGCCCCGAGCGCGGTCGCCCAGTGGCCCCCGGAGTCGCCGACGCGGATGCGGGTGTGGGCGGCGCCGTGGATCACGAGCGCGCTTCGCTGGCCCGACTCGAGGAGCCGGTGAAGGAGCGACGCGGCGGCCCGCACCTGGTAGTCGAACGTCGATTCGGGCGCCGCACCGGCGACGGCGCGCGCGTCGCCGTCGAGCAGCACCGACGCCTCGTCGCGGGGCGTGTCCTGGAGCTCTTTCACCATGAGCTTTCGCCGCTTCGCCGTCGAGCGCCAGTGGACGCGGCGCAGGCTCTCGCCCTGCTGGTGGTCGCGGATCGAGTGCAGGTCGTAGCCGGCGGTGCGGTGAAGCAGCGCCCGGCCCTGCTCGCCGGATGCGCCGCCGGCGTCGGTGAAGAGGCCCTCGAGCGGATACACCCGCGGATAGACGATCACCTCGTCGGATCGGTCGAGCGCGATCCGGGCCTCCGCGAGCCCGAAGCCGTCGCCGATCACGAGCTCCGCGCCGCCGAGCCGGTAGCGGCCGCGAAGCGCCGAGGCCACCTCGTAGCGTCCGCGCAGCACGCGCCCCGTGCGCACCACGCCGGTCACGACCGGCGTCTCCCCCACCCTGTCGACGACGACCGCGCGGCCCGGCAGCGGGCCGCCGTCGGCGGTGACCTCGAGGCCGACGGCGAACGACTGGCCCTCGACGAGCTCGAGGTGGCCGGCGCGGCGGCGCAGGCGCATCGGCCGGTCGAGCAGCCGCACCCACGCCCAGGCCGCCGCCGGCGCGAGCGCCAGCCCGACGG
Organism: Gaiellales bacterium; assembly: GCA_036258075.1. Taxonomy (GTDB): domain Bacteria; phylum Actinomycetota; class Thermoleophilia; order Gaiellales; family JAICJC01; genus JAICJC01. The sequence goes on from DATAEI010000163.1 coordinate 26,506, forward strand.
CCACCGGGAACATCACGTCGGTTCCGAACCCCCAGGCGGCGATGTACAGGCCGAGCGCCAGCCACAGCACGCGGCGACCGCGCTGGGTCATACGGGGACCCGCGTGCGCTCCACGGCCTCACGGATCGAGTCCGCAGCGTCGACGCCGGCTGTGCGCGCCTCGGGCGCCAGGATGACCCGATGGGTGAGCACGTCCGTCGCGACGTCCTTCACGTCGGCGGGCACGACGTAGTCGCGGCCGCGGACGACCGCGTGCGCCTTCGCCACCCGCAGGAGCGCGATCCCGGCGCGCGGGCTGGCACCCAGGGCCAGGCGCGTGTCGGTGCGGGTGTGGTTCAGGATCTCGACGACGTAGCGGTGCAGCGTGTCCTCGACGAACACCTTCCTGACCGCCGCGATCGCCGCCTCGATCTCGGTCGCGGTCGACACCGGCTCGAGATCCTCGAGCGGCTCGGTCGCCGCGTGCTCGGCGAGCATCTTCGACTCCGCCTCGGCGTCCGGGTACCCGAGCGCCAGGAGCATCGTGAACCGGTCGAGCTGCGCCTCGGGCAGCGGGAAGGTGCCCTCGTACTCGATCGGGTTCTGGGTCGCGATGACCGTGAACGGCCGCGCCAGCCGGTGGGTCGTGCCGTCGACCGTGACCTGGACCTCCTGCATGCACTCCAGGAGCGCCGACTGGGTCTTCGGAGAGGCGCGGTTGATCTCGTCCACGAGGACGATGTTGGCGAACACCGGGCCCGGCTTGAACTCGAACTCGTTCCCCTGGAGGTTGAACACCGAGACGCCGGTGATATCCGACGGCAGGAGGTCGGGCGTGGCCTGCACGCGCGCGAACTCGCAGTCGAGCGAGCGGGCGATCGACTTGGCGAGCATCGTCTTGCCGACGCCCGGGAAGTCCTCGAGGATCACGTGGCCCTCGCACAGCACCGCCATGACGCACCGCTCGATCAGGGTGCGGGGTGCGTGGATCACGCGGGAGACGTTCTGGATCACGCGCCCGGCGACCTCGGCGGCTGCGGCGATGTCATCCGGGAGGGGCGACTCTGGCTGGACCTGGGCTTCCACCTGGCGGATCCTCTCTGGTTGGTGTGGGTCGTTCATGCGCGGACGGCGGAAGCCGTACGAGCCGGTAGCGAGACGGCGTCCCAGATCGCAGCGGCGCATGCGCGCTTGCTGCGGCGAGAGACGCCGGTCTCTCGGTCAGACGTCACGAGCGTCAATTCGTTGAGGTCCGAGTCGAAGCCGATATCCCGGCGGCTGATGTCGTTCATCACGATCATGTCCACGCCCTTGCGCTCGAGCTTCCCCCGGGCGCGGTCGACGCCACCCTCTCCATGCTCGGCCGCAAACCCGATCAAGACCTGACCGGGTTTCCGCGCCGCCCCCAGCCCTGCGAGGATATCGGGGGTCGGTTCGAGGGCGACGTGCCACGCGTCACCGGACTTCGTGCGCTTCCCAGAAGCGGCGTCGGCCGGCCGGTAGTCCGAGACGGCGGCCGCCATGACGATCACGTCGGAGCCCGGGGCGGCTGCGAGCGTCGCCCGCTCGAGCTCGGCTGCGGTCTCGACGTGGACGACCTGCATCGATGCGGTCGGCCGGGCCGTCGCGGCGGCCAGGACAAGCGTCACGTCGGCTCCGCGGCGGGCCGCCTCGTCGGCCACAGCGGCGCCCATCCTGCCCGACGAGCGGTTTCCGACGTAGCGGACGGCGTCGAGCGGCTCGCGCGTGCCCCCCGCGGTGACGAGCACCCGGAGCCCGGCCATCGAACGTCCGGCTGCAAGGCGGGCCGTGACGGCGGCTGCGATCTCGCCCGGCTCCGCCATCCGCCCCGTCCCGAGCTCGCCCTCGGCGGTCTCACCGGCGCCGGGGCCGATCAGCTCGATTCCCCGAGCCTCCAGCAGCTCGACGTTGGCCCGGGTC
>DATAEI010000164.1:0-5515 GCA_036258075.1 Gaiellales bacterium
GCGCTCGGCCTCGGAGCTTGCGCTGCGAGAGCCGGGCTTCTGGGCGGCCCGCGGCCTCGAGCTTCGGCCCGGTGCGCGGATCAACGCTCTCGACCTGCACGGGCGCCGTGCGGTCGCAGGCCCGCATGAGTTCCGGTGGACGACGCTGGTCGTCGCCACGGGCGTACGCGCGCGCCGGCTCCCGGGGCTCGACGGGCTGCCCGGGATCCACCACCTGCGAACGATCGACGATGCAGCCGGGCTGCGGGAGGCGCTCGTCCCGGGGGCGCGGCTGGCCGTTGTCGGCGCCGGGTTCGTCGGCCTGGAGGTCGCCTCGAGCGCCCTCCAGCTCGGGGTCGATGTGACCGTCGTCGATCCCGCGCCCGTGCCGTTCGAGCGCACGCTCGGCCCCGAGGTCGGCGCGCTCCTCGCCGAGCGCGTGCGCGCCGCGGGCATCGACCTGCGCCTCGACACGCCGGTCCGCGGCGTCGCGGGACGGGGGCGGGTCGAGGCGATCGAGCTCGGCGGCGGGGCCCGGCTCGAGTGCGATGTGGTGCTCGTCGGCGTGGGCGCCCGGCCGAACGCCGAGCTCCTGGCCGGCCTCCTCGCCCTCGCGCCCGACGGCGGCGTTCCCGTCGACGCGCGCGGCCGGACGGCGGCGGCGGGAGTGCACGCGTGCGGCGACGTCGCAAGCGTGGGCTTGCCCGAGGGCGGTGCGGCCGGCGTGCGGCTCGAGCACTGGAGCGCGGCGGCGGCGACCGCGGCCGCCACGGCCGCCGGGATCCTGGGCCTCGCGCCCCGGCGGGCACCCGTTCCGTTCTTCTGGTCGGATCAGTTCGGCTGGCGGATCCAGGCGCTCGGGCCCGCCGGGCCCGGCCTGCGCGTGACCGCCGAAGGCGACGCGGATGCGTTCGTCGCCCGCTACACCGATGCGCGCGGCGCGCTCCGCGCGGCGGTCGTCGCCGGACGGGCCGATGCGCTCCCCGAGCTGCGCCGGGAGCTGGCGGATGGGGCGATGGCCCTCGCCGGATAGCCGGCCGCCGGCCGCACCGCCGCATATCCTGGCGGCCAATGGCGCTCCGGGTCGCGATCACAGCCGCCGGAAGCGGGATCGGTCTGGCGGTCGCCAGAGCGTTTGCCGCACGGGGCGACGACGTCCATCTCTGCGACGTCGACCCTGCCGCCGTCGCGGCCGCCGCCCGCGAGGGATTGACGGCCCAGGCCGTCGACGTCGCGGATCTCCCCGCGCTCGACGCGTGGATCGACGGCGTCCTCGACGCGATGGGCGGCCTCGACGTGCTCGTGAACAACGCGGGCATCGCGGGGCCGACGGCGCTCATAGAGGACGTGTCCGCTGCCGACTGGGAGCGCTGCCTCGCGGTGGGGCTCACGAGCCACTACCGAACGTGCGCGCGGGTGATCCCCGCGATGAAGGCCGCCCGGTCTGGATCGATCGTCAACATCTCGTCGACGGCGGGCCAGCACGGCCTGGGCATGCGGACGCCCTACGCGGCGGCGAAGTGGGCGGTGATCGGCCTCACGAAGTCGATCGCCATCGAGCTCGGGGCCCACAACGTGCGCGCAAACGCCATCTGCCCCGGCTCGGTCGACGGCGAGCGCATGCGGTCGGTCATCGAGCGCGAGGCCGCAGCCCGCGGAGCGCCGGTCGACGACGTGACGCGTGAGTACGTCGGCGGCCAGTCGATCGCGCGCTGGGTGCAGCCCGAGGAGATCGCCGACATGTGCGTCTTCCTCGCATCGGACGCGGCCCGGATGGTCACGGGCCAGGCGATCGCGGTCGACGGCCACACCGAGACGTTCCACATCGGGTAGCCGCGCGGGCGGGCCCGGGTTTCGGCCCGCCCGCACCCGGCTACGCCGCGGCGCTCAGACCCCCGCGCACTCGCCCCGCTTCTGCCCGAGGACGATGTTCTCCTCGCCCATCGAGTCGCCGACCTGGGCGGCCGGATCGTTGTTGAAGCAGGCGAGGTTCCCGCCGACGTGGTTCGTCACGACCTCCATCGCGTCGGGGTCGCCGAGGCGGTTTCCGATCAGCTGCACGGAGCCGCCGACATGGTTTCGGATCACCCCGAGCCAGCAGGTGTGCAGGCGCCGGATGACCAGGTTCCCACCCACGGTCGAGTCCTCGACCACGCTGTAGAACGGCCCGCCGTACGGCGCCGGAGTCGCGCAGTCCATGGTGCGGCCGCCGCCGCGGATCTTCACATTGCCGCCGACGGTCGTCGCATGGATGATCGTGGCCCACGCCCGGTGGGCATGGATGCTGCCGTGGACGACGTCGCTTCCGAGCTCGGCGCAGCCGACGTCCGGCGAGCAGCCGATCGCGGCGATGCCGCGGTGGCGCACGGTGACGTTGCCCCAGACCACGAGCTTCGCCGGCGTCGCCGCGTTGAACACGCCGGTGCGCGTCACGACGACGCCGTGCCGCACGGTGACGTTGCCCGTGTCGGGCAGCGTGCAGAAGCCCGTGACCCGAAGCGACCCGTACGTCCCGGCGGCGATCGTGCCGCCCCGGCAGGTCGTGGTGCCGTGGTGCGTGGCCGCGCCGGCGGTCGCCGGCAAGAGCACGGCGAGCCCCGCGATCGCAAGCGCCAGGCCGAGCGTTCGCACTGACTTCATCGATTTCCCCCTCTCGATGGATACGAGCACGCGCGCGGCGAGCCTAGCAGCAGGCTGGGTCAGTCCGAACTGAGCGGCGGGCCGAGCAGCGTCATGTCGTGGCGCTCGAAGACGGCCGCGAGCGCGGCGCGGTCGGTGACGCCGTCGCGGGCGAGCGGCCCGTACTCCTCGAAGAACCGGTGGCCCCCGCCGGGCGAGTACACGACGATGAGCCGGCCCGGCTCGCCGGTCAGGTTCAGGAATGCGTGGGGGATGCCCGCCGGCATGAAGGCGAAGCCGCCCTCATCGCAGGTGAAGACCTCGTCGCCGATTCGCACCTTGTAGCGGCCCGCGAGCACGTGGATCGCCTCGGAGTGGACATGGTGGACGTGCAGCGGCGGGCCGCCGTGCGGGGCGACCTCGATGATGCCGTAGTCGAAGGCGCCGCCGGTCTCCACGCCGGTGACCTTGAACACCAGGTCGCGCCCGGGGCCGGAGCGCAGGCGCAGGCCGTCGGCGGCGCCGAGCACGGCGGGGGTGGTGGTCGCGGGTGTCGCCATGATTCGCTCCTCGGGTCGGTGGTAAGATAGTTGCTTTCAGCAGCAACTAAGTACTACCACGTGAAAGGATCTGTGTCAAGGATGCCGCACACGCCGCGCGAGCCCGTGGAGCCGAACCCGTTCAGCGACGACGAGCTGCGCGTCTGGCGCGGCTTTTTGGCCCTGCACCGCACCGTGACCGGCGAGCTCTCCCACCGCCTCGAGCGGGAGCACGGCCTGACGCTCGTGCACTACGGCGTCCTGATCACCCTGGTCACCGTCCCCGACCGACGCCTGCGGATGACCGACCTCGCCGAGCGTGTCCTCCTGAGCCCGAGCGGAATGACCCGCGCGGTCGCGTGGCTCGCCGACCGCGGCCTGGTCGAGCGGGAGCGCGACCCCGGCGACGGACGCAGCTTCATCGTGTCGTTGACCCCGGACGGCCTGCGCCGCCTCCGCGAGGCGCAGGTGACCCACCACGCGTGCGTGCGGGAGCTGCTTCTCGACGCCGCCGGCCCGGGCGAGCTCGGACGGCTCGCGGCGTTCTTCGAGCGGGCGCGGCCCGACCATCACGGGAATGATGGATGAACGATCTAGGCTCCCCGGCATGGGTTTTCGCGTCGTCGATCCCGCCGGCCTGGACTGGATCACCCGCCCCCACGAGCCCGGCGAGCCGGCCCGCCACGTGGCCGAGCTGAGCGAGGCGGCCGGGTTTGCGCGCACGCGCGCGAACGTGTGGCGCTACGAGCCGGGCGCCAAGGGCCGCCGCCACCGGCACCGGTCACAGGAGGAGACGTTCATCGTTCTCCGCGGCACCCTTTCGATGTACGTCGGCGAGCCTCCGGTCCGGCACGACGTCGGCCCGGGCGCGCTCATCCACATCGACCCGGGGACGCCGCTTCAAAGCGTGAACCACGGCGCCGACGACCTCGTCGTCTACGCCTACGGCGTGCCGCCCGAGTCAGAGAGCGCCGAGATCCTCGACTCGGCGGTCTGACCGCCGCCCGAGCGGCGCAGCACGAGCAGCACCGGAAGGGTGAGCGCCGCCATCACGAGGTACGCCGCTGTCCGCGACGTGCTCTGGGCGATGGCTCCCGTGAGGAGCGGGACGACGGTGAAGCCGCCGGCCCAGACGACACCCATGAGCCCCGTGGCCGCCACGTGCGGGACGCCGGCCGCGTCGGCGCCCTGCGACGAGAGCGGGAAGATCGCGCTTCCGACCAGGGCGAAGAGCGGGCCGCCGACCACGAGGATGCCGAGCTGGACGGCGGTCGTCGGCTCGAACGCCAGGACCAATGGGATGACGGCGATGCACGCCGCGGTCGTCATGCCGACCGGGTGCGGCCCGATGCGGTCGACGAGCCGGCCGCCGATCGGGCCCGTGATCGCGCCGAGCACCGCCCCGGCGCCGATCGCGACGGCGATTGCCGCGACCGACGAGCCGGTGGCGCCCAGCCTGAGCGGCACGAGCACGTCGACGGCGCCGAACGTCAAGAGGTCGACGAGCGTCAGCGCGAGCGCAGCCCGGGTCGCCGGCTGGCGGATGGCCCGCGCGATCGACTCGCCGACCCGGCCCGTGACGCCGCTCGCACGGCCCGCGGGCGCCAGTGCGGCGAGCATGACGCTGACCATGCTGACCGCCGCCACGAGCCCAAAGCCCACGCCCTCTCCGGCCCATGCCGCGAGCCCGCCGACGGCCGGCCCGGCGATCGAGCCGGCCGACAGCATGCCCATCACGATGCCCGACTCGCGGCCGCGCCGGCCTTCGGGGGCGTTGTCCGTCACCCACGCCATCGACCCGGTCCAGATCGAGCCGCTGGCGAGGCCCTGCACCAGCCGGGCGGCGATCAGGATCCCGGCGTTCGGCGCGGCGGCGAAGATGACCGTCGCGACCGTCATCAGCCCGGCCGATCCGAGCGTTATGCGTCTCGCCCCGACGCGCGGCACCAGGGCGATGCAGCCCAGCGAGACCAGCGGCACCGAGATCGGGTAGGCGGCGATGACTACGGCGGCCTCGAACGTCGAGAGCCCGAACCGGTCGACGTAATGGGGCAGGAGCGGGAGCACCGCCAGGTACAGGGCCGCGTCGACGAACATCACGAGCCCGACGGCGTACGTGATGCGGCGGTAGCCCTGCACGCGGCCAGGCTACCTGGTCACGTTCGTGTGCCATGACCGTCACGCGGTCCGTACGGGGTCTGACCCCGCTCCTCGGACGAGCGTCACTGCAACGCCGGCGGCGCGGATCGCCTTGACCCCGACACGTACGCGATTCGGCGGTCGCCCTGGAGGCGGCCAGGCGGCCTGGTCACGTTCGTGTGCCAGGACCGTCACGCGGTCCGTACGGGGTCTGACCCCGCTCCTCAGACGAGCGTCAC
>DATAEI010000165.1:0-7050 GCA_036258075.1 Gaiellales bacterium
ATCTTCGACGTGACCGAGCGCAAGACGACCGAGGCGCGGCTCACCCACCTCGCGCTCCACGACGCGCTCACCGACCTCCCCAACCGCGCCCTCTTCCAGGAGCACCTGCACCTGGCCATCGCGCATGCCCGCCGCACCGGCGTCGGCGGTGCGGTGCTCTTCGTCGATCTCGACGACTTCAAGATGATCAACGACGGGTTCGGGCATGCCGTCGGCGACGAGCTCCTCGTGCAGGTCGCGCGCCGCCTGCGTCGGTCGTGCCGCGCCGACGACGTGGTCGCCCGCCAGGGCGGCGACGAGTTCCTGATCCTCCTGAACGGCTCGGCCGAGGCCCGCGGATCGGACGACGCCGTGGCCGACGCCGCCCAGAAGGTCGCAGCGAGCCTGCGTGCCGCCCTCGGCCAGCCGTTCCACATCGGCGAGACGGAGCTCTACGTCACCGCCAGCATCGGCGCGAGCCTCTACCCCTCCGACGCCGAGACCTCCGAGGGGGTCCTGAAGCACGCGGACGTCGCGCTCTACACGGCGAAGGACGCCGGCCGCGACGGCTACCGGCTCTACTCGGCGCCGAAGCACGACACGACCCGGGAGCTGGCGGTCGCAGCGCGGCTTCGAAACGCCGAGAAGCGCGATGAGCTGATCCTTCTCTACCAGCCGATGGTCGACCTCCAGACGTCGTGCATCGTCGGCGCCGAGGCGCTCATACGCTGGAAGGCGCCGGACGGCACGCTGATCGGGCCCGCCGAGTTCCTCCCCGTCGCCGAGCGCACGGGGCTGATCCGCCCGATCACCGCCTGGGTTGTCGAGCAGGCCTGCATCCAGGCCCGGCGCTGGTGCGACCGCGATCTCGACCTCTTCGCGTCGATCAACCTTCCGCCCGCCTACTGGCAGCCGGCGTCGATGCGGCGCGTGCTGGCGACGATCTCCGACTTCGGCCTCCCGGCCGACCGGATCATGATCGAGATCACCGAGCAGTCCGCGATGAACCAGAGCGAGGAGCTCGAGCCGCTCGTCGCCGAGATCCGGCGCCGCGGCCTCAAGCTTGCGATCGACGACTTCGGCACGGGCCACTCGTCCCTCGGCCGCCTGCGCGAGCTCCGTCCGCACACGCTCAAGATCGACCGCTCGTTCATCCGCGACCTCCCGCACGACAAGGAGGCGGCGATCCTGGTCGAGATCATGATCACGCTGGCCAAGCGACTCGGCATGCAGTGCCTGGCCGAGGGGATCGAGACCGAGGGCCAGCTGGAGTTCCTCGTCGAGCAGGGCTGCCATCTCGGGCAGGGCTTCCTCTACAGCCAGCCCCTCACCGTCTCGCGCTTCACCGCCCTCATCACCGGGGTCGAGGAGCGCGCGGCCTAGAGCGCCGGTCGCCTAGCGGCTGAGCGCGGGCGCCCGGGACGCCTTTGAGCGGGCGGCGCCGACGGCATCGGCCAGCGTTGCGACGGTGTCGAACCCGTTCACCGCGATGCCGAGCCGGGTGATCGCCTCCGCGTGCTCGGTCGAGATCCCGCTCATCACCGCGTCGGCGCCCATGAGGCGCGCAACCGCGACCGTGTTCATGAGCTCGTGGGCCACCGCCGAGTCGATCACCGGCACACCGGTCACGTCGAAGATCACGACCCGGGCGCGTGTGTCCGTGATCGCCTGGAGGAGGCGCTCGGTCAGCCGGCGGATGCGAGGGGTGTCCATCTCCCCGACGAGCGGCGCGACCAGCACCCGGTCCTCGAGCTCCAGGATCGGCGTCGCCAGCCGGCGGATCGTGTCGAGCTGGGCCCGGATCGTGGCGCTCGCCTCGGCGAACTCGGTGACGTCGGAGAAGAGGCAGCCGACCTGCACGACGGCGTCGTGCGCGTCGCGGATCGGGAAGAAGTTCAGGAGCAGGCTGTGGCCGTCGGGGCGGACGACCGCGAGGTTCACGATGTGCTCGCCGCTCTCCAGGACGTCCTCGACGGCGGCGACGACCCGCTGGTCGACGTCCGGGAATGCCTCGGTGAGGCGCTCCCCGAGATGCTCCGGCCGCACGCGCCCGAGCTCCTCGACGGTGCGGTTCACCCGGACGATGCGAAGCGCGCGGTCATAGACCACGACGCCGACCGGCACCGCGTCGAGGAACGGGCCGAGCATCTCGGCGTCGTCCGCGCCGTTCTCACGCTCCGAGATGTCGGTCATCGTCGTCACGATGAGATCCTCGGCGGCCCGGTGCACGCTGACGTCGACAAGCCGGTCGCCGGCGGCCGTCGTATAGAGGCGCCGGTAGGTGAATGCGGCCCCGACCTCGGACGCGCGCTCGATGATCCACCGCGTCCGCTCGGCCGAGCTCGCGATCTCGGCGTCGTCGGCGCGGCGGCCGAGCAGCTCCGCGCGGGTGCTCCCGACCAGCTCGCAGAACGCCTCGCTGACGTAGAGCAGGGTGCCGTCGGCGTGCATGACGACGACCGCCGCGGCGCTGCGGGCGAAGTCGGTGGGAAGGCCGGCGGCCAGGCCGGCGTGGTCGGTGTCGTTCATCAACGCTTTCGGGTCGAGCCGGGCCACCGCCATGGATCCCCCGGCCGTCAGCAAGCGTACTCCCGGGCCGGCGGGCGCCGCCTCCCCCAAATGCGGTACAGCGGGGACGCATCCTCTACCGTGCCGCCGTGCCTGCACACGACCCCGGCGCTCCGGCCGTCGTCCTCTCGCCGCACCTCGACGACGCGGTCTGGGCATGCTTCTCCCTCCTGATCGGAGAGGAGCCGCTCACGGTGGCGACCGCGTTCGCCGGGATCCCATCCGGGACGGGCTGGTGGGACGAGCGCTGCGGCATCACCGACTCCGCCGCGCACGTGCGCACCCGCATGGCCGAGGATCGGGCGGTGCTCGCGAGCCTCGGCCGCGAGGCGGTCCACCTGCCGCTGCTCGACGGGCAGTACCGCGACGACGGCCTCGACCCCGAGGAGATCGTCGCGGCGCTGACGCGGGCCGTCCCGGCGGCGAGCCGGGTGTACGCGTGGGCGGGGATCGGCGAGCACCCCGACCACGAGCTGGTCCGCGACGCGGGCCTCATCATCGCCCGCGCCGGCGTCCCGGTCACGCTCGTCACCGACTACTGCTACTCGACGCGCCACGGCTGGCCCACCTGGGTCGAGGAGCCGGGGTCGACGGCCGCGGACGCCCAGTGGGAGCGGTCGATCGGAGCCGCCGTGGGCAACCTGCTCAGGCGCCCGCGGATCCGCCGGCTCACGGCGGGGGAGTCCGACCGCAAGCTCACCGCGATGCGGGGCTACGTCACCCAGTACGAGAACATCGAGTCCGAGGAGCCGCGGTGGCAGGCCGACGGGCTCCCGCCGAGCGATCCCGCGAAGCGCGTCATCGAGGTGTTCTACGACCTCGATGCCCCGCCGGGTGGCGAGATGAGTGACTCCACGCCGCCGTGATGTTCTGGGCGGCGAGAACCGAGCCTCGCACGGACGCAGGGAGGGGCAATATCAGGCGATATTGACCCGACCGAGGACGCGGCGAGGCGACCGTTCGCAGCCGCAGGCCCACCACAGATGGGCCAGACCACGACGTTGCTACGTCCAGACGCGCGGCGGCGTGGAGTCACTCATCTAGCCGAGGCTCGCGATCCTGTCGGCCATGAGGTCGTTGAAGGCGGGGTCGATATCGGTTGCCACGTGGACGTTCGGCTCGCGTCCCGTGACGCCGCGGAGGTCGACCAGCGTCCGGCCGCGGCTCACGGGCCCACAGTCCACCTCGACGTGGCAGTGCTCGACCGTCAGGAGCTCGGGCCGCACGACCTGAGCCACCGCCACGGCATCGTGGATCGGCGTGCCGCCGATCCGCGGATGCGAACGGCGATAGAAGTCGACCAGCTCGGCGGCGAGGGCGGCCGCCCGTCCCCGGGGGCGCATCCGCTCGTTCTGCTCGCCGGTGAAGAGCGCCTTGTGCGTCACGTCCAAGCCGACCATCGTGACATGCAGGCCGCTCGTGAACACCCGGCGGGCGGCCTCGGGATCGGCCCAGATGTTGAACTCGGCCGCGGGCGTCACGTTTCCGAGCCCGATCGATCCGCCCATGACGACCACCCGCTCGAGCGCGGCGGCGGCGTCGGGATGGCGCGCGACGAAGATGGCGATGTTCGTGAGCGGCCCGATCCCGACGAGCGTCACGGGCCGGTCGGACGAGGTCGCGATCTCGGCGAGAACGTCGACGGCGTGCGTCTCGAGCGGCGCGCGCGCCGGGGGCGGGAGGTCGGTCCCGTCGAGACCGCTCTCTCCGTGGACGTCTCCGGGCGTGTACGGGTCCTGGACGAGCGGCCGGTCCGCGCCGGCGGCCACCTGGACGTCCGCCCGGCCGACGTGGTCGAGCACGCGGATGGCGTTCGCGGTCGTGTGATGGAGCGCGGCGTTCCCCGACACCGTCGTCACGGCGCGCACCTCGACCTCCGGGCTTCCCAGCGCGAGCATGATCGCCATGGCGTCGTCGTGGCCGGGGTCGCAGTCGATCACGATCGGGATGGGTGCGCGGCTCACGCCGCCCCGCTTGCCCGCAGGCGCATCTCGACGTCGCCGCGTCGCGGCATCGCCGGCTGGCAGCCGTGGCGCTCGACCGCGAGCGACGCCGCCGCGATCCCCCACTCCACCGCCTCTTCGAGCGGCCGTCCCTCCGCGAGCGCCGCGGCGGTGGCGCCGGCCAGGGCGTCGCCCGCCCCGGTCGTGTCGACGACGTCGGCCGGGATCGCCGCCAGCTCCGGCCCGTCCGGCAGGATCCGCACGCCCCGCGCGCCGAGCGTGAGGACGACGCGCGCCGGGTGGCGCTCACCCAGGGCGTCGAGCTCGGTCTCGTTCACGATCGCGACGTCGAACTCGGCGACCAGGCCGGGCGGCACGCGGCCCGCCGGTGACGGGTTGATGAGCGCCGTGGCGCCGGTCGACTGGGCGGCGCGCAGCGTCCCCTCGACCGCCGCGAGCGGCACCTCGGCCTGCACCAGCCACACGTCGACGCCGTCGTCCGGCTCGGGTGCGGCGACGGCGTCGTTCGCGCCGGGGATGACCACGATCTGGTTCTCGCCGGCGTCGTCGACGAGGATGAGCGCGACGCCGGTCGCGCCCTCGACGCGGCGGACCTTCGCGATGTCGATGCCGTCGGCCTCGAGCGCGGCGGTGAGCTCGGCCCCGAAGTCGTCGTCGCCGCAGGCGCTCGTGAAGCGGACCGTGGCGCCGGAGCGGGCGGCGGCGACGGCCTGGTTCGCGCCCTTGCCGCCGGGCGCGTAGGCCATGCGCGTCCCTCGCAGCGTCTCGCCGGGCGCCGGCAGCCGCGGCACGTAGCCGAACACGTCCATGTTCAGGGATCCGCACACGCCGACGCAGGCCACACCACTAGGCTACCCGGCGTGCGGCCGGAAAGGCTCCCCCAGACCCGGGTCTACCGGTTCTACCGGGGCGGAGCGCTGCTCGACCGGTTCCGGGGCCGTGAGGCGGGGGCCGACGGCGACTTTCCCGAGGACTGGATCGGCTCGGTCACCGAGGCCAAGAACCCGGGCCGCGACGAGCCAGGCGCCGGGCTCTCCAGGCTCGAAGACGGCAGCCTCCTGCGCGACGCGATCGCCGCGGATCCGCAGGGCTGGCTCGGCCCGGCGGCGGAGGCGGGCTCGCCGGGGGTGCTGGTCAAGCTGCTCGATCCAGCCCAGCGGCTGCCGGTGCACGCCCACCCCGACCGGACGTTCGCCCGCGCCCACTTCGGCTCGGACTTCGGCAAGACGGAGTCCTGGATCGTTCTCGCGACGCGCGAGGAGTCCGGGATGGTCTGGGTCGGGCAGCGCGAGGACACGGATCGTGCGACCTACCGCGGGTGGATCGAGGCGCAGGAGACGGAGCAGCTCCTCGGCACCCTGAACGAGGTGCCGGTGCAGGCCGGGAGCGTCGTCTTCCTGCCGGCCGGCGTGCCCCACGCGATCGGGCCGGGGGTGCTGATGGCGGAGCTCCAGGAGCCGACCGACTTCTCGATCGTCTGCGAATGGCAGGGCTATCCGATCGAGCCCAGCGACAGCCATCTCGGCATCGGGTGGGACGCGGCGATCGGCGCGCTCGACCTGCGCGCGCACACGCCCGTGACGCAGCTGCCCGAAGCAGCGCGAGAGTTCTTCTGGGCCGACGAGCGGGCGGAGCCAGCGGGCAGGTTCGGGGTGTGGATGATCCTCGAGGGCTCTGGCGCGGTGGGCGGCGTCCGCGTCTCGGAGGGCGACTGCCTGGCGGTGCCCGCGGCCGCGGAGAACCTCGCCGTAGAAGGCGAGCTGCGCGTGCTGCGCTGCCTCGGCCCCGAGCCGTAGCGGGGGCCGCCCGGCGGCTACACGAGCGTCGAGGCGATCACGTCGCCCGTGCGGCGGTCGGTCGGCCCGTCCAGCAGCGGGACGATGTGCTCTCGCATCATGGGGTTCCCGATCTCGGCCGTGATCCGCGCCGCGTCGTCCGCGCTCTCGAACAGCAGCACGAGGTGCACCTCGTGCTCGCCGGTGCGCACGACATGGGCGCTGACGAGGCCGGCGACCCCGCGCAGGCTCTGCATGGCCTCGGTGAAGCGGGCCGCCACCGCGTCGTCGACGGGTGCGGCGAACGTGAGCCGGTTGACGACGCCGAACACCGGCGGGCTACGCGATCGCCTGGCCCGTCGCCGCGTCGAAGAAGTGCAGCGAACGTGTGTCGACCTGGAGCGTGAGCGGCTGGCCGCGGACGGCCGACGTGCGCGGATGGAGGCGGGCGATGAACGTCGTGGTGCGCACCCCCTCGTGGTGCTCGGGAAGCTCGCCGCCCACCTCGGCGGCGAGATCCCGGGTGTCCTCGGTGATGACCGGCCCGGAGTCGACCGTGAAGTGCGCGTACACCTCGGCGCCCATCGCCTCGCGGTGGTCGACCAGCACCGGGATCTGGGCGTCGGAGATCTGCGTCGGCACGAACAGCGGATCCTCCATGTCCTCCGGCCGGATGCCGAGGACGACGCTCTTGCCCAGGTAGTCGCCGAGCGCCGGGCGGGTCTTCATCGTCTCGTCCGGCACGCGCAGGCGCAGGCCGGCGA
>DATAEI010000166.1:0-6444 GCA_036258075.1 Gaiellales bacterium
GCCGGGTGCGCGGCGAGAGCCGGTCGAGCGCCGAGCGAAGCGCATCGGCCCTGAGGCCCACCGCGACGACGTCGTCGACCGCGTCGGCCTCCGCGTCGGGAAGCAGGTCGCCGAGCTCCGTCTCACCGTCGACGGCCGCCGGCTGGTGCAGCGAGATCGTGCTCGTCCGCACGTCGTCCAGCGCATCGACGTCCTCGACCGTCACCTGCGCCTGCTTGGCCACCTCCTCGACCGTCGCGGCGCGGCCCAGCCGCACCTCCGCCTCGCGGCGGGCACGGTCGACCTTGCGCATCCGGTCGTGGATGTGCACCGGCACGCGGATCGTCCGGCTCTGGTTCGCGACCGCGCGCTGCACGGCCTGCCGGATCCACCAGGTGGCGTACGTCGAGAACTTCAGGTCGCGCTGCCACTCGAACTTCTCGACCGCGCGCACGAGGCCCAGCGTGCCCTCCTGGATCAGGTCGACAAACGGCACGCCGTGACCGCGGTACTTCTTGGCGATCGACACGACGAGGCGGAGGTTCGCCTCCACCATGTGGCGCTTGGCCCGCTCGTCGCCCTGCTCGATCAGGCGGGCGAGACGCTGCTCCTCGGCCTTGGTCAGAAGCGGTGTCCGCCCGATCTCGGCCAGGTACAGGTCCAGGCTGTTGGTGGTCGCCGCCGTGTGGTACCAGCGCGGCTGCGCCTCGACAATGTCGGGCTCCGCAGCGCGCACGGCCACGACCTCGACGTCCAGCTCGTCGAGCTGGCGCCTCAGGTCCGCCTCGTCCTCCTCGGTGAGGTCCAGACCGGCTATGGCCGCCTCCATCTCGTCGGCGTCCACAGAACCGCGCGCCTCCGCATCTTCCAGGAGGTCTCGCAGCGGTGTGTGGTCCATCACGTTCATTCTCATCATCCTCTTGGTGCGTGGCGCCCGCGCAACCCGACCGGGTCCCGGACGCTGGGGGTATTGGTGATTATGGAGACCCGGATGGAGCCGAGCGTCGGGGGCCTCCAGAGGGCCCCACGGCTCCATCCACCATCTCTAACGCATGGTCGTTGTCAGGTATTCCCGTTTCTTGGAACAGGAACACGCGATGCTTGACGAGGCATTGATCCGCCGGGTTTTCAGCTCTCCTTGAGCACCGAGTACCAGACTCGCTCGGCGACGTCGACCAGACCGTCGCTCGTGCGGGCCAGCCGGCGGTAGAGCTCGCGGCGGGCGGCGACCTCGTGGAGATCGGGCAGCGCCAGGAGAGCCGACATCCCGTCCCGGTAGGCGCGCTCCACGCGGCGCTGGCTCTCGAGGGCGGCATCGGCGGCGGCGGTCGCCGTCGAGCCGCCGCCGCCGCCGAGCGCCGCGAAGGCCTCGGCCAGGTGGCGGGTGCCCTCGGCGAGTGCCGCCGCCAGGTCCGCCATCGGCTGGTCCGGCCGCCGCCCCAGCACCTCCGCCTCACGGACGATGTTCTTGGCGGCGTTCATGACGCGGTCGAGGCCGGTCGAGAGCTGGAAGATGTCCTCCGGCTCGAGCGGCGTCGAGAACGCCTCCGAGAGCGCCGACCGCAGCTCGCGCTTGCGATCGTCGGCGAGGTGCTCGCACTCGCGCACGCGCTCGGCCGCGGCGGCGTCGCCCGAAGCCCACGCCGAGAGCGCGTCCACCCCGGCGACCGTGGCGGCGGTCTGGGCCCGAAGCGCTCCGAGCACGTCCGGCGACCGCGGCAGAAACCAGCGCCGCGCGGTCACGCGAGCCCGTCCCAGACGAGCGCGATGACGCCGCCCAGCACCGCCGCGGCGGGCAGCGTCGCAAGCCACGCGAACCCCATCGAGCGCACCACGGCCCAGCGTACATGCCGCCAGCGGCGCCGTCCGACCCCGACGCCGATCACCGAGGACGCGACGACGTGCGTGGTCGAGACGGGAGCGCCCGCGTAGGACGACGCCAGGATCACCGCCGTGGAGGCCGCCTGGCTCGAGAAGCCGTCGATCGGGTGCAGATGGAAGATGCGCCGGCCGATCGTGCGGACGATCGTCCAGCCGCCCATCGCCGTGCCCAGCGTGAGCGCGGCGCCGGACGCGACCTTGACCCAGAGCGGGACGGACAGCGTGTCGATCCGGCCGCCGGCGAGGAGGATGGCGGCCGTCACGCCCATCGCCTTCTGCGCGTCGTTTGCGCCGTGGCTGAACGAGAGCGCCGCCGACATGACCCACTCGCCGACCCGCACCGGTGCGCCCAGCCCGCGCGTGCCGCGGCGCAGGCCGAGATGGACGAGGCGCGCGACCGCGGTGCCGAACACGAGCCCGGCGACGGGCGACACGGCGAGCGCGATCAGCACCCCGAACACCCCGGAGGGCCGCCAGCCGTCGAGGCCGCCCCAGTTGATGCCGTCGATCCCCGACGTCGCAACCGCGGCGCCCACCAGTCCGCCGACGAGCGCGTGCCCCGAGCTCGAGGGCAACCCGCGTCGCCACGTGGCCACGTTCCACGCCGTGGCCGCGAGCGCCCCGGCGCCGATGACCGCGACCCCGTGGCCCGCCGGCACCGTGACGATGCCCGCGATGGTGTCGGCCACCGCCGTCCCGACGAGCACGGCGCCCACCATGTTGAAGACGGCCGAGAGCGCCACCGCCTGGCCCGGCCGTGCGCCGCGCGTGGCGACCAGCGTGGCGATCGCGTTCGCTGCGTCGTGAAACCCGTTCGTCAGCGAGAAGGCGAGCGAGCACGCCACGGCCAGGGCCAGCGACATGCCGGGATGATGTCAGTCACCGACCGAGCTTGGCGGCGTGGTCGGGGACGTACTTCTGCGTCCCCCGGTCCGGGCGGCGGTAGCCGTCCTCCGACTGGCGCGGCGGCAGCTCCACCGGGCCGGGGGTGCGATCCTCGTACGGGATCCGGCTCAGCAGGTGCGAGATGCAGTTCAGGCGCGCGCGGCGCTTGTCGTCGGCCTCGACGACGAACCAGGGCGACTCGGGCAGGTCGGTGTGGACGAACATCTCGTCCTTCGCGCGCGAGTAGTCGATGTAGTGGCTTCGTGACTCGAGGTCCATCGGCGAGAGCTTCCAGCGCTTCGTCGCGTCCTTGATCCGCTCGCGGAAGCGCTTCAGCTGCTCCTCGTCCGACACCGAGAACCAGTACTTGGTGAGCAGGACGCCGTCCTCGATCAGCATCCGCTCGAAGGCCGGGCACTGGCGCAGGAAGAGCTGGTGCTGGGCCGGGGTACAGAAGCCGAGCACGCGCTCGACGCCGGCCCGGTTGTACCAGCTGCGGTCGAAGAGGACGATCTCGCCCGCCGCCGGCAGGTGGGCGATGTAGCGCTGGAAGTACCACTGCGACTGCTCGCGGTCGGTCGGCGCCGGCAGCGCCGCGATCCGCGCGTAGCGGGGGTTGAGCGGCTCCATGATCCGCTTGATCGTGCTGCCCTTGCCCGCAGCGTCGCGGCCCTCGAACACGACCACCACCCGCACGCCCTCGTCTCGGACCCAGTACTGCATGCGGGCCAGCTCGACCTGGAGGCGTTCGAGCTCCTTCTCATACGTCTTCCGCGGAACGCGCTCGACTTTGCCGTTCTCGTGCGACATCCGGCTCCCGAGCGTAGCGCCTACCCCGCGTCGCTCGCCAACGACACGGCCGCGCGGGCCAGCTCCTCCACGTCCGGCACCTCGTCGTCGTCATAGCGCCAGGCGCTTCGGATCACGCCGTCGCCGTCGATCAGAAAGCAGCTGCGGACGGGCGTGTCCACGAGGCCGTCCAGCTCCTGGGCGACGCCGAATGCGCGCACGGCCTCCCCGGTCCAGTCGGTCAGGAGCGGGTAGTCGAGCCACTGCTGCTCGGCGTACTTCTTGTGCGAGTACGGGCTGTCGCGCGAGACGGCGGCGATCCGCACGCCCGCCACCCCGAACACCGCGCTCCTGTCACGCAGGAGCCGGAGCTCGTTCCGTCAGGTGCCGGTCCAGTCGTACAGGTAGAACGCGAGCAGGAGCGGCCCCCGCGTCGCGAACTCGGCCAGGTTGACGGCCTTCACGTCGGTGTCGAAGACGGTGACGTCGGGGACGCGGTCGCCGGGCTGGAGCACGCGCCGCAGATTACCCGCGCCGCCCGGCCCGCGATACGGTGCGGGCATGGAGCGGCAGGCGGACATCGCGCTTCGGATGCGGGGCGTCACGAAGCGCTTCGGGCCCATCACGGCAGTGGACGGGCTCGACCTGGACGTCCCGGCGGGCACGTGCGTCGGGCTCCTCGGGCCGAACGGCGCGGGCAAGTCGACCACGATGAAGATGCTGACGGCCCAGGCGATCGCCGATGAGGGCGAGCTCGAGGTGCTCGGCTACCGGCTCCCCGGCGAGTCGAAGCAGGCCCGGGCCGAGTGCGGCGTCGTCCCGCAGCTCGACAACCTCGACACCACGCTCACCGTCGAGCAGAACCTGCGGGTCTTCGCATGGCTCTACCGGCTCGGCCGCGGGGAGCGCACGCCCGCGGTGGAGCGCGCGCTCGAGATCGCGAATCTCACCGGCCGGCGCGACACGCGCGTCGACGAGCTGTCCGGCGGCATGCGGCGCCGGCTCCTGATCGCCCGGTCACTCGTCCACCGGCCGCGGCTCGTGCTGCTCGACGAGCCCACGGTCGGGCTCGACCCGCAGGTGCGACAGGAGCTGTGGGCGCTGATCGACAGCCTCCGCACCGAGGGCGTCTCGATCCTGATGTCGACGCACTACATCGAGGAGGCGGAGCGCCTCGCAGACACCGTCACGATCATGTCCGAGGGAAAGGCCGTGGTGACCGGGCGGCCGCAGGATCTGATCGCCGAGCACGCCGGCAGCGAGGTGCTCGAGGTGTACGGACCGCCCGCGCGGCTGGCCGAGGTCGAGCGGACCGCGCTCGCCGGGGGCCTGAGGACGCGCCGCACCGGGACGAGCATCGCGGTGGTCGGCATCGAGAGCGCGAACGGGTTCGACCACGACGGCGCCCGCCGCCCGGCCAACCTCGAGGACGTGTTCGTCCTGCTGACGGGGGAGGACATCGAATGACCGTCGCCACCGTGACACGGCGCCTTCACCGGCTCGAGCGGCCGGCGCTCGCGGGCGTGCTCTACCGCGAGATGGTGAACTTCTCGTCGTACTGGCGCTCCGCGACGTTCTCGTCGACGGTCGAGCCGACCATCTATCTGCTGGCGTTCGGCTTCGGGTTCGGGTCGCTCGTCTCGCGGGTCGGCGGCTACGACTACGTCGAGTTCGTCGGCACCGGCACGGTGGCCACCGCCGTGCTCTTCTCGAGCGTCTTTCCGGGGATGTTCTCGACGTTCGTGAAGCACCGGTTCCAGCGAACGTACGACGCGATCCTGGCGGCGCCGGTCGACACCGAGGAGCTGGTCACAGCGGAGGCGCTCTGGATCGCGCTCAGGGCCGGCACGTACGGCTGCGCGCCGCTCTTCGTCGCGATCGCGTTCGGCCTCGACCCGCGGCCGCAGATGCTCGTCGTCCCGCTGATCGGCTTCACGGCCGGGTTCGGATGGGCCTCGTTCGGGATCACCGTGGCGGCCACGATGAAGTCGATCGACAACTTCAGCTACGTCATCAGCGCGGTCATCACGCCGCTCTTCCTGGTCGCCGGCACCTTCTTCCCCATCACCGGCCTCCCGGAGTGGGCGCAGCACCTCGCCCAGCTGAACCCGCTCTACCACACGGTCCAGCTCGTGCGGCACGCGGCGTTCGGATTCGACGCGGGCGCGGACATCGTGCACGTCGCCGCGCTCCTGATCTTCGGCGCCGCCATGTGGCGGCTTGCGATCTGGCGGATGACGAAGCGGCTCGTCCTCTAGCGATCGCGGGCGGGTGGGCCCGACCATCGGACTACGATCGGCAGAGGTGTACGGACTGCCCGAGGATCTCGACCTCTCGTTCTTCGTCGGCACGACGCTGATCCAGTTGGGCGTAGGAGAGCACCAGATCGCGTTCGTGCTGCACCCGGACGTGCGCCTCGCGGTGGAGTCGACCATGCGCCTCTTCCACCCGGACGCGCCGACGGTCACAATCGACGACTACCGATCCTCCGGAGGAGTGCTCCTACCGCTGATCAGCCACGATGTGCGTGCCGCTAGCCGAACCGCGTCTGGCAGCCTCCGGCTCGAATGGTCGACCGGCGCCGCACTTGAGGTCGACGACGACTCGGAGACCTGCGAGAGCTACACGATCAACCATCGCAACCGCCTGATCGTGGTCTAGCGACCGAGAAGGCTGGCCGGTTCGGGATGTACGTTCCGCGAGCTCGGCCTCGCCAAGGTCGGGCACAAGCCGCGCAACAACAGCATGCGCGCAGTCTGAGGCGCCCCGCCTACCCGCCGAGCTAGTCTTGGTAGTAGGCGTAGCAGTCGCCGCGCTTCGCCAGGAACCACTGGTACTGGTGGTAGGTCGGATCGGGCCGAAGTTGTGTGAGCACTGGTGGCCCGAAGAAGTAGACGGCGCTTGCGAGAT
>DATAEI010000167.1:0-4501 GCA_036258075.1 Gaiellales bacterium
CTGGCCGTCGACGTCGGCGAGCCGACAGGCGAGCTGGAGCGCCTGGTGGCCCAGCTGCGCGGCCCCGAGCTGCTCGAGCCGGCGGAGCCGCCTGCCGCCTTCGAGGGCGAGCTGCGGCCGTACCAGAAGGTCGGCCTGGGCTGGCTCACGAAAACCCGCGAGCTGGGGCTGGGCGCGCTCCTGGCCGACGACATGGGCCTCGGCAAGACCGTCCAGGTGATCGCCTACCTGCTCGACCATGACGACGAGCTCCGCCGGCCGGCGCTGATCGTCTGCCCGACCTCCGTGCTCGGGAACTGGCAGCGCGAGCTGCGCCGGTTCGCGCCCGAGATCAGCGTGCACATCCACCACGGGCCGGACCGCGTCCGCGACCCGGAGACGCTCGTCCCGTGGGACGTCGTCCTCACGTCGTACGCGCTTCTCCCGCGCGACCGGCGCCTGCTCACGGAGGTCGAGTGGCGCGTGCTCGTGCTCGACGAGGCGCAGGCGGTGAAGAACCCGCTGACGCACGCCGCCCAGACCGCCCGGCAGGTGAACGCCGGCCACCGGGTGGCGCTGACGGGCACACCCGTCGAGAACCGGCTCGACGACCTGTGGTCGATCATGCACATCCTGAACCCGGGCCTGCTCGGGACGCGCACGGGGTTCCGCCGCCTGATCGCCTCGCCGATCGAGCGCCGGAGCGAGGCGGATGCCGAGGAGGCGCTCGTCCGGATGACGCGGCCGTTCCTGCTTCGCCGGCGCAAGGTCGACCCGGACGTGCTCCCCGACCTGCCGCCGCGCCAGGACTCGACCGAGTACTGCACGCTCACCGTCGAGCAGGCCGCCCTCTACCAGGCCACGATCGACGCCATGATGCGCGACGTGCGCGGGGCGGCGGGGATCGAGCGCCGCGGGCACGTGCTCGCGCTCATCACGAGGCTCAAGCAGGTGTGCAACCACCCGCTGCACGCCCTGGGGAAGCCCGGCGGCCTGCCCGGACGGTCGGGCAAGCTCGACCGCCTCACCGAGATGCTGTCGGAGGCGCTGGCCGAGGGCGACTCCGCCCTGGTCTTCACCCAGTACGCGGTGATGGGTGGGCTGCTCTCGGGCCACGTCGAACGCGAGCTCGAGGTCGAGCGGCTCTACCTCGACGGCTCGACCCCGCGCACGGAGCGCGAGCGGATCGTTGACCGGTTCCAGGAGTCGAACGGCGTCCCGCGCGTGCTCGTCATGTCGCTTCGGGCAGGGGGGCTGGGCCTCAACCTGACCGCCGCCAACCACGTCTTCCACTTCGACCGCTGGTGGAACCCGGCCGTCGAGGACCAGGCGTCAGACCGTGCCCACCGGATCGGCCAGACGCGCGTCGTCCAGGTGCACAAGATGGTGTGCGCGGGCACGATCGAGGAACGGATCGACGAGCTGATCGCCGGCAAGCGCGCGCTGGCGTCGCGGATCGTCGACCGTGGCGTCGAGTCGGCGCTCTCGGAGCTGGGCGACGACGAGCTGGCGGATCTTGTCGCGCTCCGCGAATCGTGACCCGGATACACTCGCCCGCATGACCGCCCTCGAGCTGCTCCGGAGGCTTGTCGAGCTCGAGAGCCCCACCTCCGACGACGAGCGGCTCATGCACATCGGGCGGTTCATCGCCGCCGAGCTGGAGTCGCTCGGAGGCCGGCTGGAGTTTCGCGGCCGCCACCTCGTGGCCCGCTACGGGGACGGCGGCCCGCCGCTCGTCCTGGCCGTGCACATGGACACCGTGTGGCCGACCGGCACGCTCATGCAGATGCCGTTCCGCGTCGACGGCGGCTACGCACACGGGCCCGGTGCGCTCGACATGAAGGCCGGCATCGTGACGGCGATCGAGGCCGTGCGGCGGGCGGGGTCGCCCGCCGGGCCGGTCGCCGTGCTCGTCACGGCCGACGAGGAGATCGGAAGTCCCACCGGCCGCCCGGTCGTCGAGGAGCTGGCCCGCGAGGCGCGCGCCGTGCTCGTCCTCGAGCCGCCCGTCCGCGACGGCACGATCACGACGTCGCGCTCGGGCCTTGCCCGCTACCAGCTCCGCATCCGCGGCCGGGCCGCGCACGCCGGGAACGGCTGGAAGGCCGGCGTATCGGCGATCGAGGAGCTCGCCCAGCAGGTCGCGGCCGTGCACGCGCTCGCCGACGAGGCCGCGGGCGTGCGGACGAACGTCGGCCAGGTCGGCGGCGGCACGGGCGACAACGTGGTGGCGGCCGAGGCGTGGGCGCGGATCGACGCCCGGGCCTGGACGGCCCAGGCGCAGGCCCGGCTCGAGGCGGCGATCTACGGCCTCACGCCGCGGGTCGAGGGCTCCGTGATCGAGGTGAGCGGCGCGGTCACCCGCCCGCCGATGGTGCAGTCGGCCGAGGGTGCTGCCCTCGCTGCCCGCGCGATGCAGATCGCCGGCGAGCTCGGGATCTCCCTGTCGGAGAACGCCTCGCCGGGCGGATCCGACGGCAACTTCGCCGCCGCGGTCGGGACGCCGGTGATCGACGGCCTGGGCCCGACCGGCTCCGGGGCGCACGCGGTCGACGAGCGCGTCTCGCTCGAGTCGCTCGAGGAGCGCACGGCGCTCGTGACCGCGCTCGTGGAGCGGCTCTAGCGCAAGGAATCGGGCCCCGGACGGCGAATCACCCGCCGTCCTCATAATTCATCAGGCAAGGAGAGTGTGCGCATGGACATGTCCAAGGTCACGCGCAGCATGTGGATCGTGGTCGGAGGGACGGTTGCGACGCTGCTCGGGACGCTGATCCTCGACTGGTACTCGGTCAGCGTCGGGTTCGGGCAGTTTCACGTAAGCGCGAGCATCGGCGCGTGGGACACGGGCACCATCGGGAAGCTCGCGGTGCTGGGATCGCTGGTGATGCTCGCCGGCGTGGTGCTGCTCTTCGTCCCCAACCCGCCGGAGCTTCCCGTTCCGCTTCCGATGGCGATGCTCGCCGCCAGCGCGTTCACGGCCCTGATGGTCGTGCTGAAGTTCATCGACATCCACAGCCACACCGCGATCGGCATCTGGGTCACGCTGATCGGCGCCCTGGTCGCCGCGTACGGCGCCTACGAGATGGGCGGCCGTCTCAGCGTGCCGAGCCGCACCGCCTAGGCCGGGATCACCGGGGCCGGGCGGCGCCGCGCGCGACGCCCGGCCTCAGACGGCCTTGACCGCTGAGGTGAGGGCGATGACCGAGTCCTTGGCATCGCCGAAGAGCATGGTCGTCTTCGGGTCGTGGAAAAGCTCGTTCTCGATGCCCGCAAAGCCGGTGTTCATCGACCGCTTGAGGACGACGATCGCCGCCGACTCGTCGACGTTCAGGATCGGCATCCCGTAGATCGCGCTGCCGGGCGTGTTCTTGGCCGCCGGGTTCACGACGTCGTTGGCGCCGATCACGAGCGAGACATCGGTGCGGGGGAACTCGCCGTTGATGTCGTCCATCTCGTAGAGCTGCGTGTAGGGCACGTCGGCCTCGGCGAGAAGGACGTTCATGTGCCCGGGCATCCGGCCGGCGACGGGGTGGATGGCGTAGCGGACGTCCACGCCCTTCTGCTCGAGCAGGTCGCCCAGCTCGCGGACGTTGTGCTGGGCCTGTGCGACCGCGAGGCCGTAGCCCGGCACGATGACGACGCGGCGGGCATAGGCCAGCATGATCGCGATGTCGTCGGGGCTCGCCGACCGGACCGTGCGGTCGCCGACCGAGCCCTCGACCAGGGCGACGCTCCCCGCCGTCCCGAACGCGCCGAAGACCATGTTCGCGAGGGACCGGTTCATCGCCTTGCCCATCATCTGCGTGAGCAGGGAGCCCGACGCCCCGACGAGCGTGCCCGAGATGATGAGGACGTTGTTCGAGAGGACGAAGCCGGTCGATGCCGTCGCCAGCCCTGTGAACGCGTTCAGGAGCGAGATCACGACGGGCATGTCGGCGCCGCCGATCGCCATCACCATCTGCACGCCGAGGATCAGCGACACGATCAGCACGCCGACCAGGAGCGCCTGGCTCTCGTGCCCGGTCCCGAGGTAGATGCAGCCGGCGAGGATCACGACGAAGATCGCTGCCGTCACGACCTTCTGGCCGGGCACCGTCACGGGGTTCCCGGTCACGACGTCCTGGAGCTTTCCGAACGCGATCATCGAGCCCGCGAAGCTGACCGAGCCGACGACCGCCGAGAAGAGGATCGAGACGATGATCTTGCCCGCCACGTGGCCGGGCGCGCCGATGGTGTCGTGGTAGTCCGCGAACGCGACGAGCGCCGCCGCTCCACCGCCGAAGCCGTTGAAGAGCGCGACCATCTGCGGCATCGCGGTCATCTTCACGCGGCGGGCGCCGACCGCGCCGCCGACGCCGCCGATGAGCGCGCCGACGATGACCCACCAGTACGTCACGACCCGGTCGTCGAAGAGCACCGCGCCGATCGCGATCGCCATGCCGACCGCCGCGATCTGGTTTCCCGAGCGCGCCGTGCGCGGCGATCCGAGCCGCTTCAGGCCGATGATGAAGAGCGACGCCGC
>DATAEI010000168.1:0-3639 GCA_036258075.1 Gaiellales bacterium
TCATGAACCCACCGGTGCCGAGGCTCGAGCGGCGCTGGCCGACGGCGTCGATCTCGTCGATGAACACCATGCACTGGCCGCCCCACTTGGCGGCGAGCTACTTCCCACGGCGGGCGAGCAGGCGCACGGTGATCGCATCCATGCCGAGGAACATCCCCGCGAACCCGGAGCCCGGGATCGACACGAACGGGCAGTTGAATCCGGTGGCGATCGCCTTCGAGAGCATCGTCTTCCCGGTACCCGGCGCGCCGAGCATGAGGAGGCCACGCTCGCGCTTGCCGCCGGCCCGCTCGAACGCCTCGCCCGACTGCCAGAGCGTGACGACCTGGCGCACCTCCTCCTTGGCCTCCGCCTGGCCGCGCACGTCCTCGAGCTTCACGCCCCAGTCCGCGTCACCCGGCTCGTAGGAACGGATCTGGCTCACCGCCATGAGCAGGAACGGGCCGAAGAAGATCGCGAAGTTCGCGAGGAAGAGGAGGGGCATCTGCAGGATGATTGGCAGAAACGCTGCGGCCGGGGTCGGGCCAAACACGGACTGCAGCCAGTCGGCGCCGAGCCACGCTTCGAGCAGGAGGCCGATTCCGTAGACCACGATCCCGATCACGACGAGCCACACGAGACGGCTGAACCACCGCCGCCAGAACCACACCCGCTTCCGCGCGACGACATCCTCCTCGCGCAGCGACTCCTCGGCGCCGAAGAGGCTCGGCCATGGGATGAACCGCCGAAAGATGACGTCGATGAGGCCGCGGAACGCGATCACTGCGACGAAGGTGCCGAGCAGCGACCAGCCGACGCTCCACCCGTGCACCAGGTGCAGCCACTCGAAGGCGACCGGGGCCGTCAGGACGGCGACGACCGTGGCGATCCGGGTCAGGCGGCGCCACTCCGAGGCCAGCTGCTCCGCGCCCGACCGTTGCTGCGCCAGCACGGGGACTGGAGACTCGGTCGCCATCGGCTACGTGTAGTGGTCGTTCGTGCCCGCTGGAATACCGAAAGTGGGGCGCGCCACACCTGCCGGACGGGAACCGAACGGCCGCATCGCCTGTCTCATCATCGACCACGATGGAGGTTCCGATGAGCAACATGCGGCGGTTGGTGACCGTGCCGGCGGCGATGATCGTCGTGTCCGGCCTGGTGGGGGCAGCCGCCGGCTGCTCCGGGAGCGGCTCGGGCTCCGGTGGCGGCGGCAGCGTGGCGTCCAAGGACCTGTCTGCGCACGCGAACGGCGGTGCAGGCGGCGGGGTGGCCCTCGGGATTGCGGAGCCCGCCAGCTCCGCGGCGCTCGCGCCCGCCCGTTCGGCCCAGGCGCAGAGCCCCTCGACGGGCGCGGGCTCCGCGGTGCTGGCCGAGCCACCGCGGCTCTCGGCGCTGCCGTCGGCGGTGATCAAGACGGCCACCGTAGGCCTGCGCGTCGACCACTCCCAGTTCGGGAAGAGCGTCCAGGCGATCCGGCGCATCGCCGACGATCTCGGCGGCTACGACACCCGAAGCTCCACGAGCGGGGCGACGATCCACGAGGGCCGCATCACGATCCGCGTCCCCGCGCGCTCGTTCCGCCGGGCCCTGGACGCGATCGAGAGCGTGGCGCACGTCCACGTGACAGCCGAGAGCGTCACCGGCCAGGACGTGAGCCAGCAGTTCGTCGACCTCCAGGCGCGGCTCGTGAACCTGCATGCGCAGGAGAAGGTGCTGCTTCGGCTCATGGATCGGGCACAGACGATCGCCGAGTCGATTCGCGTCGAGAACTACCTGCAAAACGTGGAGTTCCAGATCGAGGACGCGCAGGGCCGGATGCTCTACCTCCAGAACCGCACGTCGATGTCGACGATCGCCATCACGCTGCGCGAGGCCGGGAAGAAGCCGGCACCGCCGCAGCACGCCAGCGCGATCTGGAAGGCCGGCCAGCGGTCGCTCGGTGCCGCCCTCGCCGTCGTGACGAGCGTCATCGTGGGCGCCGGCCTCGTCATCCCGATCGCGATCCTGGCGCTCCTGGCGCTGCTCGTGGGCCGCCGCCTCGCCCCGCTCGCGCCGCAGCTTCGGCCGCGGAGCGCCGCGGGGCCGTCTCCCTCCGACGAGGGCTAGGCGGCTCGTGCCGGCGTCGGGCCTCTTGCCCGGCGCCGGCCGGGGCGGCTCACTCGTCGCTGTTGTCGATGTACACGGCGGGCGTGCCCTCGAAGGTTGACGTGTTGCCGGCGGAGTCCGTGATCGAGACCGACACCTGGACCTGGCCGGGGACGAACGAGCTCGCGTCGATGCCGTGGACGACGACGATGCCGGGACCGCCTGACGCCGAGCCGGTCGCGGTGTGGCCGGCCGAGTCTGTGAGCGTGACGGTGACGGTCCCCGACAATCCCGGCATGTCGGGGAGGACGACCTGCACCGAGACGTCGCCGGCTGTCGCCGGCACGATCGTGTCCGGCCGACAGAAGCCGATGACGTGCGCCGCTACCGGAGGCGGCGGCGCCTGGGTCTCCTTCACGGCCCGCCCCGAGAAGGCGGTCGTGTTGCCCGCGGCGTCGGTGATCGTGCCGTCCAGGTCGAGCTGGCCGTCGGGCAGGCTGCTCAGGTCGGCACGCCACTGGACGGCGATCGAGCCGCCGACGCGCGAGCCGAGGTCGATGCCGTTCACGTTCGCCGTGATCGAGTCGGACGAGTCGGTGCCGTCGGGGAAGGTGGCCTGGATGATCGCGGCGCTCTGCGTGAGGGAGTTCACGCTCCCGGCGGCGTTGTCGGCGCCCTCCGGCACCGTGAACGACGTCGGCGCGGTCGGAGCGACCGTGTCCTTCACGGCGTACTCGGTGATCGTGGTCGAGTTCCGCGCCGGGTCGGTCACGGTCGCCGCCAGGAAGATGCGGCCGTCGGGCTGGTCCGAGAGGTCGATGGGGCCGACGACGTACGTGTCATTCCCGCCGTCGCGATAGAAGCGGTTGCCCGCAACGTTGATCGCGACGTTGTCGGCCGGGTTGGTGGGCTGGCGGAAGCGGACGACGACCGTGACGTGGGCGGCCGACGCGGCGTTGACGTAGCCCGCCGGGTTCGCATCGCCGCCGGCGATGTGGATGTTCTGGGCGCCGTCGGGCGCGCTCGAATCCTTCGTGAACGTGCCGCCGTCGATCTGACCGGATGGGTTGCCGGCCTCGTCGATCGACCATGCCGACACGCTCAGCTGCCCGTCGGGCAGACCGCTCACGTCGACGTTGACGGTCGTGGCGAAGCCGGAGACGTCGGCCGAGCCGTCCGCCGTCTTTCCGCCAGCCGTGATCTCCACGTGAACCCGCTCGCCGGGCTCGGCATCCGGCACGTGCACCACCACGGGCACCGACTCGGCCTGGTCGCCGTTCACGACCTCGGGCGGGACGGCATCGGCGGGCGGCTCCGGCGCCAGCGTGTCCATCGTCACCTGTGGTTGAGGGCTCAGGTCCGCGGCCGTGACGTTGCCGACCGCGTCGGTCAGGGTCACCGAGGCCGTGAGCGGCCCCTCGGCGAGCTTCGAGGCATCGACGGGGATGACGACGGACGGCGGGCCACCGGCGCCAGTGCCGGTGGCCGAGCCGCCCGCCGAGTCCGTGAGCGTGACGCTCACAACATCCGTCGGCGACGAGGTCGGGGGCAGGTCGACCTCGACGGGGACGGAAT
>DATAEI010000169.1:0-17933 GCA_036258075.1 Gaiellales bacterium
GTCGTCTTGCCGTGGGCGCCGGCGACGCAGATCGACCTCCGCGCCGCGACCATCTCCGCGAGCAGCTCCGACCGGTGCAGCACGTTCAGGCCCCGCACACGCGCCTCGAGCACCTCGTCCGTGTCGGGCGGCACCGCCGAGGAGATGACGACGTCGATCCCGTCGTCCAGGTGGGCGCGGTCGTGGCCGAGCTCGACCCGGATGCCGAACCGCTCGAGCCGGCGCGTGTAGGCCGACGCGGCCGTGTCGCAGCCGTCGACGTCCGCGCCCCACGCGTAGGCGATCGCGGCGAGCGCCGACATGCCGGCGCCGCCGATCCCGACCATGTGCAGGCGGCGGTCTGCGAACTCGGTCACAGGGCGAGCTCCAGGAGCGTCGTGGCGATCCGCTCGGCGGCGTCCGGGCGGGCGAGGCGGCGGGCCGCCTCCGACATCGCCGCCAGCCGGGCCGGCTCGGCCAGGAGGCCCCGAACCTCGGCGTCGAGCCGCGCCGCCGTCAGCGCCGTGTCCTCGACGACGATCGCGGCGGAGTCGGCGAAGTGCGCGGCGTTCAGACTCTGGTGGTCGGCGGTCACGTTCGGGGAGGGTATGAGGATCGCGGGCTTCCCCGCGGCGGCGATCTCGAAGACCGAGCCGCCGGCACGAGAGACGACGATGTCGGCAGCGGCGAGGAGCGGGCCGAGCGCCGAGGTCCAGGCGAGCACGCGGTAGTGCGGCGCGGCCCGGCCGGAGTACTGCGCGAACTCGCGCTCGCCGGTGACGTGGACGACCGTGAACCCCGGGTCGCGATCGCCCCACGCCGCCGCGGCCGACCGGTTGATCGTTGTCGAGCCGAGGCTCCCGCCGAAGACGAGGACCACCTTGCGGCCGGCGGGCAGGTCGAACTCCCGCCGGCCCTCGTCCGCCGTCGCCTCGAGCACGGCGCGCGGGATCGGCCGCCCGGTGACCTGGTAGCGGGGCGGCTCCTTCCCGGGAATCGGGAACGAGAGGAAGACCCGGCGGGCGAAGGGTGCGCCGAGGCGGTTCGCGAGCCCCAGGTGGGCGTCCACCTCGAGCAGCGCGGCCGGGATCCGCAGCATCCCTGCGGCGGCCAGCATCGGCCCCGCGACATAGCCGCCGCCTCCGAAGACGACGTCCGGGCGCACGTCGCGCAGGATGCCGATGCAGCGGGCGGGCGCGAGCCCGGCGAGCCCCAGGCCGCGGGCGAGCGCCGGCGAGGGCCTGCGCGGCAGGCCGCTCACGGGGAACGTGTGGAGGGGGTATCCGGCGGCCGGCACGAGCGTCGCCTCGATCCGGTCGGCCGTCCCGGCGAACTCGACCGCGGCGCCTCTAGCCGTGAGCTCGGCGGCGACCGCCAGCGACGGTACGACGTGGCCCGCTGTTCCGCCGGCTGCGATCAGCACCGTCGTTCGCCGTTCGGGATCGAGGGCGGGATTCTGAGGTGGCATCCGGGGTGGAGATCGCGCGGACGGGGCGTCGTTCGGCCTGGGCCACGTTGAGAAGGGTGCCGGAGAGGGTCATGAAGACGACCAGGCTCGAGCCGCCTGAGCTTATCAGCGGCAGCGGGACGCCCGTGAGCGGCAGGAAGCCGAGCACGGCGCCGAGATTCACGACGGCCTGGCCCGTCACGAGGCAGGTGACGCCCGCCGCCAGGAGCTTCGCGAACGGGTCGCGCGCCCGGAGCGCGATCCGGAACCCCAGCACGGCGAACCCGGCGAAGGCGAGCGCCGTCAGCATGATGCCGATCAGGCCCAGCTCCTCACCGATCACCGCCGCGATCATGTCGGACGGCGACTCGGGGAGGTAGAAGATCTTCTGCGTCCCCTGGCCGAGGCCCTTGCCCCAGATGCCGCCCGAGCCGAGCGCGATCAGCGCCTGGGCGTTCTGGTAGCCGCTGCCGCCGGCATCGTGGAACGGATGCATGAAGGCGAGCAGGCGCGCGTGCATGTAGGAGTTCTGGGAGATCACGAACGCGGCGCCCGTGCCCAGCACGGCGAACGTGCCGGCGAGCAGGCGAAGCGGCGTCCCGGCGACGATCAGCATCCCGGTGATGGTGATGGCGATCGCGATTGTCGTCCCGAGGTCGGGCTCGAGCGCGACGAGCCCGCAGATGACGAGCGCGAGGACGCCGATCGGGTTGGCGAGCTCCTTCACCGTCCGCGGCGGCCGCTTGCGCGCGGCGAGCACGGCCGCCGTCAGGACGACGACGGCGAACTTCGCGAACTCGGATGCCTGGATGGTGATCGGGCCCGCGGCGATCCAGCGCTCCGCGCCGTTCACGCGGATGCCGATCCCGGGCACCTTGACGAGCATCAGCCCGATGAGCGCGGCGAGCATGAGGAAGGGCCCGGCGACGCGAAGGTGGCGGTAGGAGATGCGCGCGGCCAGCGCCATGCTGACCACCCCGGCGAGCGCGTAGCTCCCCTGGCGGACGAGCGGTCCGAGCGGATCGCTGCCCTGCACGACGGCGACGCCGCTCGACGCGCTGTAGACCATGATCAGCCCGAACGCGACCAGCCCCAGCGTCAGCAGCAGCAGCAGGTGGTACTCGACGTGGACGGGGGGCGCCGCCCGCCGCGGCGGACGCCGGCGCGCCTGTGCCGGAGGATCAGGCGGCACCGGCCGCCTCCTGCGCCAGACGGCGGAACGCGTCGCCGCGGTCCTCGTAGTCGCGGAACTGGTCGAAGCTCGCACAGGCCGGCGAGAGCAGCACGGTGTCGCCGGGGGAGGCGGCGGCGGCGGCCGCGGCGACGGCCGCCGCCAGCGTGCCGGGACGCTCGAACGCGACGCCCTCGACATCCAGCGCGGCGGCGATCGCGTCGGCAGCCTGGCCGATCAGATACACGTGCGCGACCGGGCCGGCGGCGACGGCGCGCGCGAGGCCCGAGAAGTCGGAGCCCTTGAGGGAGCCGCCGAGGATCAGGTGCACGCCGCCGGTGAAGGCGGTGAGCGCGCTCACCGTGGCGTCGGGGTTGGTGGCCTTCGAGTCGTTCACGTAGTCGACCCCGCGGCCGTGGGCGACCGGCTCGAGCCGGTGCGGCGGAGGCGAGAACTCCCGCAGCGCCCGGTCGATGTCGGCCGCGCCGACGCCGGCACCGCGCGCGGCGGCGGCCGCGACGAGCGCGTTCTCGAGGTTGTGATCGCCGCGCAGGCCGGCATGCTCCCAGTCGATCGCCGCGGCGCCGGCTCGGGTGACGACGACGCGCTCGCCGCGCCCCGGCAGCCGAGCGTCGCGGAGCACCGGGTCATCGCCGTTCACGACCGCGACGTCGCCCGGCTCCTGGTTCTCGAAGATCCGCAGCTTGCAGTCCAGGTACTCCTCGACCGTGCCGTGGCGGTCGAGGTGGTCGGGCGTCAGGTTCAGGATCGCGGCAACGCGGCAGCGGAGCGTGTCGATGTCCTCGAGCTGGAAGCTCGAGAGCTCGCACGCGATCCACGCGTCCGGATCGACGACGCCGGCGAGCGACGAGAGCGGCCGGCCGACGTTGCCCGCCACCTCGCACCGGAGGCCGCCGGCGGCGAGCATCGCGCCCAGCAGGTGGGTGGTGGTCGTCTTGCCGTTCGTGCCGGTCACGCCGGCGATCGGGTTTCGCAGCATGCGCGCGGCCAGCTCGACCTCGCTCCACACCGGGACGCCGGCATCGCGGGCAGCGGCGACCTGCGCCGCCTGCGCTGGAACCCCCGGGCTCTTCACAACCGCGCTCAATCCGTCCACCGGCACCACGTCACCCCCGAGGACGGGTTCGACGCCCAGCGCTCGAAGCCTCCCCACGTCGATGTCGGTCCGGCGGTCGGCCGCGAGCACCTCGGCGCGGGGCCACACGCGCCGGATCGCCTCGCACGCGGCGACGCCGCTTCGCGCGAGCCCGACGACGAGGTAGCGCTCGCTCATCGGTACTTCGAGAAGAAGAGGTAGTAGAGGACGAAGCCGCTCGCCCCGAAGATCGCCGCCATGATCCAGAAGCGGACGATGATCTTGTTCTCGGTCCACTCCATCATCTCGAAGTGGTGATGGATCGGGGCCATCAGGAACACCCGCCGCCCGGTCGTGCGAAAGGCGATCACCTGCACCACGACCGACAGCGCCTCGATCACGAACACGCCGCCGATGATGACGAGCAGCACCTCGGTCTTGGTGAAGACCGCCAGCGCGGCGAGCGCGCCTCCCAGCCCGAACGACCCGGTGTCCCCCATGAAGACGTCGGCCGGGTAGGCGTTGTACCAGAGGAATCCCACACAGCCCCCGACGAGCGCGGCGGCCAGGATCGCGAGGTCGAGCGAGCGGGGGTCGTTCTGGGGGTAGAGGCCGCGGGCGGCCAGAAAGGCGACGACGCCCATCGCCGAGTACGTGATCGCCGCGATCGTCATCGTCCCGGCAGCGAGCCCGTCGAGGCCGTCGGTGAGGTTCACCGCGTTGGCCGCTCCGGCGACGACGAGGAAGATGAACACGTAGTACGCGGGCCCGAGCGGGACGTGCGTGTCGAGGACCGGCACGTAGATGTCGGTCGAGAGGTGCTCGTGGTGTGCGACCACGGCCACGCCCGCGACCACCGCCGCCAGGCCGAGCATCTTCCACCGGCCCGAGAGCCCCAGCGAGCGCCGGTTCGTGAGCTTCAGGTAGTCGTCCACGAACCCGATCGCCGCGCACGCGAGCATGGTTCCCGCGACGGCCAGGCCGGGGGTCGTCCGCCTCGTGAAGACCAGGAACGAGATCAGCGTGCAGGCCAGAAGGACGAGCCCGCCCAGCGTCGGCGTGCCCTGCTTGGACATGTGCCCCGCCGGCCCCTCCTCGCGGATCTGCTGGCCGAACTCGTTGCGGCGCAGAAACGCGATGAACGCGGGCCCGGAGAGGATCCCGAGGAGCATCGCCGCCACGCCGGCGGCCAGGACCTGCTTCACCCTGTCACCGCCTCCACGATGGCCTCGAGCCCCATCGCTCGGCTGGCCTTCACCAGGACGGCATCGCCGGGCCGGATCGCCGCGGGCACCGCCCGGAGCGCCTCCTCCCGGGTCGCGTACCAGGTTCCGCCGTAGCCCTTGCTGAGCGGGCCGACGGCGATCAGCTCGTCGATGCCGAGGTCGGCGGCCTCCCGCCCCACGGCCGCGTGATAGCCGGGAGCGCCGGCGCCGAGCTCGGCCATGTCGCCGAGCACGGCGAGCGTCCGCCGGCCCGCCGCCACGGCGACGAGGTCGCGGAGCGCCGCGCGCATCGACACCGGGTTCGCGTTGTAGCAGTCGGCGATCAGGACGCCGCCGCCGGGGAGCGGCAGCCGCTCGCCGCGCCAGCGCGAGATCTCGGCGGCGGCGGCGCCCGCGAGCAGCCTGTCGTCGACCTCGAGCCCCAGCGCGTCGCACGCCGCGACCGCGGCCGCGAGGTTGACGCCGTTGTGACGCTGGTCGAAGCTCACGGGCACGGTCAGGGTTCGACCGCGATGCGCGATCTCCGCCCTGCCGTCGCCGATCCCCAGCAGGCGGACGTCGGCGCCCTCCTCCTCGCCGAAGGTGACGATGCGGCCCTCGCGGCCGGCCAGGTGCGGCTCGAGGAGCGGCTCCGCGTGCGGAACGACCGCGACGGCGCCCGGCCCGAGCTCCAGGATCTCGGCCTTCGCCGCGGCCACGGCCTCGACCGTCCCCATCAGCTCGAGGTGGACGGGGCCGACCGAGGTGATCACCCCGACGTCCGGCGTCGCGACGGCGGTCAGGTATGCGATCTGACCCGCTCCCCGCATCCCGAGCTCGCACACCACGGCCTCGGTGTCGCGATCGATCCGGCACAGCGTGAGCGGCACGCCGATCTCGTTGTTGTAGTTGGCGTGGCTTGCGATCGTCCGGAGCCGCGACCGCAGGATCGCCGCCAGGATGTCCTTGGTGGAGGTCTTCCCGGTCGACCCCGTGATCGCGACGACCCGGGCCGTCGAGCGCCGCCGCACCTCCGCCGCGATCGCGCCGAGCGCCGCCACCGCCGAGTCGACGCGCACGACGGATGCACCATTGGTACCTGGTACCGGTGTTTCACCCTCGGTCAGGACAGCAGCGGCGCCCGCCGCCAGCGCCGCCTCGGCGAAGCGGGAGCCGTGTGTGCGCTCGCCCGGCAGGGCGGCGAACAGGTCGCCCGCCGCCACCGCCCGCGAGTCGATGGCGACGCCCGTGACGGCTGCCGGGGGGCCGGATGCGATGCCGCCCGTCACGGCGGCGATCTCGCGCGTGGAGAGCCGGATCACGTTGCGCCGGCGAGGGCCGTGAGCGCCTCCCGGGCCACCTCGCGGTCGTCGAACGGGATCACCCTGCCGGCCTGCTCCTGGCCCTGCTCGTGCCCCTTGCCGGCCACCACGACGACATCGGCCGGGCCGGCCATCGCCACGGCCCGCTCGATCGCCGTGCGCCGGTCGGGCTCGACGTCCATGTCGAAGCCGGCGGTGATGTCGGCGATGATCGCCGCGGGATCCTCGCTCCGCGGGTTGTCGGAGGTGACGATCGCGGCGTCCGCCAACCGGCGCACGACCGCCCCCATCAGCGGGCGCTTGCCGCGGTCGCGGTCGCCGCCGCACCCGAACACGCAGATCAGGCGGCCCGACGTGATCTCGCGCGCCGACCGCAGCAGGTTCTCCAGCCCGTCGGGGGTGTGGGCGTAGTCCACGAGCACCGTGAACGGCTGGCCCGCCTCGACCGGCTCGAACCGGCCGGGGACGCCCGGCACCGCCGCAATGCCCTCACGGACCGCCGCGTGCGGAAGCTCCAGCACCTCCGCGACCGCCACGGCGCACAGCACGTTCTCGACGTTGAACCCGCCGCGCAGGCGCACGTCGAGCGGAAGCGGCCCGCGCGGCGTGGTCGCGATGAGCGAGATGACGCCGCCCTCGCCGATCTCGACGGCGTGCGGGCGGACGTCCGCTTCCGCGCCG
The DNA here is from genome assembly GCA_036258075.1 of Gaiellales bacterium. GTDB lineage: Bacteria > Actinomycetota > Thermoleophilia > Gaiellales > JAICJC01 > JAICJC01. The sequence goes on from DATAEI010000169.1 coordinate 6,902, forward strand.
GACCGCGCGTAGGTCAGCACCGGCCCGCCGGCCTCCCCCGCCAGCCTGCGGCCGTACGGGTCGCCGATGTTGATCGCCGCCGGGGCGGCCTCGAAGAGGCGCGCCTTGGCGCGGTAGTAGTGCTCCATGTCCAGGTGGAAGTCGAGATGGTCCTGGGTGAGGTTCGTGAACGCCGCGGCGGCGAAGCGCACCCCCGCCACGCGGTCGAGCTCGAGCGCGTGCGACGACACCTCCATGACGCAGGCGGTGTCGCCCGCGTCTGCCATCCGCCGCAGCACCGCCTGGAGGTCGACGCTCTCGGGCGTCGTTCGGACGACCGGCTCGACCCGGCCGCCGACCCGCTGCTCCACCGTCCCCAGAAGCCCCGACCGCCGGCCGGCCGCCTCGAGCACCGCGTGGAGCAGGAAGGCGGTCGTCGTCTTCCCGTTCGTGCCCGTGATGCCGACCACGTCGAGCACCGAGGACGGGTGGCCGTAGAACGCGTCGGCCGCCTCCGCCATCGCCCGCCGGGACGAGTCGACCACGAGCTGCGGCACGTCCAGGTCGAGCTCCCGCTCGACGACCACCGCGGCCGCGCCGCGGCGGACGGCCTCGCCCGCGAACTCGTGCCCGTCGGCGGTGTGGCCCGGCACGCAGACGTGCAGCGCGCCGGGGACGACCGTGTCGGCGCGGTAGGTGACCGCCGTGATCTCGGCGTCGGACCGTCCGATGACGGCGCGCGGCCGGACGGCCTCGATCAGGGCCGAGAGCAGCATTCCTCGCGGGAATCTAGTTAACGGAGCGGTCGCAGGGCTTGTCCGGGCGAATGCCGAGGTAGCTCGTGAGCCAGGTGCCGATCTGCTCGAACGCCGGCGCCGCGACCACGCCGCCGAAGTGGCTCGTGCGCGGCGAGTCGACGACGACCATCACCTCGACCTGCGGGTCTTGGGCCGGGAAGAAGCCGACGAACGACGCGTCGTAGTCGGTCTTGGAGTAGCCGCCGGGGATCGGCTTCTGGGCGGTGCCGGTCTTGCCGGCGACCGAGTAGCCGCAGATCGACGCCTTGAAGCCGGTGCCGCCGTCCTCGACGACCGTGCCGAGCATGTCGACCAGCTCGCTGTCGACCTGGGGCGTCAGGACGCGATGGCCCTTGTACGGCGGGAACCGGCGGCGGCCGACTGCCGAGACGAGCCGCGGGGGCACGAGCACCCCGTCGTTGGCGATCGCCTGGTACATCGACGCCATCTGCATCGCCGTGACGCCGATGCCCTGGCCGATCGGGATCGTGCCGATCGACGAGTCGCTCCAGTGCCGCCCCGGCAGGACGATGCCCGGAGACTCGCCCGGGAACCTGAGCCCCGTCGGGCGCCCGAACCCGTATCGCTTGATCCAGTGCATGAGCAGCGGCTTCCCCACCATCTGGGCGATGGTATCGGTGCCCACGTTGGACGACTTCTGGAGGATCTGCGTCGCGTCGAGCGACACCGGCTTTCGCCACACGTCGTCGTGGATGAACTTGTCGCCCACCCGGATCTTCCACGGCAGGTTGCGGAAGAGCATGTGCGGATAGATGAGCCCGGACGAGAGGGCCGCCGAGAACGTCACGACCTTGTAGGTCGAGCCGGGCTCGTATGTCGTCACGAGCGCGTGGTTCTGCGTCGGGCCCGACGGCGAGAAGTCGGTCTGGTCGTGCACCTTGTTGTTGTCGTACCCGGGGGCGTTGGCCATCGCGAGGATCGCACCGGTGCGCGGATCGAGCACGATCCCGGTCGCCCATTTCGCCCCCGACGACTTGACGGTCTGGGCGAGCACGGACTCGACCTTGGCCTGGATCGCGGTGTCGAGCGTGAGCATCACGTCGCGGCCGGGGACGGGCCGCTCGAGCTTCACGGTATCGAGCGTCTGCCCGATCGGGTCGTGCACCACCACCTGGCGGCCGGGCTTTCCCATGAGCACGTCGTTGAACTGCTGCTCGATGCCGGAGACGCCGGGGCCGGCCGGCTCGCCGGGGCCGTTCACCTGCGTGTACCCGATCACCTGCGGCGCCAGGCCGTGGAAGGGGTACCAGCGGGTCAGCTCGGTGGTCGACGAGAGGCCCGGCAGGTGCTTCGACATGATCCGCGCCGCGATCTCGGGCTGGAGCTGGCGCAGCACCGGGCCGCCCCCCTGTGTCAGCGCGGCCTCGATCGCCTGCACCCTGCCCGGCCACGCCGGGTTCGGGCGGAACTTCACCTTCTTGTGGTGCTTGGGGTGCCGCCGGCGCTTGAGCTCGTGGTAGCCGAGCGCGCGGGCGATGACCGTCGCCGCGTGGTGCGTATGTCGCAGCTCCTTCGTGTCGACGGCGATCGTCACGGACGGCTGCTCCTGGGCCAGGTGCTGCCCCTTCGCGTCGAGGATGGCGCCGCGCACGGCGGGGAGCGTCTCGACCTGCCGCTGCTGCGACACGGCCTTGCTCGAGAGCGTCGCCGCATCGACGACCTGGATCTGGGCCGCACGGATCACGACGACGGCAAACGCCGCCAGCGAGAGCGCCAGCACGAGCCGCAGCCGGCGGTCCGCCGTCTTCTTCACGGCGCGGGCCGGTCTCCGGACGAGCGGGGCGTGAGGCGGACGTGCTTCGTCGTGATGGCCTCCGACGGCACCATCCCGTAGCCGCGCGCCTTGCGGCCGATGGCGTACGGGTTCGACAGGTTGATCGTCTCGTTTCGCAGGAGGCCGTTCTGCTGCTCGAGCTGCTGGACGCGGTCACGCATGCGGCTCACGTCGATCGAGCCGCGGAGGGCGGCGACGTTCAGCGCGACGATGCCGAACATGAGCGTCGCGAGCACGGCCACCCACACCAGGCCGCCGGCCGTGACGCGGCGCCTGCGCGGGCGCGCCCGCCGGACGGCCTTCGGCTCGGCCTTGGCCGCACGCCGGCGCGCCGGCCCACGTGCCGGAACCGCCACGCTCACGGCGCCTGGGTCCTCTCGGCGGCCCGGAGCTTGGCGGAGGCGGAGCGCGGGTTCTCGCACCGCTCCTCGACGCTCGGGACGATCGCGCGCGAGGTCAGCGAGCGCAGCACCGGCTGGTGGCCGCACACGCACACCGGGAAGTCGGGCGGGCACGTGCAGCCGCGGGCCGCGTCGCGGATGAACCGCTTCACGATCCGGTCCTCGAGCGAGTGGAAGCTGATGACGGCGATCCGGCCGCCCGGCGTGAGCACGCCGAGGGCGGCCTCGAGCCCGTCGCGCAGCGCCTGGAGCTCGTCGTTGGTCGCGATCCGAAGCGCCTGGAACACGCGCTTGGCCGGATGGCCCTGGCCGAAGCGGGCGGGCGTCGGGATCGCCGAGCGGATGATCTCGACGAGGTCGGCGCTGCGCTCGACCGGGCGGCTGGCCCGGCGGCGCACGATGGCCCGGGCGATCTGGCGGGCGTAGCGCTCCTCGCCGTAGCTCGAGAGGATCTCGGCGATCTCGCGCTCGTCCCAGGTGTTCACGATCTCGGACGCGGTGAGCGGCGCGGTCGTGTCCATGCGCATGTCGAGCGGCGCATCGCTCGCGTAGCTGAACCCGCGCGCCGGCGTGTCGACCTGCATCGACGACGTGCCGAGGTCAAGCAGGATCGCCTCGGCGCGCGCGCCCGTCGAAGCCATGTTGCGCAGGACGAGCGCGAAGTCGCCGCCGACGAAGCGGGTGGTGACGGAGGCCGACGCGGCGAAGCGCTCGTAGTACGGCGCGACCGATGCGTCGCGGTCGATCGCCAGGTACGTCCCGCTGCCGCGCAGGAGGGGCTCGAGCCGGGCGGCATGGCCGCCGGCGCCGAACGTGCAGTCGACGATCGTGTCGCCGGGGCGGGGCTCGAGCAGGTCCGCCACCTCGACGGGCATGACGGGAACGTGCGCCATGACGCTGCTACTGCTGTGAGAGAGATTCGGCAACATCTTCCACGCTCCCCTCGAACTCTGCCTCGCGCGTTCGCCAGGCCCTGAGGTCCCAGATCTCCAGGTGATCGCGGAGGCCCGCGACCACGATGTCCTTGTCGAGCCCCGCGTGGGCGATCTGCGCGGGCGGCAGCATGATGCGCCCCTGGCGGTCGAGCTCGGTCTCGGATGCGCCGCCGTAGAGCCAGCGGCTCATCTCACGCCCCCGCCGGCTCAGCGGATCGAGCCGGTCGAGCTGCGAGTCGACGTAGCGCTCCCAGCCCTCGGGGCTGAAGACGAACAGGCAGCCGTCGAAGCCCTTGCTGACCACGACGCCCTTGGCGAAATGCGCCCGGAGCTTGGCCGGAAGGGTCACGCGGTTCTTCACGTCAAGCCGCTGGACCGATTCGCCGAGGAGCACCTGTCTGCCTTCCCATTTCGCCCCACGATACCCCACCTCCCACCACAATGCAACACCGGAGAGCACACGCGCCCGCAATGACGTCCGTCGAGCGCGCACCGCTCACCGAGGCGGAAAATCCTTACAAACGCCCTGCGTTGTCGTCTGCGCCGGGTGGTAAAGTCTGCCGCCATGCCGTACCCGCCCCCGATGGCGCGGCGCGCGAGGTGGGCACTCGGGGCCACATGTGCGACGCTGGCCGCTGTCGCCGCCCTGTCCACGCCCGCCCACGCCGGCAAGATCGCCGACGCACGCGCGCAGGCGAGCGCGGCGGAGCACCAGCTGAACGTCCTCTACGCGCGCTCGGATGCCGCGGTCGAGGCCTACAACAAGGCCGTCTCGCAGCTCCAGGCGGTCCGCCGGGCCATCGCGCAGAACACGGTCGCGCTGAACCGGGCCAAGCGCGATCTGACCGCCGCCCGCGCGAAGCTGGCCGAGTTCGTGGTCTCGTCGTACAAGGGCAGCGGGCCGAGCCTCACCTACTACGTGCTGAGCGCGAGCTCGTTCTCGGATCTCGTGAACCGGATGGACTTCGTGAACGAGATGTCCGACACGGAGTCGACCATCCTGGGCCAGGTGCGCGCGGCCGAGCGCCGGGTCGCCGCCCGTCAGGCGGTGCTCAAGCGCCAGCGCGCCCAGGCGGCCAAGCTCGTCGCCAAGCGCACGGCGGAGCGGCGCCAGGTGGAGGCGCTGGTCTCCCAGCAGCAGCACCTGGTGAGCAGCCTGAACTCACACGTGAAGACCCTGATCCACCAGCGCAACGAGCGCCGCGCCGCTGCCGCCGCAGCAGCCGCCGCGGCCGCGAGGCGCGCCGCCCAGCAGCAGGCGCCGGCGGCGCCCGTCCCGCCGCCGCGCAGCGGGGGCGCCCCCCCGCCGCCGGCCGGATCGCTGGGCGAGCGGGCCGTGCAGATCGCCGAGACGCAGCTCGGCGTGCCGTACGTCTGGGGCGGCGCCAGCCCGGCGGGATTCGACTGCTCCGGGCTCACGATGTGGGTGTACGCCCAGCTCGGGATCCAGCTCTCCCACTTCACCGGCTCACAGTGGACCGCGGGCCCGCACGTGCCGTACGACCAGCTCGCCCCGGGCGACCTCGTCTTCTTCGAGCCGACCATCGGGCACGTCGGCATCTACATCGGCGGGGGCAGCTTCATCCACGCACCCCACACCGGCGACGTGGTCAAGATCTCGAGCCTCTCGGACTCCTGGTATGCCGCCAACTACCAGGGTGCCGTCCGCGTCACAGGGTAGTGTTGCGCGGCTTCCGAGCCGGTTGATCTAGGAATTACCACGTCCCGGGGATAGAATACGAGTGTCGATACCGCATTCCGGGAATGGCGCCTACGGGGTCGAGGCGTAGAGTGATGCGGAGCGGGGTGCGATCGGGTCACCACCCCACGAACCGGGATCGGCCTTGCCGATCCACCAGATGACGAACCACGAAGAACCTGTCAGGCGGGAATACGTGCTGCGTGCCGAACGTTGGAACGGGACGGGGTTGGGGTACAACAAGCGAGGAGTTGATGACCGATGACTGACCAGCTCATCATCGAGCCGGAGGCCCGGCTCCTTGTCGAGCTCGGCCAGGAGCGCGGCGTGGTGTACGAGGACGAGCTTGCCGGGCTGTCCCTGGAGCTCGACCTCGATGCAGACGACGTGCAGGCCCTCCGCGACGAACTCGCCCAGCTGGGCGTCGACATCGTCGAGCCTCCCGCCCCCGAGGAGCGGATCGAGGTCGTCGAGGTCGAGATCGCAACCACGAACAGCCTCGACCTGTTCCTGCGCCAGGCGGGTCGCTATCCGCTGCTCACCAAGGACGAAGAGGTCATGCTGGCCAAGCGCATCGAGGCCGGCGACCCCCTCGCCAAGCGGCGCATGATCGAGTCGAACCTGCGCCTCGTCGTCTCGATCGCGAAGCAGTACCGCGGCCAGGGCGTCCCCTTCCTGGACCTGATCCAGGAGGGCGTGCTCGGCCTGAACCGCGCCGTCGAGAAGTTCGACTGGCGCCGCGACCTCAAGTTCTCGACCTACGCGACCTGGTGGATCCGCCAGGCCGTGCAGCGGTCGATCGCAAACAGCGGCCGCACGATCCGGCTGCCGGTCCACGTCTCCGACCGCCTGCGGGCGATCGAGCGCGCGCGCCGGTCGCTCGAGGCCAGCCTGGGACGCGAGCCCTCCGAGGAGGAGATCGCCCGCGCCGCCGAGCTGACCCAGGACGCGGTGGCCGAGACGCTCGGCCTGGCCCGAAAGACGGTCTCGCTGCACGAGCCCGTGGGCGAGGACGGCGACTCCGAGCTGGGCGACATGATCGCCGATCCCGACGCTGGGAACCCCGAGGAGCTGGCCGAGACGCACCTGCGCCACGAGAAGCTCCGCGAGGGGCTGGCCCGCCTGGGCGACCGCAAGCGGCGCATCCTCGAGATGCGGTTCGGGCTCGACGGCCAGGATCCGCGCAACCTCGAGGAGATCGGCCGCATCGTCGGGCTCACCCGCGAGCGCGTCCGCCAGCTCGAGGCCGAGGCGCTCCGCGAGCTCGCGGCGTCGGCCGACATGCAGCCGCTCCGCGCGGCCTGATCCGATATCCCCTGCCGGCCGGTCGTCTCGACGCCCGGCCGGCAGGCGGCTGTCGTCAGTCCGCCGCCGCGGGCGCCGGCACGATTCGGAGGAAACCTCGACCCTCTCTCGAGGCTCGCCCACGAGCAGGGTCGCGGCGCCCTCGAGCGCCACGAACACCTCGTCCTAGCCCGTCACAGCGTGTGTGGCACGGCGTGCTTCCACGCCACGCCCGCCGCGCGCGCGAGCACGCGGTCGGCGACGGCGCGCTCCACCCCGGCCCGCTCGGCCGCCTCGGCGGGCGACATGCCGAGGTCGAACGTCGCCGCGAGCACCCGGTCGGCGTCGGCGTACGTGAACCCGAGCTCGTCCTCGTCGGTCTGCCCGCCCCACAGGCCCGCGGTCGGGTGCTTCGCGATGACCGACTCGGGCAGGCCGAGGACGCGGGCGGCGGCCTTCACCTCGGTCTTGTAGAGGTCGGTGATCGGCTCGATATCGGAGGCGGCGTCGCCGAAGCGGGTGAAGTAGCCGAGCAGGTTCTCGGTGCGGTTCTCGGTGCCGCACACGAGTGCGTGCAGCGCCTGGGCGAGGTCGTAGACGACGATCATCCGGCTGCGCGCGCTGGCGTTCCCGAACCGGATGTCCGACCCTGCGACGTCGGGCCGGGCGGCGGCGAGGCCCTCCAGGAGCGGCTCGATCGAGATGGTGAGCAGGTTCTCCTCCGGAAGGCCGACCGCGGCGGCCGTCGCGGCGGCGTCGTCGAGGTGCACCTGCTCGGTGTGCCGTGAGGGCAGCCGCACGGCGGTCACGTCGCGCGGCCCCAGGGCGCGCGCCGCCAGTCCCAGGGCGACCGCGGAGTCGATCCCGCCCGAGAGGCCGATCACGATCCGGCCCCGGCCGGCCTCGGTCGCCACCTCGCGCAGCCGGGCGACCTTGGCGTCGATCACGGGCTCGAGGGCCGCCTCGTCGCGAAGGAGCCACACCCTGTCGAGGCGCCCGCCGGCGCCGCGCACCTCGGCCAGCGCGCGCGCCCCGTCGTCCGGCGCCACGTCGATCGCGACGACCCCGTCGATGAAGACGGTCGTCTCGAAGCCCTCCCGGATCGCGTCGAGCGCCGTGGCGCGGACGCAGTAGTCCGTGGCGATGCCGGCCACGAGCACCCGCCGCACGCCGCGGTCGCGCAGGTAGGCCGCGAGATCGTTGCCCTCGAACCCCGAGTAGCCCTCGTCCGTCCGTTCGACGCCGACGTTCTGGACCCGGTCGAAGCGGAGCCCCGCAACCGACGGGTGGAGCTCCGCGCCCGGCGTGCCCTGCACGCAGTGGGGCGGCCACGGCCCGCCCTGCGCAGCGAACGAGAAGTGGTCGGCCGGATGCCAGTCGCGGGTGGCGACGACCGTGCCCGCGCGCTCTGCGAGGGCGGCGATCGCCGGGCCCAGCCGGTCGCCGCCGGCCGCCGCGAGTGCTCCGCCGGGGCAGAAATCGTTCTGGACGTCCACCACGATCAGTCCGGTGGCGGCATCGCTCATCGCAGATCCTCCTCGAGTGCGCAGAGCCGGGCGGAGAGCCGCGGCGGCAGCGTATCCGGGTCGCGCAGGGCGCGCACCCGCCCGGGCAGCGCCGCGACCTCGGCCGCGGCCCGGTCGCGCGCCGCATCGATCGGCGGGGCCTCGCCGAGCCGCCGGCCCGCCCGGATCACGGGCTCGAGCAGCGGCCGGCCGGGCAGCTCCTCGCCGACGAGGCCGATCGTGTCGCCGTCCTCGCCGCGGAACACCTGGTGGCGCCCGGGCAGGTTCGATTTCGGCCCGCGCGCCTTCATGACGGGCCGCCCCCCGGCCTCGACGAGCTTGTAGACGCCTCCCAGCGCCGGCGCGTCGCTCGACGTCGTGAGCGCCGTCCCCACGCCGAAGCCGTCGATCGCAGCGCCGTCGGCGAGGAGGCCGGCGATCCGGTACTCGTCGAGATCGCCGGAGCACACGATCTGCGTCTCGCCGAGCCCGCCCGCGTCGAGCACCTCGCGCACCTCGCACGTGAGCCGGACGAGGTCGCCGGAGTCGATCCGGACGGCCTGCGGCTCGATGCCCGTCTCGCGCGCCGCCGCCACGGCCGCGTGGGCGCCGGCGATCGGGTCGTGGGTGTCGATGAGCAGTGTCGAGCGGGCCGGATGGTGGCGCATGAACGCCACGAACGCCTCGACGTCGGTCGGGAACGACAGCACGTAGCTGTGGGCCATCGTCCCGGTCGTCGGTACGCCGTACAGGTAGCCCGCGGCGACGGTCGCCGTGGCGACGCAGCCGCCGATGTATGCGGCGCGCGCGGCGAGCAGGCCCGCATCGGCTCCGTGCGCGCGCCGGAACCCGAAGTCGACCACCGGCCGACCCGCGGCGGCGGCCACGATCCGGCTGGCCTTCGTGGCGATCAGCGTCTGGAAGTTGACCTGGTTCAGGAGCAGCGTCTCGGCCAGCTGGCACGTGAGCAGGTCGCCCTCGACGCGCAGGATCGGCTCGCGGGCATGGACGACGGTGCCCTCGGGCACGGCCGCCACGTCGCCCGTGAACTCGACCGTCGCCAGCCGCCCGAGCAGCTCCGGCGAGCAGGTCTCGGCCCGCTCGAGGTAGTCGAGCGAGTCCCGGCCGAACCGGAGCGTCGTCAGGAACTCCACCGCCCGCTCGAGGCCGGCGGCGACCAGATAGCCGCGGTTCGGCGGCAGCTCGCGGGCGAAGAGCTCGAACGCGACCGGCAGCGAGTCCTTGCCCTCGGCCAGGTACGAGTCGGCCATCGCGAGCTCGTACTCGTCGACGAGGAGCTCGCTGGGCGCCGCGGCGATCATCCCGACCGCCGGTAGCGGGCGCTCTGGGCCAGGATCACGGGCCGCCGCTCCGCGAACCGGTAGAGCGCGGCGGGGCGCCCGCCGGTGGCGCGCTCGCCGTCCTCGGCCAAGACGCCCCAGCCCAGGGCGATCCGGCGGAAGTTGTTCGGCTCGAACGCGCGGCCGATGCCGGCCTCGTAGACGCGGCGCAGCTCGCTCATCGTGAACGCGTCGGGGAGCAGGCTCCAGGCCACGTTCTGGTACTCGAGCTTGTAGGCCAGCCGCCGGCGCGCGTAGCGCAGGATGTCGTCGTGGTCGAACGCGAGCACCGTGCGCTCTTCGATCTCCTGGAGCAGCGGCTCGAGCGGTCGCCAGGCGGCCTCGCGCGCATCGGAGCCGGGCCGGAGCTGCACCCGTGCGGCGTCGACCAGCGCCAGGTAGCAGCACGAGATGACGCGCCCGCGGGGGTCGCGGTCGACCGCCGAGAAGGTGGCGAGCTGCTCCATGAACGTGTCCGTGACCCCCGTCTCCTCGCGCAGCTCGCGCTCGGCGGCCTCCTCGAGCGTCTCGTCGGCTTCGATCCCGCCGCCGGGGAGCGCCCAGTAGCTCTCGTAGGGCTCGTACCGGCGCCGGACGAGCAGGACGTTCATGGCGCCGTTCTGGTACGCGAAGACGGCCACATCGGCCGCAACTCGCGGTTGTGAGCTCCGCTCCGCCACTTATAGACCTCGTGACTATTCTACCACGGCGGGCGAGACGAGGATCGTCCGCAGCGATGTGTAGAGCTCGCGCGCCGCCTTTCCCTGCTCGCGCGGGCCGAGGCCGGAGGCCTTCTCACCGCCGAACGGCGCGTGCAGGTCGACCCCCGACGTCGGCTGGTTCACGCGCACGAGGCCGGTGTCGAGCCGCCCGGCGAGGTCGAGCACCCGGTCGAGGTCGCGCGTGAAGATCGACGTCGAGAGGCCGTAGCGGACGCCGTTCGTGAGCTCGACCGCGTGGGCCGCGTCGCGGGCCTCGATCACCGCGGCGACCGGCGCGAACACCTCCTCCTGGGCCAGCTCGGCGCCGGGATCCGAGACGTCGACCAGCGCGGGCGCGAGGTAGTGGCCCCCGCCGTCGCGGAAGCACCCGCCGGTGAGGAGCCGCGCCCCTCCCTGGACGCCGCGCTCGACGGCGGCGACGGCGGCGGCGCGGGCCTCGGCCGAGATGAGCGGGCCGACCTCGCAAGCCGGGTCGGCCGGGTTCTCGACGACGAGCCCCTCGATCTCGGCCACGAGGGCATCGCGCACCTGGGCGGCGACGCTCCGCTCCGCGATCACCCGGCTCGTGGCCGTGC
>DATAEI010000170.1:0-12957 GCA_036258075.1 Gaiellales bacterium
GACGTCGCGGAGTTCACGCCGCTCGCCGAGCGGCTCTCGCCCGCCGACATGGTCGGCGTCCTCGACCGGCTCTTCTCGCAGTTCGACGCGCTCGTCGAGCGGCACGGGCTCGAGAAGATCAAGACGATCGGCGACGCCTACATGGCGGCCGCCGGCGTGCCCGATCCCCATCCCGACCACGCCCGGCGGGCGGCGCTCGTGGCGCTCGAGATGCGCCGGGTGATCGCGGCCGCGGACATCGCCGGGCGCCCCGGCGTGGAGCTTCGGATCGGCATCAACTCCGGCCCCGTCGTCGCCGGCGTGATCGGCACGCACCGCTTCCTCTACGACCTGTGGGGCGACGCCGTGAACACCGCGAGCCGGATGGAGTCGCACGGCACGCCCGGCGAGATCCAGATCACCCGCGCCACGTACGAGCTCCTGAAGGACGAGTTCGTGTGCCGGCCGCGCGGCACGATCACCGTCAAGGGCAAGGGCGAGATGGAAACGTGGTACCTCGAGGGGCCGCGCCGGGCGTGAGCTCGCGGTTTCGGCCTCGTGCGGGTTGCTACCTATACTCGCCGGGTGGAGCGGAAGGTCGCCACGATCCTCTTCGCCGACCTCGTCGGCTCGACGGCGTTCGGTGCGTCCGTCGACCCCGAGCACGCGCGCGACCTGCTCGACCGCTTCTACGACGCGATGGAGGCGGAGATCGCGCTCGGCGGGGGCACCGTCGAGAAGTTCATCGGCGATGCCGTGGTCGCCGTGTTCGGCGCACCCGCAGCCCAGGAGGATCACGCCGAGCGGGCGCTCCAGGTCGCCCTGTGGATGCAGGAGCGGATGCGCGAGGACTTCTCCGGGCGGCTGGCTCTGAGGATCGGCGTCAACTCCGGGGAGGTCGTGATCGGCCGCGCCCGCGCAGGCGGCTCGTTCGCGACCGGCGACGCGGTGAACGTGGCGGCGCGCCTGGAACAGGCGGCGGAGCCCGGCCACGTCCTCGTGGGGGAGCGCACCGCCGCCCTGGCCGGCGGTGCCTTCGAGCTCGGCGAGCCGCAGACGGTGGCGGCCAAGGGCAAGGAGGGCGGCGTCGCCTGCCGGGAGCTCGGGCGGATGCTCGCGCCGCGGCGGCCGCGCGGCGGGCACGGCCTGAATACGAGCTTCGTCGGCCGCAGGAGCGAGCTCGACCGGCTCGCCGGAATGGTTCAGCGAACGCAGGAGGCCGGGCGCCCGCGGCTCGCCGCGGTCGTGGGCGAGCCGGGGATCGGAAAGACGAGCCTCGTCCGCGAGCTCTGGGAGCGCCTGCCCGCGGGAACCGCGGTTCGCATCGGCCGCTGCCTGTCCTACGGCCGCAGCGTGACCTACAGCGCGCTCGCCGACATCCTGCGGCAGGAGCTCGGCCTGCGCCAGGAGGACTCGGCGGAGGAGACGCTCGAGCGGCTCGCCGGGCGCGAGATCCTGGGACTGACGCTCGGCCTCGACGTCGCGCGCGACCTCGAGCCCCGGGCCGCGCTCCTGCGGCTTCAGGACGCCTGGGTGGAGCTGATCTCCCAGATCGGCGCGCGAGGGCCGGCGGTGCTCGTGATCGAGGATCTGCACTGGGCCGCCGATCCGCTCGTGGAGGTGCTCGACCGGGTGGTCTCGGACGGGCACGGACCGGTGCTCGTCCTCGCCACCACGCGGCCGGACGGCGGCGTGCTCCCGGCCGCCGAGATGCTGGCGCTGGAGCGCCTCGCGGACGAGGAGGTGGCGGAGCTCGTCCACGCTGCACTCGCAGGGCCGGTCGATCCCGGCGTCCTGGAGCTGGTGACCGGGCACGCGGAGGGAAACCCGTTCTTCGTCGAGGAGCTTGTCGCCGACCTCCTCGACCGAGGGCTGCTCGAGCGCCGAGACGGCGGCTGGTCGCTCCGCGACGGTGAGGCCGATCCCGGCATCCCGGACTCCGTCCAGGCGGTCGTCGCCGCGCGCATCGACCTCCTGCCGGGCGAGGCGAAGGCCGCGCTCCAGGCCGCCGCGGTCGTCGGCCGGTCGTTCACCCCGGGCGACCTGACCGTGCTGACCGGGTCGAGCGCCGAGGTGCGAACGCTCGTCGAGCGGGGCTTCGTGCGCCCGACGGAGCCCGAGCTCGTGTTCAAGCACGCCGTCACCCGCGAAGTCGCCTACGGCAGCCTGCCGAAGGCGAGCCGGGCACGCCTGCACGCCGCGTTCGCGCGCTGGGTGGAGGCGAACGATCCGGCCGACGGCCGCGCCGGCGTGCTCGCCTACCACTACGCCGAGGCGGTCGCGCCCGACATCGCCGAGCTCGCCTGGCGCGACCGCGACGACGAGCGTGCGGAGCTCTCCGAGGCGGCGCTCCGCTGGCTGCGGCGTGCCGCAGAGGTCTCGCTCACGCGCTTCGATCTCGACGATGCCCTCTCGCACCTTCACCGGGCCGCCGAGCTGGCTCCGGACGACGCCGGCGCCTGGCACGCGATCGGCCGGGTGAACGCGCTCAAGTTCGACGGCGAGGCGATGTGGCCGGCGATGGAGAAGGCGATCGAGCTGACCGAGGAGAGGGAGGCGCTCGCCGAGCTCTATGCGGAGCTGACATTCGAGTCGACGATCCGCGCCGGGATGTGGCGGCGCCCCCTGGATCACGACCTCGTCGAGAGCTGGCTCGCCCGCGCGCTCGAGCTCGCCGAGGCAGGGGGCAGCGTGCACGCCAAGGCGCTCGTCACCAAGGCGCTTCTCGAGGACGACGCCGAATCGGCGCAGCGGGCGGTGGTGCTCGCCGAGCAGCTCGGCGATCCGGTGCTGCTCTCGTACGCGTACTGGGCCCGGTCTGGCCTGGCGTTCGTCGGCTTCGACTTCCACGAGGCCGACCGCTGGGCCCAGCGCCGGTTCGAGCTCCTGGATCGGGTAACCGATCCCGACAAGATCGCCCACGTCCTCTACTACGCGGCGCCGGCCGCGCTCGCCGCCGGTCGTCCCGACGAGGCGGACACGCTCGTGCGCAGGCACGACACCGTGGCCTCGAGGCTGAGCACGCATCACGAGGTGCACGCGCTCGCCGTCCTCCTGTTCATCGAGGAGGCGCTGGGCCGCTGGGAGGAGATCCGCAAGCTTCAGCCCCGTGTCGAGCGGGCGGTCGCCGCCAACAAGGCCACGCCGTGCATGCTGAATCCCAGGGCGCTCTTCGCGTGCGCCGTCGCGTGTGCCGAGATCGGCCTCGAGGCCGATGCAGAGCGACTCGAGGCCGCCGGGGTCGAGCAGGGGTTCGAGGGCGGCGTCGCCGGCATCTGGCTCGATCCGCCGCTGGCGCACCTCGCGCTGCTGCGAGGCGACCTCCAACGGGTCGAAGCGCTGCTCGCATCCTCCGGGGCGCTGTGGCAATGGACGACGGACTGCAGCCTCTACGGCATCGCGACGAAGCTGGACGCACTGATCGCGGTCGGCCGGCCGAGCGAGGCGGAGGCACTCGCAAACACGCTCCTCGAGCCTGGCACGTACCTCGAGCCGTTCGCGCTGCGCACGCTCGGCCTCGTGCGAAACGACCCGGGACTGACCGAGCAGGCGGTCGAGCGGCTCGACGGGATGGGGCTCGGATGGCACGCGGCACGGACGCGCGCGCTCGCCGGAGCCGGCGCGGGACGCCGGTCGCAGCCCGCTCCGTAGCTTCTCCGTGAGACGCGCCGTGAGCTTCCTCGCTGTCGTCGCGGCGATCGCCGGGGCCGGCTGGGCGATGACGCGCGCGGGGACGACGCCGGCCGCGCCCTCGCCCCCGGTCTCGAGACCGGCACCGGCGGGTGCGGTGACGGACGCGGGCCGGGGGCGCGACCGCCGGGCGCGGCAGCTCGCCGCCCGCCGGCGCCTCGAGGCGGCCATCGTCTGGCGCCGTTCGCGCGCGGTCGGGGAGCCGTGGGCCGGAACGCTCGTCCGCGGCGTCCGGCTGCCGCGCGAGGGCGTGCACTTCTTCACCTGGGATCCCGTGCTTCGCCGCTCGCCGAGCCGGTCGTGGCGGCGGTATGGCACCGACCGGCTGGTGCGGACGCTGCTCGCGGTGATCGATGCCTACGCGGCGGCCCACCCGCACGCGCCCCGGGTCGGGATCGGCGACCTGTCGCGCCCGCACGGCGGCGACTTCGGGCCCGAGTTCGGCGGCCTCGGGCACGTGTCGCACCAGAACGGGCTCGACGCCGACGTCTACTACCCGCGCCTCGACCGCCGGGAGCGGGCACCGCGCCGGGTGGATCAGATCGACCATCGGCTTGCGCAGGACCTGGTCGACCGGTTCGCGCGCGCCGGCGCTCAGATCGTCTTCGTCGGCCCCAACACCGGCCTGCACGGCCCGGCCGGCATCGTCCGGGTGCTCGTCCATCACGACGACCACCTGCACGTCCGCCTCCCAGGCGCAGACGGGCTACCCTGACCGGCATGGCGCGCCTCTTTGCCGCCACCGGCGACGGGATCGCGGCCCTGACCGAGCGGGGCGGCGACTGGACCTCCGAGCACGTCCTGCGCGAGCCCGGCGCCGCCTGCCTGGCTGTCGACCCGGCAGACCCGGACACCGTGTACGCGGGCCTCCACGAGGGCGGGGTGCGGCGGACGACCGACGGCGGCGGCACCTGGGTCGACTGCGAGCTGCCCGAGGCCGGCGTCTTCTCGCTGGCGGTGAGCCCGGCCGACGGCGCCGTCTACGCCGGCACCGAGCCGAGCCGGCTCTTTCGAAGCGACGACCGCGGTGAGACCTGGGTGGCGCTGGACGGATTGCTCGAGCTGCCGTCGCGTCCGACCTGGAGCTTCCCGCCGCGCCCGTGGACGTAGCA
This sequence comes from Gaiellales bacterium, assembly GCA_036258075.1. GTDB lineage: Bacteria > Actinomycetota > Thermoleophilia > Gaiellales > JAICJC01 > JAICJC01. Next base: position 4,782 of record DATAEI010000170.1, read on the forward strand.
CGTGCGCTGGGTCGCTCCCAGCCCGCACGACGCCGGCGTGGTCCTGGCCGGGATCGAGCTCGGCGGGCTCATGCTGTCGACCGACCGCGGCGACACCTGGCAGGATCACCGGCCCGGCGCGCAGCGCGACGTCCACTGCATCGCCTGGCATCCTCGTGCCTTGGGGCGGGCCTACGAGGCGGGCGGCGGCGGCGCGGCGTGGAGCGACGACGGCGGCGCGACCTGGCACCCCGCCGACGACGGCCGCGACCGCAACTACACCTGGGCTGTCGCGGTCGACCCCGACGACCCGGACTGCTGGTACGTCTCCGCGAGCACAGGCCCGTTCAAGGCGCACCGCGACGGCGATCCCCAGGCCCACATCTACCGCCGGCGGGCGGGCGAGGCGTGGCAGCCGCTCGCCGGCGGCCTGCCCGACCCGTTCCCGGCGATGCCCTACTCGCTGGTCGCGTTCGACGGGCGCGTGCTCGCCGGGCTTCGGAACGGCGAGCTGTGGGCGAGCCGCGACCGTGGCGAGCGCTGGGAGCCGTGCCCGCTCGCCGGCGAGCCGCCGGCGCAGCTGCTCGCGCTGGCGGCCGCCGGTGACTGACCGCACGGTGGAGTTCACGCTGCCGCTGGTCGGCGGCGATCACGTCTCGCTCGCCGAGCTCGTGCAGGACGGCCCGCGCCTGCTCGTGTTCGCGCACGCCGACTGCCCGACGTCCCACCTGGCGCTCCGCCACCTCGCGGCGATCGCCGACGGGCCCGTGCGGCCGGTGCTGATCGCCGAAGAGCCGCCCGAGCTGGCGGCGCGGATGGCGCGGCGAAGCGGGGTCCGGTTCCCGGTGCTGGCTCAGGAGGCGCCGTTCCCGGTCTCCGAGCAGCTCGGGATCGAGGCCGTGCCCACCGCCGTCCTCGTCGACGCCGCGGGGACGGCTGTGGAGTCGCTGGTGGGCTGGGATCGCGCCGGCTACGAGCGGCTGCTCGGAACCCCTCTCCCGGATCGCGGCCCGGCGCGGAAGCCCGGCTGCGGCTCTCGTCTCCACGAGCCCCCTGCCGAGGGCGGGCTGGACGAGCCCGAGGACATGTTCGAGCGGGGATGGACGGACGGGCTCCCGGTCGTCCCGCCGACGCCGGAGCGGGTCGAGCGGATGCTCGGCGGCCGCGATCCCGGGCGCTCGCTGGGCGCCGTGCCGCCCGGTGGAGGCACGGCGACGCTGGAGCGGGTGGCCGCCTGCGCCGTCCTCGCCGGGTGCAGGCCGGACTATTTCCCCGTGGTCGAGGCCGCGGTCGAGGCGGCGCTCGATTCCGCGCTCAACCCGCACGGCCTGGCGGTGACGACCCAGCCGGGCGGTGTTGTCCTGGTTGTGAACGGCCCCGCCCGCGAGCGGCTCGGGCTCAACTCCGGCATGGGCGCGCTCGGGCCGGGCACCCGAGCGAACATGACGATCGGGCGCGCCCTGCGGCTCGTGCTGATGCTGACCGGCGACGCCCGCCCCGGCCGGCTCGACCGCTCGACCCTCAGCAACCCGGCCAAGGTTGGCCTGTGCATCGCCGAGGATGAGGAGCGAAGCCCCTGGGGGCCGCTCCACGTCGATCGCGGCCTGGAGCGCGGCGCCTCGGCGGTCACGGCGATCGCGGCCGACGCGCCGCTCTCGATCTCCGATCACCGGTCGACGACGCCCGACGAGCTGGCGTGGGTGCTCGCCCAGGCGGCTGCGGTCACCTGGAGCCCGTGCTGGTGGCCGATGGACGACGACTCACTCTTCGTGATCGGCCCGGAGCACGCGGCCACGTTCGCCGCCGCGGGCTGGGCGAAGGAGCGGGTGCGCGAGGCGATCTTCGCCGCCGCCGTGCGCCCGGCCGGCGAGCTGAAGCGGGGCGAGACCACGCCCGCCGTGCGCGAGAGCCCCGACGACCGCCCGATCCACAAGTGGGCCGATCCGGCCCGGATCCTGATCGTGGTGGCCGGCGGCGAGGCGGGCCGCTACTCGGCCGTGCTGGGCCCGTGCGACGGTATGCAGACACGGCCCGTGACCAGGGAGGTGCGATGGACTACGTGAGCCCGATCGACCCGCGGGCGGCCGAGCCGCTCGAGCGCGCGCCGCGGCCGGAGAGCCTCGACGGCCGCCGGGTGGTGCTGCTCGACATCACCAAGCACCGCGGCGCCGAGTTCCTGGACCGCATCGAGGAGCATCTCCGCCGCCGCGGCTCGGAGACGTTCCGGATCTCGAAGGAGATCTTCTCGCGGCCGGCCTCGACGGAGGTGATCGAGCGCGTGGCGATTCACGGCGACCTGGTGGTCGAAGGGCTCGCCGATTGAGGATCCTGTGTGTCGTGCAGTGTGCACGACGCGGCACGGCTGGAGGCGCGCGGCATCCCCACCGCGGTGGTGGGGACGGAGCCGTTCCTGGACGAGGCGCTCGAGCAGTCGCGCCTCCTGGGGATGCCGAACTACCCGGTGGCGCTGGTGGCGCACCCGGTGCAGCTCCTGACGGAGGACGAGCTGCGGGCGCTCGCGGATGGGGTGTTTCCGCGGGTGGAGGAGTTGCTCACCGGCGTGGGCCGCTGACCCGGATCTATGCGGCCGCGCGGTCCGCAGCGCTCGGAGCATGCTGTCGCTGCTTGGCCCGGTAGAGATCTGCATCCGCCCTGGCGACCAGCTGATCGGGATCGACGGGCGCCGGGAGGCGCCCGGCCAGCCCGAGGGATGCGCCGGGGATCGTCAGATCGGCCGGCGGCGCCGTCTGCAGGACGGCGAGGAACTCGTCTCCACCGACCCGTGCAACGAAGGCACCGGGACCGAGCGCGGCGACGAGACGCTCACCGACCGCTCGGATGGCGGCGTCGCCTGCGGCGTGGCCCTGGCGGTCGTTGATCGCCTTCAGGCCGTCGACGTCGCACGCCACGACCGTGACGCCGTGGTCCCGGGAGAGCCGCGCCGACAGGTGCTCGAAGAACGCCCGGCGGTTCGGAAGCCCGGTCAGGATGTCCTGGAATGCCAGGCGCTTGAGCGAGCGTGCGTACGTCGCAACGAGCGTCCCAACGCCAAGGTAGGCAACGCCCCGGAAGAGGCCGCTCAGGAGCGCAACACGGGGGTCGAGCGATGCTTCACCGGCGACGAGAACGCTCGAGACCGCGGTCGCGACGAGCCCGGCGGCCACCGCCGCGTACGGGCCCGCGCTGATCGCAGACAGGATGACCGGCACGAGGTAGAGCGAGCCAAGCCCGTACGCTGCCCACTGCGGCGTCGAGGCCTGCGTCGTCGCAACCGCGGCCATGAGCAGCGTGACCACGCCCAGCGTCACTCTGGACCTCCGGAGGAGGTGATTCACGCGGATGTGCGGTTCCACCCTCGTCATACCGAAGCCATCCCGAGGTCTGCGGCCTCCGGCGCCTGGGCCGGCCGGGACGCCACGAGCTCGCCCTCCCCGCGCGGGGCGCCGATGAGCCCGATTCCGGCCACGATGCCACTCACGACGCAGCCGACGGCCACGATGCGAAGCACCGTGCCTGTGGTGAACATGGCCGTCGCGACGGGTGCGAGTGCCAGCCCCACGATCATCCCGCCGGTCTGGATGGAGTTCGTCATCGCGAAGACGCCGCTTCGGACGTTGCGCGGGGTCGTGACCTGGATCAGGCTGTCCCGGACGACCTCGGTGATCCCGTCGCTCGCCCCGAACAGGAAGAGCGCGAGATAGGCGATCGGGGCTGTCGTGGCGTGCGACAGGAGATACATGGCGCCGCCCGTCGCCACGAACGACAGACCCACCGAGCGGCGGGCGACGCTCTGCCGGCGCATGTAGCCCGTCAGGAGCTCACTCGCGACATATCCGATGCTGACCACCGCCACGATGTAGCCGTATGCGTGCGCACTGCCAAGCTGGTCGTCGAACGCCTTCGACGATGCCGAGTTCATGATGCCGATCGCCGCGGTCGCCAGAGTGAAGGACACGGCGAGGCTGAGCACGACCCGGTTGGTCAGCATCGCACGGGCGAGATCGCGCCGGGTGGCCCGCTCCGCTGCCGGGGCGCGCGGCGCGGCCAGGGCGCTTCCCCGCTGCGCGAACCTGCGGTAGATGAGCGCGGCCGCAAGGAATGTCGCGAGGTCGATCACGAGCGCGGTCTGGATCGAGGCCGCGGCGACGACGAATCCGCCCACCGCGGCGCCGACGACCGAGGTGAGCGACCGCGACATCTGATGGATCGCGTTACCGGCTTGAAGCTGGCCGCTCTCCAGCACATCGGGGATCAGGTCCTGCGCGGTCGGGCTGGTCGCGGATGCCAGAAGCGACGAGACGGTGCAGAGCCCGATCACCGGCCACAGCTGCCCGGCCGATGCGAACGGGATCATGGCGATCGCCGAGAGCCCTCGAACCGTCTCCACGATCGAGAGCGTGCGGAACCCCGGCATGCGGTCGAGGATCGGAGCGGACGCGACCCCCCCGACCACGTATCCAAACATGCGCAGGACGAGGAACGCGCTCACCATCGCCGTCGATCGGGTCGAGCTGTAGATCCAGGTGACCACAGCCGCCTGGGTCAGCCAGTCGCCGAGGGTGGAGACCAGACGGCCGGCGATCACCCGGCGGAACGCGGACGACCGGAGAGGTTCGAAGACGTGTCCGGACGGGGCGTCGACGCGCGGCGTGCACGCCCGATAGACGAACGCGACCATCCCGGTCACGATGAGGAGATCCCCGATGGAGACCACGGTGGCGAGCGGGATCTGCGGCGGGACGGCAAAGATGTCGCTCAGCCACCAGAGGTGGGTGTGTGGCCCAGCGAGCACGTTGTTGTCGGAGTACCCGCTCGGTGTGAACACGGAGACGTCGCCGCCCGACGCCTGCCAGGCCTCCGTCGAGACCGGCATCCGCCCGCCGTTCGTGAAGATCACGCAGACGTTCGAGACGAGCCCGAAGCCCACGAGCCAAAACCCCGGCACACGTGCGTTGAGGGCGAAGAACCCGAGGATCATGAGATAGCTCACGACGTGGAGCGTCCGATCCAGGTCGCCCGGGAGATGATCACCGAGCGGCGTGAAGATGCCCGCCTGGATCGCGAGCGCCCCGAAGACGAGCACCGACCCGCGGAAGCGGAGATCGGCCAGCCGCGTGAGGTTCGCGCCCAGGGCAGCGGCGATGAGCAGCCCTGTCAGGAGTGCCAGCCCGACGATCATGCCGCCGACCTCGCCGCCGAGGACACACCGAACCGGTCGAGCATCGGCACCGCGGCTGGGTCGGCAGCGAGCTCGGCGACGCTCGGGTAGCGGACGGCAGCCCTGATCGGCGATGCGCGCCGTGGGACGGGCACGTCGGCAAGGATCTCGCCGATCCGGCGCCCAACCGCGTGCAGCTCCCGTTCGTCGCGGACATGCAGGATGACGCCGAAGCTGTCCTCGCCCAGCCGAAGGAGCTCATCGCCTTCCTGGAGCTGCGCCTGGACGCGCGCGCATGCATCTGCGGTGACCCGTTCGGCGGAGAGCTGGCCGGCGGCGAGCCGGACATCCTCGAATGCGCGCAGATCGACGACCAGCGCCGCGGGACGCCGATCCTCGACGCGACGTGCCCCGCCGGGCGCCGCTTCTCGGAGGCCGGCCGGTGGCGATGCCCCCAGCCTGCTGCGGCACCGCTCGGCCACCACCGCCAGGAGCTCCACCTCGAAGTCGGAAAGCTCGCGCTCGCTGATGACCGCGAGGCGCAGCGCCTCCGTATCGAGGGGCGGGGTGATCTCGAGCCGCGCGCCGCTCGAGAGCACGCCGCGCAGCCCGCGTTCGCCCGGCCGCATTGCCCGGCGAGAGATCTCGGCCGTCGTCTCGGCGCTCATCCGGACACCACGCTCCGGCGCGACGGCGTACGCGAATGCCTCGGGATGAAACGCCAGCCACGCGCCGCCTGCTTCGACACCGGCCGCGCGCAGGGCGTCCGTCGCCGTGCCGCCGGATTCGATGACCGCGATCGCCGTGGCCGTCCGCCGTCGCGCTCGGAAGCTGCGGATCAGGCGCGCGCCGGCCATCAAGACCGCCGCCACGCCCAGGCCGGCGCCCACCAGCCCCGGCACGCCGGGGAGGCCGGCTGCGACGAGGGCCGTCGCGGCTACCAGCGTCACGGTCAGATGTCCCGGTGCCAGCGCACGGATCATCGCGGGCCAGCGGATGGTCGGTATGCGCGAGAACTCGGCCCGCAGTGCGGCCAGCTCCTGGTGGCCCACCGCGGCGTCGAGATCGGTGCCCTCGACCATCGCGGCGAAGGCGCGTGCGACGACGGGATGGAACTGGCTACCCGCCTTGTCGCGCAGCTCCTGTACGGCCTCCCGCTCGGTGAGCGCCGGCCGGTATGCACGCTTCGAGATCATGGCGTCGTATGAGTCGGCGACGATCAGCACATGAGCCTCGACGGGGATGTCCGGCTGCGCGACGGCGTAGTACCCCTGGCCGTCATACCGCTCATGGTGAAGCTCGGAGTAGAGCGCCATCTCGTCGGCGAAGTGGAACGGCTCGAGCATCCGGGCGGAGAGGCGGGGGTGACTGCGGATGGCGCGGAGCTCCCGCTCGTCGAGCCGCCCTTCCTTCGAGAGCGTGGCGACGTCGACCGCCACCTTGCCGAGGTCATGGAACCGGGCCGCGGCGACGAGCCGCTTTGCCTCACGGTCGGGCAGCCCCAGCGCGCCCGTGAACCGCGCCACGTAGTCGGCGACTCGCTCGGAGTGCTGTTTCGTGTTCAGGTCACGCTCGTCGATGACAGCCGCAAACGCGTTCAACGCCGCCGCGGTCTCGTTCTTCAATCGCTCGTAGCTGGCCTGCGCCTGGTACAGCGCGGCGAGAAGCGGCACGAGGAACGGCAGGATCACCCAGCGGTCGCCCGTGTACCCGAACGCCAGCACCACGCCGAGGCAGCCCTCGCCCACACTCTGGCCGAACGAGTCGCGCAGGTTGTCGCGCAGCATCTGCGGGAACGACGCATTCATCATGGAGAGGGCGCCGGAGAACAGCACCTCGTTCACGAGAAGACGCGTCAGGACGAGAACGACAAGGGGGAATGCCTCCGACGGGTCGACCCGGCCCACCGATCCGCCGGAGAGCTGGAACATGATCCCGGCGACCCCGGCGGCGGTCCCGAACATCGCCGAGTTCATCAGGATGTAGATTCGCGGGCCCGGGCGCAGGCCGTCGACCATGACCACAGCCAGCGCAGCGACCGCCGCCCCCGCGAGCGGACCGAAGAGCACGACGGTCGCGAGATGGGCGACGGCGGAGAAGCCGATCGTATTCTCCTGCTTCCGCACGCCGATGGCCTCGACGGCAAGGGCGACGCCGAAGAGCGGCGCAAGCCGGATCGGCTCGTGTACCCCGTGCCATGCGCCCGAGGCGTACGCGACCACGAGGCCGGCCCAGAACATGGCCGACACCGAGTAGACGTAGGTGCGGAAGGGACGGTTCAACGGCGATTGCTGTGGCGTGGTGTGAGAACGGGGGCCGGCATGCTCCCTAGATCGGCAATACCGGCCGCAACCTGCAGCAATCCGGGCTCGTCCGGTCGATGCCGGACGAGCCCAGGAAGCGTGCCGCTAAGGCGTACCGAGCTTGTGGCCCGCGCCGGATGCCACGACGAACGCCGCGAGCAGAGCCAGCAGGTATGCGGACCGCGTGAGTCGGAATCTCATGTGTGGAGCTCCTTCAACGAGGGGGTGGTGCCGCACATCTCATTGAAGGGGCGGGCGGGCATACGGCCACACCCAATGGGGGGAAATTCACGCCTGGCCGTTGAGCGCCGCGGCCTCCGGCTGCGTCACGCTGCGGGGCCCAGCGCCGGCCAACGGGTCATCGCGGAGCGGAGAATCGGCTCACCGTGACGACCGGCGTCACCTGGACCGAGCCCCGTCGAGCTGCCCGCAGGCGGCTCGACGGAGCGTCAGGTGAGCTCGTCGGACACCGTCGTAAATGTACTATTTGATACGAGCCGTGGATCATCCTTCAAGACTGTGAAGCTGTCCTTGACCCGCGCTGCCGCTGAGATCGTTGCGACGGACTGTCGCCGTTGCCATACGCACGGTCCGGCAGCGACATAGGGCTCGGATACCGCTCGTCGATCGCACGGTCGACGTCCCTGAGGTAGCTGACGCGCTCAGCCTCGACGGTCTTGAGTCGGTCCGAAGCACCGCGGCGGCGGTCGAGCTCTCTTTCGTAGTCCTGATTGGT
>DATAEI010000171.1:0-3950 GCA_036258075.1 Gaiellales bacterium
CATTTTTCATGGAGCGCCCGGTGGACCCGGGCGTGAAAGAGGAGCCGCCAATATTTCAGTAACGCATCCCCGACGCGATCGGGATCGCCGGCGACGTCCGCGACCCGGCGCTGCTCCAGCGGCTGGTCGACGAGACCGTCGCGGCTCGCGGCCGGCTCGACATCGTGGTCAACAACGCCGGCGGGCCCCCGCCCGGCACATTCGAGTCGATCGCCGACGACGCCTGGGCCGACGCCTTCGAGCTGTCGCTGCGGTCGGTCGTGCGGCTCACCCGGCTCGCGCTCCCACACCTGCGGGCGAGCGGCCGCGGGCGGGTCGTCAACATCACCTCGTGGTCGGTGCGCGAGCCGATCCCGAACCTCATGCTCTCGAACGCGATCAGGCCCGGGGTCGTCGGCTGGGCGAAGGCGCTCGCGCACGAGGTCGGGCGCGACGGCATCACCGTCAACACGATCGCGCCCGGCAAGGTCGCGACCGGACGGATGCGGGAGCTGTGGGAGGCACGGCCCGACCCGGCCGCCGCCGAGGCCGAGGACATCGCGAGCATCCCCGTCGGGCGGATGGGCCGGCCCGCCGAGATCGCAGCCGCCGTCGCCTTCCTGTGCTCGGAGCGGGCCGGCTACATCTCGGGCGCCGTGCTGCCGGTCGACGGCGGCGCCCTGCGCGGCGTCTGGTAGTCACACTGCCGCCACACGGCCCGCGCCTAGCATTCGGACGTGGAGACCTGCTACCGCCACCACGACCGTGAGACCGCCGTGCACTGCCAGAACTGCGGGCGGCCGATCTGCCCCGAGTGCATGGTCTCGACGCCGGTCGGCGTGCGCTGCCCCCAGTGCGGCGGGCGCACCCTGATGCGGCGACCCGGCTTCCTCATGGCCCGCGACCCGTACGTGACGTACCTCCTCATCGCGATCAACGTGGCGATGCTGCCGCTCACGAACGCGACTGCGGGCGGCATGGGCTTCGGCAACGGGGCACTGAAGCCGCTCGGGAACGAGCTCGCACTCTACGGCCCGGCCGTCGCACACGGCGAGGACTACCGCCTCATCACGGCCGCGTTCGTCCACTACGGCCTCCTCCACCTGGCGCTCAACATGTACGCGCTCTACCTGATCGGCGGCGTCTTCGAGCGCTACGTCGGGTCGGCGCGGTTCCTCGCCGTCTACCTCGTGTCGGCCCTGGCCGGCAGCTTCGGGGCGCTGGTCGTGACCCCACACGCGCACACGGTCGGAGCGTCGGGGGCGATCTTCGGGCTCATGGGCGCGCTCTTCGTCTTCGAGCGCCAGCGCGGCATGGCGCTCCTCGGTGGGTCGATCGGTGGGCTCATCGTCATCAACCTGCTGATCACCTTCGGCATTCCGGGCATCTCCATCGGCGGCCACGTCGGCGGGCTGATCGGCGGCGGGCTCGTCGCGTTCGCGCTCTCGGGCTACGGCCGCGGCCACCTGGCGTACGGCCGGCTCGGAGTGCTGTCGGCGCTCGGTGTCCTCGCGATCGCCGTCGGGTCGCTCGTCGGCGCCCTGGCGGTGGCGGGGTGAGCCTGCTTCGCCGCCGCTGGCCGGCGGCGATCGCCGCGGTGATGATCCTGCTCCTGGCGGGCTTCGCCTGGGCGGTCACGACCCCATCCGGCTACTACGTCTTCTGGCCCGACGAGGCCCACCCGGCGGTCGACTACCTGCATATCCCGGGCGGCGAGAAGCCCCGCGGCCGCAGCGGCTTCTACTTCGTCGACGTCCACGAGCTCGAGGCCAACAAGCTCGAGGAGTTCTGGGGCCGCCACCTCCAGGACGGCGCCGACCTGGTGCCGGTGCGCGACCTGCGTGCGCCGGGCACCAGCGAGAGCCAGCGCGTCCACCACGACTTCCAGGCCATGGCCGACTCGCAGCGCACCGCCGAGGTCGTCGCCGAGCAGGCGCTCGGAAAGCCGGTCAAGCTGGCCCGGCTGGGCGCGCTCATCTACGGCGTGGCGAGCGGGCTGCCGGCGGCCAAGGCGGGCGTGCAGCCCGGCGACGTCATCACCGGCTTCGACGGCCACCCGGTGCGAAGCGAGGGCGACCTGATCCGGCTCGCGGCGAAGCTCGCGCCCGGCGACACCGCTCGGTACACCTTCCGCGACGCCGGCTCGAAGACCATCCGCACGGTGGCCTCGACCGACGGCAAGCACCGCGCCATCATCGGTGTCACGATCGGCGACGCCGTGCGGATCGAACGCATCCCGATCCCGGTCCGCTACACGATCACGGGCATCGGCGGCCCATCGGCCGGCCTGGCGTTCGCGCTCGAGATCTACGACAGCCTGAGCGGCCGTACCCTGCTCCGCGGCCACCGCATCGCCGCCACCGGCGAGCTCGACCTGGCGGGCGACGTCGAGACGATCGGCGGCGCCAAGCAGAAGGCGCTCGGAGCCGTCGAGGCAGGGGTCGACACGTTCATTGTCCCCGTTGACAACGTCGCCGCGGCACGCAAGGCCGCCCACGGCCGGCTGCGGGTGATCGGAGTCAGGACGTTCCAGCAGGCGCTCGCCGTGGTGCGCCGCCTACCCCCCGCCTGAGCCTCGATCGACCGCGAGCGAAGTTCCCCGATTTAGCGGGAATTCAGTGTGGGCAACGGTGGATTCGGTCCCGCGGTCTGCATAGACTGCGCCGCTCCGGAAACCGTCAAACAGGGGGAAATCGACTGTGGCATCCAAGGCGCGCTGCGTGACCTGCGACGACTGCTATTTTCGCAAGGCGAATCTGTGTGCATTGCGCCTTTCTGACCCCTGCCCCACCTTCCGGCCGATGCTCAAGGGCCAGATGGTGCCCCCGCCGCAGCCCCGCCTGATCTCGCGCGAGCTGGCCGCCGCCGTCTGACGGCGAAGGCCGCGAGGCCGGCCAGGACGAGCCCTGCCGGGACCGCCGCCCAGAGCGGCGGGCCGCTCGAGGAGTGCCGTGCGGGCGCCTGGCGCTTCGGCGCCGCCGCGTTCCTCGCCACAGGCGCCGGCGAGCGGGTGACGGCGAACGTGGTCCGGTTGACCGCGGCGAGCACCTGACCCTGCGCGACGACGTCGATCCGGCCGGCGTCGACGGAGAGCACCGGCATGTCGTGGGACGTGAGCGGCGGGAGGTCGATGCAGCGCGCGATCCCGGCCCGCGTGTCGAGCGCGTGGACGAAGTAGCGGCCGGTCGGCTTCTGGTAGAGCGTGTAGGCCCACTCGCCGTCGGCGCTCGACGCACGCGACACCGGGAAGCCCGCCATGCGCTCGTCGGGCTCGGTCTTGTCGACGACGGCCCCGGGTAGGAGCCGGCCGTGGCGCAGGTCGTAGGCGCGCACCTTGTAGTGCAAGGTGTTCCACGGCGAGGTGAGCTGGATCAGGTACATCGCCCCGCCGTCCGGCGAGATGGCGTCGAAGTAGAAGGCGCCGTGCAGCGTGACGATGCCGATGCGGCGCATCTTGACCGGGTTCACGATCGCAAAGCGGGTGCGCTTTGCGATCAGCACCGGTGTGGTCTGAGCCAGGACGAGCGCTTGGCCGCCCGCGCTGACGCCGGCCGTGGTGCCGTCGAACGCCACCTGGGGGATCCCCCAGGCCCCCTTGAGCGACAGGAAGCTGTTCACCGTGCCGCTCGACGTGTCGATCTGGGCGACCGCCGTGCCGTCACGCGCCGGGAGCGCCACGAAGCGGAGCGAGCCCCATTGAACGCCCTGGCCGCCGTAGGTGATGCCGGCGACCGGAGCCCCGTCAGCGTACGCCGTGCCTCCCCCGGCGAGTGTCGCCACCGCGGCGATGAGTGCTGCCCGGATCCTCATGCTCGACCTCCTTCGTGTGCAGGAGATACGGAGAGGAGGCTGCGGCGCGTCCCGGCGCCCGGCACACGCCCTGGGCGGGAGCGTCAGTCGGAGAGCGCGGCCGCGGGCGCGCGCTCGGACTCGAGCACGGCGCCGAGGCGGGCGATGCCTTCGCGGATCGC
>DATAEI010000172.1:0-15666 GCA_036258075.1 Gaiellales bacterium
CGACCTCGGTGTGCTCGAGTTCCCGTGGGGCTCGGTCGCACCGTTCCAGGATCCCGACGGGAACCGGCTCCAGCTGCGGCAGGGCGTGAACGGTGGGTGAGGCGCCGTCGCCCTGACCGATGAGATCGCCGGCCCCGCGCCGTCAACAGTGCATGACAGCGACGCACACACTCGAGACGCGCGGGGCCGCAATCGTCTACGACGTTCGCGGCCCGCTCCCCACGGCCGACGGGCGCCCCCCTCTTCTGATGATCGGCCAGCCCATGACCGCCGGCGGCTTCGCGACCCTGGCGTCGCTCCTCCCCGAGCGCACCGTCGTCACCTACGACCCGCGCGGCCTCGGCCGGAGCATCCGCACCGACGGGCGCACCGACAACGACCCCGCCGTCCAGGCCGAGGACGTCCACGCCGTCATCGAGGCCCTCGGGCCCGGCCCGGTCGAGCTCTTCGCGAGCAGCGGAGGCGCCGTGACGGCGCTCGCGCTGGTCGCGGCCCATCCGCATGACGTGACGACCCTCGTCGCCCACGAGCCGCCCATCATCCCGGTCCTCCCCGACGCCGAGGCCGCCGAGCGCGCGCGCACCGGATACCGCGACGCCTACCTGGCCGGCGGGAGCGGCCGCGGCATGGCCGCGTTCATCGCGATGACCATGTGGCGCGGCGAGTTCACCGACGAGTACTTCGCCCAGCCGCCGGCCGACCCGGCCATGCTCGGGATGTCCGCCGAGGACGACGGCGCCCGTGACGATCCGCTGCTCTCCGATCGCTCGGCGGCGATCACGAGCTACCGCCCCGACGCCGAAGCCCTAGGATCGGCGCCGACGCGGATCGTGATCGCGATGGGCGAGGAGTCGGCCGGCACGTTCACCGGCCGCACGGCCGTCGCCACGGCCGAGCTGCTCGGACAGGAGGCGACGGTGTTCCCGAGCCACCACGGCGGGTTCCTCGGCGGCGAGTTCGGCTATGCCGGCCGGCCCGAGGCGTTCGCCGTCAGGTTGCGCGAGGTCCTGGGCTAGCGGCTCCGCTCGAGCCCGAGGGCCAGGGCGCCGACGACGTCGGCCGCGGGCCGTTCCTCCGCCAGCCGGTGGCTCTGCCCCGCCCAGAGGTTCACGGCCTCGCCGTCGCCCGCCGCCCGCGCGGCGGCGCGGATCGGGGCCGTGAGGTGGTGGATCTCGGGGTACGCGGCCGGAGCCTCGCGGTCGTGCTCCGTCATGAAGCGGTTCACGAGGCCCCGCGCACGGCGCCCGGTGAAGGCGCGGGTCAGCCTGGTCGGGCGGCCCTCGCGCAGGGCCTGCCGGTGCACGTCCGGCGTGCCCGCCTCCGGGGTCATAAGGAGCGCTGTCCCGAGCTGCGCCGCCGACGCGCCGGCCGCGAGCACGCCGGCGATCGCCTCGGCGGTCGCGATGCCGCCCGCCGCAACCAGGGGAAGGTTCGTCGCCCGGCGAACAAGCTGGAGCAGCACGAGCAGCGGGAACGGATCGTCGGAGCCGTCGCGAAACGAGCCCTGGTGGCCCCCGGCCTCGCCGCCCTGCACGACGAGCGCGTCGACGCCCGCCGCGGCGGCCTGCTCCGCCTCCGACGGTGACGTCACCGTGCACCAGACGCCGCTCCCCGCCGCCCGCAGCTCTTCGACGACGTCACGGCTGGGGCAGCCGAACGTGAACGAGACGACGTCCGGGCGCTCCCGCCGGACGAGGTCGAGCTTGGCCTCCCACCCGTCGTCCGACCAGCGGGGCTCGCCCACCGCAACGCTGTATCGCGCGGCCTCCGCCGCCATGCGCTCGACGTACGCGGCGAGGTGGCCGGCGTCCACCGGCTCGCGCGCCGGGAAGAAGAGGTTCACGCCGAACGGCCGGGCGGTCATCCCGCGCAGGGTGTCGATGTCAGCGGCGACGGAGTCCGCGGTCTTGTAGCCGGCGGCGAGGAATCCGAGCCCGCCGGCCTCGGACACCGCGGCGGCCAGCGCCGGGGACGTCGGGCCGCCCGCCAGCGGCGCGCCGACGATCGGGACGGTGAGAAGAGCTCCCGGGAGAGCCGTCATTCGACGAGCCGTGAGAAGAGCTCGTCGAGCGTCTGCGCCGGATCCGCGCAGAGCCCGGAGTGCACCTCGGACGGCTGCACGATGGTGCTCGACGGCGAGACGAGCCAGCCGAATCGCTGGGCCCGTGGGAGCGCGGCCACCGGGCCGGCGTCCGGCGCCCCGGCGGCGATGCGGACGAGCGCGTCGAGGTGCGCGCGAACCGCGTCGGGCGAGACGTCGCTCGCGAGCGCCGCCAGACGGCTGTCGTCCAGGAAGGTGCGCACGGCGAGAAACCCGCGCGCCTGGCAGTAGACGACCACGCCGGCGTTCATGCACTCGCCCCGCTCGATCCGCGGAACGACGCGCAGGATCGCGTAGAGAAACTGGCTACGCGATCCGGACACGCTCCGCCTCCTGGGCGAACGCCCTGGGCGCCTGCAGGCGCCGCTCGAGGTACTCGACGTAGACCTCGGCCGCATCCCCGACGAACCAGCCGTCCGGCACGAGCGCGACGACCTGCTCGAGCAGCGCCCGCTCGATGCGGCAGGCGAGGCGCTCGTCCGCGTCGAGGATCGAGCCCGCCCGCGGCAGCAGGACGTGGTCCGCGATCTGGGGGAACGTGCGCGTCGCCTGCTCGGCCGGCTTCAGGCCGGCGTGCTGCAGGTAGAGCGCCGCACCGTGGTCGATCAGCCACACCTGCTCGTGCCAGACGAGCATGTTCGGGTTGGCGGCCGTGCGGTCGACGTTGGTGAGGAGCGCGTCGAGCCAGACGATGTCCGCGGCCGGCTCGGCACGGGGCTGCACGGCGCCGCTGGGCGTGTAGGCCAGCGCGCCCGGCAGGAAGTCGACCCCGACGTTCAGCCCGCCGCTTGCGAGGATCAGCTCCTGGATCTCCGGGTCGGGCTCCGCACGCCCGAGGACGGGGTCGACATCGACCAGCGCGAGCTGCGGCACCCGCAGGCCGAGGGCGCGCGCCAGCTCGCAGGCGATCACCTCGGCGACGAGGGCGAGCGGCCCCTGGCCCGCGCCGCGGAACTTCAGGACGTAGAGGCCGTCGTCGTCGGCCTCGACCAGCCCGGGCATCGACCCGCCCTCGCGGAGCGCCGCGACGTAGCGGATCGCGGCGATCTCGGGGAGCGCGGCGGTGGACGGCATCCGCCCACCCTACCCATCTAGCGGCTCGGTTCGACCACCTTCGTCACGACCCAGCGGTGCTTTCCGATCTTGCGGTCGCGCCTGAATCCCAGCCGCTCGTAGGTCGAGAGCGCCCCGTTGAAGAGAAACCCGGCGGGCACCGAGTCGGCGCCCTCCGGGTATCCCTCGACCGTGCCGCCGCCCAGGCCGGCGATCAGGTCGAGCGCGCCGGCCAGCCCGGCGCTCGCCACGCCCTTCCGCCGGTGGCCCTTGCCCACGAAGTTGCACGCGATCCGCCAGTCCGGCGGGGCGGAGGCGCCCTTCTCGTAGGCCGCCCGGCTCTTGATTCGCGGCACCTCGCCGGGGGCGCCGAACTGGCACCAGCCGAGACAGTCCTCGCCGTCGAAGACGAGCGCCGAATGTGTCGTTCCCGCCCTGACCCGCTCGAGCTTGCGCTGCCGGTTCAGCTCGGCGGTCGCCTCCCGGTCGCCGCCCTCGGGATGAAAGCCGATGCACCAGCACCCGCCGAAGACGCCGTTGTTCGCCTCGACCAGTGCGGCGAACGCGTCCCACGTCGTCTCGTCCAGCGCCCTGATCGTGTAGGTCATGTGCGGTCGACCGTGTCGAGAAAGGCCACCACCCGCTCGACGAGCAGATCCGCGGCCGCGGCGTCGAACCCCGGGAGCGAGGAGTCCGCGAAGAGGTGCTCCTCTCCAGGGTAGAGGAAGAGCTCTGCCTGGTCGGTCGAGCCGGCGAGCTCCCTGGCGGCCTCGAGGTCTTCCTCGAAGAACGGGTCGGCCTCCTTGCCGTGCACCTGCACGGGAACCCCCTCGGGCCAGGCGTCCCCGAACTCCGAGACCGGCAGGCAGCCTGACATCAGGACGGCTCCGCGGGCGCCGGCGCGGGTCTGGGCGAGCTCCTGCGCCGGCATGACGCCGAACGAGAAGCCGGCGTAGACGGCGCCGTCTCCGACCTCATCGGCAGCCGCGAGGCCCTTCGCGGCCAGCTCACCGAAGCCGGTCTCGCGCGCGAACGCCATGCCCTCCTCGATGGTGTCGAACCGGCGCCCGCCGAACATGTCCGGCGTGTGCACGGTGTGCCCCGCCCGGCGCAGCTCCTCGGCGAACGCCTGGACGCCGTCGGTGAGCCCCTGAACGTGGTGATACAGGACGACTGTGGCCATGTGACCTCCTTGCCGCAAATGATCCATCTATTTGGAACATACCGAGATGGTAGTCTGTTTACCCGTGGCCGGCAACTCCCAACCCCCGGACTACGAGCTCGCCGACCGCATCGCCCTCACCCGGCCGTCCCAGGTGAAGGCGCTCAGCCATCCCCTGCGCACGACGATCCTGGGCCTGCTTCACGAGCGGGCGGCGACGGTCACCGAGCTCGCGCTCGCCGTGAAGCGCCCGAAGAGCACGGTCGCCCACCACGTCAAGGTGCTCGCCGAAGCCGGGCTCCTCCAGGTGGTACGGACGCGGCGGGTGCGGGCGATCGAGGAGCGCTTCTACGGCCGCACGGCGCGGATGTTCTACGTGTCGGTCGAGCGCGACGCGGGCGGCGAGGAGATGCCACGGGACTTCAACGACTTCGAGGTCGCCGCCCGGGAGTCGGCGGATGCCTTCCGGAACGGCAAGCTGTGGGGGTTCATCCGCCACGCCCGCATCACCGAGGAGCAGGCCTCGGAGTTCTGGGAGCGGATGGCCGAGCTGGTCGCCGAGTTCGACCGGCTGCCGCGGTCGGGCGACACGATGTACGGCTTCGCCGTCGGCGTCTACCCGACCGACCAGCCCACGCTTCCGAGCAGCGGCTGAGCCTAGGCGGGCTCGCGCCCGAGGAAGGTCTGCTCCAGGGTGCCGGACTCGTGCACCGAGACGACCAGCAGCGATCCCTCGCCCGTGTTGCGGAACCCGTGCGGCGTCTCGGGAGGGACGACGAGCATCTGGTCCGGCCCGAGCTCGACGACGGCGTCGCCGGCCGTCCAGCGGCCGCTCCCCTCGAGCAGGACGAACGTCTCGGAGTACGGATGCACGTGGATGTCCACGGCCTTCCCGGGCGGCGTCCGAACGACGAAGACCGAGATGCCGACGCCGGCCCGCGGCTGCCCCTCGAAGAGCCAGGCGGTGGGGCTGAACTCCATGTCGCCGAGATCGAAAACGTGCATCAGGCACCCTCCTGCGCCGTCTCGGCCGGCGCATAGACGACGTAGAGCACGCCGGTAGCGAAGGTCTGCGACGACATCAGCCGAAGCGGAATTTGCGGCTCGCCCTCGTCGAAGAGCCGCATGCCCCGCCGCACCGCGATCGGGTGGACGAACAGGTGGAGCTCATCCAGGAGGCCGGCCGCGAGCAGCTGGCGGACGACCGAGATCGACCCGCTCATGCCGATCGTCCCACCCGGCTCGTGCTTCAGCGCCGTCACGAACTCGATGAGATCGCCCTCGAGCTGCTCGGAGTTTCGCCAGGTGAGCTCGAGCCGCTGGTTCGAGACGACGATCTTCCTCATGTCGCCGAGCGCCTTCGCGAACCCGGCGTCCTCCTCCCCGGCAGCCTCGCGCTCGGGCCAGGCCCCGGCGAAGCTGTCGTAGGTCTTTCGGCCGAAGAGCATGGTGTCGGCCGCACCCATGCTCGCGCCCACGGCGGCGCCCAGCTCGTCGTTGAAGTAGGGCAGGTGCCACTCGCCGGGCTCCTCGACCACGCCGTCGAGCGAGATGAAGAGGCCCACGCTGATCGTCCGCATGGTGCGCAGGCTATCCCAGGCCACCGCATCGGAGCGGTCCATGAGCCGATTCGCCTCGTGCCTTCACGGCGACAGGCGAGCTCCGCTGGGGGAGGGCCGCTACGCGGCGGACGTGCCTCCGGCTCGCCGCGCCGCGCCGGGGAACTCTGGCCTGTGTGGCCGCCGGTCGGTCCAGCCGGCGTTCAGGATCAGCGTGTCGATGGCCGGCTCGACGCTGCGGCCGAGCCTCATCTGGTCGGCCAGGACGCGCGACGTCCTGGGGTCGATGATCAGGGTGCGGCTGAGCCTGCCGCTTCGAGCCCCCACCGTGACGCCGCCGAACACGAAAACGGCGTGCCGGGACCGGATCTCGATGCCCACGCCCGGGCGGCCCAGCTCGTCCTGGACGGGGCCGATGCTCTTCACGTCCGGCATGCCGGCGAGCGCGCGGAAGGCGGCCGCTCGAACACCGGGCGGCACCGGGAAGTCGACGAGCAGGTTGGAGAGCTCGTTCTCGACGTTCAGGTTCACCACGGCGGTGCCGGCCGACGGGTCGAGGTCGCGCCGGGCGATGCGAACCAGCCAGGCCGTGAGCGCGCCGGCCCTTGTCGGCAGCCGCTGGAGCTGCGCGAAGGTCAGGTCATGGCCCTCGGCGATCTGGAACGTGTCCTGGCCGAAGCGCGTAAGCGATGCCGAGCCGGGCGCGGTTCGCAGACAGATGGGCCGCGGCGGCGCGGTGTCCGTCCGGCCGATGCACCAGCGACTCGGCGCACCATCTCGCCTCCAGGCGGCTACGTCGCGCGCCGTCTTCGGGAACACCCAGGCGCGGCGGCCGAGCCAGCTTCGGCCCGCGTGCGTCGTCCAGCTCTCGGTGACCGAACGCTGCTCGAGCGTGTAGCGGTCCTCGTCGCGCCCGAACGTTCGCGGCGGCGTCGTCCGGGACATCGAGCGCACGTGCCAGTACCTCCCGCTCGTCGGAGCCGACGCGGCCCGCACGGCTGCGGCCAGGAGCACGCTCCGTGCCGAGCCGCCGATGACGACCGCCGGTCCGGCGCCGGGCGAGCTGCCCCCTCCGGAGCCCAGCATGGTCACGGCGAGCACGGCCACGGCCGCCAGGCCCGTCGCGCCGAGCGCCAGCGCGCTCCAGAGCTGTGGGCGGCGGATCCGTCCGGCGGATCTGGTGGACGCCCGGCGAAGGCGCTGCCTGCCCGCCTCGACGACGCGAGGAGAGGGCGCGGGCTCGTCCAGCAGTTGGCGGATCATCGACAGCTCATCCATGGCGCGCCTCCCGGGGCTCGTTGTGGGGATCGATCTCGCCCAGCGCGTCGCGCAGCTCCCTGCGGGCCCGGTTGAGCCGCGAGCCCACCGTTCCGTAGGGGATCTCGAGCGCGACCGCGATCTCCTGATGGCTCAGCTCGCTGATCGCCACGAGGAGCACGACGTCGCGGTCGCCCTGACCGAGCTCTGCGAGAGCGGTGGCGAGACGCGGGCCGAGCCGCTCGGCCGCAACGGCGGCGGCGACCCGGTCGTCGTGGCTCTCGTCCGAGGCGGGCACACCCCGGCCCGCCCGCGACAGCGCCCGGTACCTGCGCGTCTCGGCCCTGCGGTGCTGACCGACCAGGATGGTCGCGATGCCGTACAGCCAGGGCCGGACGCGCCCCAACGCCGGGTCGACGCGCTCGCGCTTGCGAAAGGCGACGAGGAACGTCTCGGCAGCGAGGTCGTCCGCGACATCCGGGCCGAGCCGTCCGGCGACGTACCGGTAGATCTCGCCGAAGTAGCGCTCGTAGATGGCGGCGAACTGGTCGGGGTCTCGAACTGACCGGGCGATCACGGCGGCGTCATCGGGCTCGTGCATCGCCGCCGCCGGGCCTGGCCTGAATGTCATGGGCATCCTGCTCATCGAGCGATCACCGTGTACTCCGCCGAACCGCATGATCGCTTTCACGCTGCGTAGTTGTCCGCAGACTCGTCCCCGTGCCCAGCCCGATGCGCGGCCAATACGCCTCCACCACAATGAGGGTGGATGGCTGGCTATCTCGATCAGCTTCATCACGCAGCGACGGCCTACGGAGACCGCTTCGGAGACACGCGCCTCCTCCCCCTCGCGATCGCCCTCCTCCTGCACCTCCTCAGCCTGCTCGTGCGCTCCGGTGTCTGGTGCGGCATCCTGCGCGCCGCGTTCCCGGAGCGCAGGGTCGAGCTGCGGTCCACCGTGTGGGCGTACCTGGCCGGCGTCGGCGCGAATGCCGTGGCGCCGTTCCGCGGGGGCGACATCGTGCGTATCTACGCGGTCCGGCGGCAGCTCGCCGATGCGTCGGTGGCGACGATCGTCTCGACGCTCGTGGCGGAGACGGTGTTCGGGACCGTGGTCGTCGTGCTGCTGGTCGCCGCGACCGTCGGCATGGGCTGGCTGCCGCCGATCGTCCACCTGCCCGATGCGAGGGCGTTCGAGTTCTCGTTCTACGCCCGCCACGCCCGCCTGCTCGCCCTCGGGCTCGGCCTCTTGGGAGTGGGCGTCTTCCTGATGGCCGAGTGGGCCGCGCACCACCTGCGCAGGGTCTGGCGCCACCTGGTCCAGGGCCTTCGCATCCTGCGCTCCCCGGGCCGGTTCGCCCGAGTGGTGGCGCTCCCGCAGCTCGTCGACTGGGTGCTGCGGGTGGGCGTGGCGTACTCACTGCTCGCGGCGTTCGGCATCCCGGCGGCGCTGCGCTACGCGCTCCTCGTGGTCGTCATCGACTCCGTCTCGACGGTGCTTCCCTTCACGCCCGGCGGCGTCGGCGCCCAGCAGAGCCTGCTCGTGTTCGCGCTGGCCGGCGTGGCGACGTCCGGCCAGGTGCTCGCGTTCTCGATCGGCGCGCAGGCGGTGATCGTCGCCTTCAACATCCTGCTCGGGCTCGTCGCGATCTTCGCGCTCTTCGGCCATGTCCGGATGAGCTCGGTGAGGCGCGCCGCCCATTCGTGGCCGCACTCGTAGGCGGCACGAGCTCCCAGGCGCCAATCCGCGTCCAAGCCGTCCGGGGAACGATTCCGAGGTATGAGCGACTACCGCGTGTACGACACGCGCGGCGCGCGGTCGAGGTCGCACTCGGTCACGCAGCGCCGCGAGCGTGCCCGTCCCTCCCGCGAGGCCGTCATGGAGCGCGGCCGCCGGATCAAGCGCGCCAGCCGCCGGGTGTCCCTGCTGTGCTTCGCGACGTTCGCCGTGCTGGCGGGGCTCCGGGCCGGGCCGAGCGGCGCCACGTCGTCAGCCTCGCAGCCGCTTCGCCATCACCGCGCGCGGCGCCATGTGCACCATCGCCGCCACCAGACGACCGCGCATGTTCGCCCGGCCGCGACCAGCTCGACCGCGACTCCGGCGCCGGCCGCCGGCAGCTCGACTCTCGCCAGCCAGCAGACGTCCCAGCAGCCCGTGGTGCAATCGAGTGGGTCATAGGCTGACGACGCCGCCAGGGCTCACCCGCGCCACCTTCGGTGCCATGGGGACGCATGTCGATGTCCTGCTGCCCGACTTCCAGGCCGAATGCGCCCGCGCGGTCGATCACCTGTTCGCGGACTGGGAGCGCGAGCTCAGCCGGTTTCGACCGGCGAGCGGCCTGTCGCGCCTGAACGCGACGGCGGGCCGGCCCGCACCCGCGGGGCCGCTGCTCCGCCGCGTTGCCCGCCGGGCGCTCGACGCCGCCGCGACGACCGACGGCGTCTTCGATCCCCTGCTCGGCCGGCAGCTCGAGGCGGTGGGCTACGACGTCACGTTCGACCGCATCGCGTCGCCGCCGCCGAGCGGTGCGCCCCCCGTGCCCGGCGGCGCGTGGCGGCACGTCGAGATCGACGACGCGGCGGGCACGATCACGCTCCCGGCCGGGGCGCGCCTCGACCTGGGCGGCATCGCCAAGGGGATGGCCGTGGACGCCTCGATCCGGCTGCTTCGACGCCTGGGCGTCGAATCCGCGCTTGTGAGCGCCGGCGGAGACATGGCCGTGCTTCCCCGATCCGAGGGCTGGCCCGTCGAGGTGCACACGCACGCCGGGCCGGCCGTCGTGTCGCTCCTTCGCGGCGCGATCGCGACCTCCACCACGCGCCGGCGGCGGTGGGTCCAGGACGGCGTCGAGCGCCACCACCTGCTCGACCCCGCAAGCGGCCTTCCCGCCCGTTCGGAGGTGCACTCGGCCACCGTCACCGCCGAGACCTGCGAGGTCGCCGAGGTGGCCGCGAAGGTCGCGCTGGTGCTCGGGCGAGAGCACGGCACCAGGTTCCTGGCCGCCCGCGGCCTCACCGGCATCCTGGTCGAGGCCGGCCGCTCGACCCCCGCCGGGTCCTGGCCGGCCGCCCTGGCGGCGGCGTCGTGACCACCTGGGCGCACCTCGTCTGGTACGTCGACCGTGCGGCCGGCTTCACGGCGCTCGTGCTGCTCACGGCCTCGATCCTGCTGGGGCTGCTGCTCAGCCTCAAGGTCGGCTCGCCCCGGTGGCCGCGATTCCTGACCAACGACGTGCACGAGCACATCACCCTGATGGCGCTGGTGTTCATCGCGATCCACGGGCTCGCGATCCTGATCGACCCGTTCATGCGCTTCGGCTTCGGAGACGTGCTCGTGCCGTTCGGCACGGCCTACCACCCGCTGGCCATGGCGCTCGGCATCGTCGCCGGCTACCTGGCGCTCGCGATCTGGCTCTCGTCGCGCGTGCGCAGACAGATCGGCTTTCGGATGTGGCGGCGGCTCCACTACGCGACCTTCCTGGTCTACGCGTTCGCCGGTGCGCACACGCTCCTGATCGGCAACGACCGCTCCACGGCCTGGGGCCGCGGAGTGGTGCTGGCAAGCGTCGCCCTGGTGCTCGTGCTGAGCCTGGTGCGGCTCGCCACCTCGGGGCCGAAACAGGCCGCCGAGGCGGCCCGATGAGCGCAACTCAGCCCTCGTTGTGGTTCACGACCTCGACGTTGTGGCCGTCGGGGTCGAGCACGAACGCGCCGTAGTAGCCCGGGTGGTAGACCGCGCGCTCGCCCGGCGGGCCGTTGTCCGCGTAGCCGGCTGCGAGCGCCGCGGCGTGGAACGCGCGCACGGTGGCGTCGTCGCGGGCGGGGAATGCGAGGTGGACGTGCTCCGTCAGCGGCCGCTCGTCGCGGACGAGCGAGAAGCTGTAGTCCGAGCCGGAGAGCCGCACGCGCCCGGGCTCGTCGAGCGTCAGGCGGAGCCCGGCATGCGGGGCGATCGCTGCGTAGAAGCGCCCCGAGGCCTGCGGGTTGCGAACCCGGAGCCACAGGTGGTCGACATGTCCCGCGGGCACGGCCGGGTCGCGGTCGTAGTGGACTGCCTCGACGCTGTTGCCGTCGGGGTCGAGCAGGAACCCGCCGTAGTACGTGGGGCTGTACTGCGTGCGTTCCCCCGGCGAGCCGTCCGTGCGGTATCCCGCATCGACGCCCGCCTGCCAGAACGCGTCGACCTGCGCGCGGTCGCGGGCGCGGAACCCGACGTGCAGCCCGCGCGTGACCGGATGATCGGCGTCCGTCGGCCCGATGGCCCACTCGTCCCACTCGACGAGGCCGGGGTCCGCGTGGCTCGGTTCGACGCCCAGGGCGCTCAGGACGGTGCGGTAGAAGCGCTCGGACGCCGGGAGGTCGGAGGTCGCGACGCCGACGTGGTCGAACATCCGGACAAGGCTAGCAGCGCATGGTTAAGCCACAGAGCTCGACCGGCCCGGCAGCCGGTACCGCCATCCCGGGACAGTTTGGTACCACCCTTGCGGTACATTGCTAGTCGTCGCCTGCCGGCAGCCGGCGCTCTGCGAACGGTGAGGAGCGCCGCAGCCATTCGCGAAACAACGGATCGACGATGCGCCACTCGCCGTCGCGTTTGTCCACGAGGCCGCGGCCGACCAGCCGGTCCAGGGCGGGTGCGACCCTGGAGTGGCTCGAGAAGCCGTACAGCCGGTAGTTGCTGCGCCCGGAGACGTTTCTGCCGCCCCGGTCGGCGACGAGGTGCAGGGCTCGCACCTCATTCACCTCGCCGTCGTCGCCGTTGGCGAGCAGGTTCACCACCGACGAGAACTCGGAGCGCTCGATCGATTGGACGAGCTTGTCGTGGGCCTCGATCGCCGTATCGAGCGTGACGCGGCCGCCCGCCGCCGTGTTCACCCAGCACTCCCAGGCGATCTGCTGGGTGCTGCGGGGATGGGTGTTCGTCGCGTTCAGGATGTAGTCGAGCGCGTCGTCCTCGGCCGGCTTGCCGGTCGCGTGGAACTGGAACTCCAGGTATTCGAGGAACTCCGCACGGCCGATCGCGGGGAGGTGCATCTCGGCCGCCTCACCGAAGATGGGCTCGTCGGAGCGCTCGAACATCATCTTCAAGGCGTTTCGGATCGACCCGGTGAAGAGCAGCGAGACGTGGTTCGCACCCGAGCTCATGAGGGCCGACCGGATGAGCGCCAGCGGATCGCCCGGGCAGTGGCGCAGGCGCTGGAACTCGTCGAACACCACCACCAGGTGCGGAGACAGCGCTCGCAGCGCCATGAGCTGAGCGTGGAGCATCTCCGCGTCCTGATCACGCGCGCCGCCGGCCTTCTTGACCGACCCCTTGATCACCTTGATGTCGAATCCGATCTCCTTCTCCATCGCCTCGATCTGCCGTCGCGCGGCACGGCGCAGCGCCCTCTGGGGGTGGCCGAACATCGCGTCGTGCACGCAGCCGATGAATGCCGGGATGCTCATGACCCGCTGGAGGTTGATCCTGACGACGTCGAACGGCGGGGCATCGGGGCCGTGACGCTTCGCGAGCTCGAGGGCGAGCTGGTTCGTGAACGTCGTCTTGCCCGTGTCCCGCGGACCGAACAGCGCGACGTTCGTCTGGCCTTTGAGCGTCAGCGCGACCTGGTTCGCGAACCCCTCCATGCCGATAATCTTGGTCGGGTCATCGATCGGCCGATCCCAGATGAAGGGGTTCAGGGCGGTCATGTAACCGATGGTAGCGCAGATTTGTACCGGTAGAGCGGTACATTTGTGTACCGGGATACCGGTACGAACCAATTCGTGCGGCTACCCCGCCGCGCCGGTGCGATCCCCCATGCGGGACGGCCACCAGACGCGGTCGCCCAGGTCGAGAAGGAGCGCGGGGACGAGGACGCTTCGGACGATCAGGGTGTCCACGAGGACGCCGAGTGCGACGACGACGCCGATCTCCGTCAGAGCGACCAACGGCAAGACCCCAAGCACGAGGAATGTGCCGGCGAGGACGACGCCGGCGCTCGTGATGACACCTCCGGTGACGGCCAGGCCGCGCAGCGTCGCCTCGTGCGTGCCGCGGCGGGGTGTGTCTTCGCGGATGCGTGCGGTGAGGAAGATGTTGTAGTCGACGCCGAGCGCGACCAGGAAGAGGAAGGCGAGCAGCGGGAACGACGGGTCGGCGCCCGGGAACCCGAACGCGAGGTCGAACAGGAGCGAGCTCAGGCCGAGCGCGGCGAGGTAGCTGACGACGACGGTTGCGATGAGGAGCAGCGGCAGGACGAGCGCCCGCAGCAGGGCGACCAGGATCACGAGCACCACGGCCAGGATGAGCGGTACGAGCAGCCGCGTGTCTCGGCTCGACGCCTGGCGGAGGTCATAGTCCTCGGCGGTCGGCCCGCCGACGGTGACGGCGCTCCCGCCTGCGGCCTGGACGGCGCGCCGCAACGGTGGAACGGCGCTGATCGCCGCTCTCGAGTACGGGTCGGCCGCGAGCGTGACGGAGATCTTCGTCCCGGGCGGGCCGTGCTCGGTTCGCGGGGACACGGCTGCGACGCCGGGAGCTCCGGCCGCTGCGCGCACCACCGCGGCAGCGCGGGCGGTGGGGGCGATCACGACGGTGGGTGCGTTCGCACCTGCCGGAAACGACTCGGAGATCAGCCGCTGGCCGCGGACAGACTCCGGCGTGCCGCGAAACGAGTCGGCGGTGGTGAGGTCGGTGGAGAAGGTGGTGACGCCCGCGGTCGCACAGGCGAGCAGCGCGAGGGTGGCGACCCAGATCCGGCGCGGATTTCGGGCGATGCGGTCGCCCAGCCGCCGCCAGCGTCCGTGGGTCGCGTCGGTGCCTTCGTCACCGGCGTGCGGGACGAACGGCCAAAACGCGCGGCGTCCGCCGATCAGGAGCAGCGCCGGCAGCAGGGTCAGCGACGAGATCATGGCGAGGCCCACGCCGAGTGCGGAGAGCGGGCCGAGCCCCGCGGTCGAGTTGACCTCGGCCAGCGTCACGACCAGCAGCGCAAGGACGACGGTTGCCGCCGAGGCCACGATCGCGGGCGTGGCGCCGGCCAGGGCCAGGCGCATCGACTCGTACGGGCTGTCGTGTCGCCGCAGTTCCTCCCGGTAGCGCGCGACCAGGAGCAGGGCGTAGTCGGTCCCGGCGCCGAAGACCAGGATCAGCGCGATGCCTGCCGTCTGTCCGTTCACTGTCACTCCGAGCTGCGTCAGCGCGTACCCGGCGCCGCGGAGCACCTGTTCGGCGGCAACGACCGACAGGATCGGGATCAGCCAGAAGATGGGGCTGCGGTAGATGAGCACGAGCAGAACGAGGACGAGCGTGAGGGCCGCCGCGAAGAGCGTCGTGTTGATGCCGCCGAAGACCGCGATTGCATCGGCCGAGTAGCCGGCCGGGCCCGAGACCTCGGCTTGGAGCCCCGCGTCGCGCAGGGCGTGCGCGCGGTCGCGTAGGGCATCGACCGCGTTGGTCAGCGCCGTCGCGTCGTTGGAGACGGCGAGTGGCGTGACGACGAGCACAGAGGCGCGGTCGCGCGAGCGGATGGGCGGTGACGATCGCAGCGAGTCGGCGACCGGCTCGCGGTTGAGGCCGTTCGCGAACGCCCTGACCGCACGCAGATCGGAGGCCGTCATCCCGCCGTCTCGGCGGAGCACCGTGACGGCGGGCGTCTCGGCTCCCGACGGGAAGCGGCGCTGCTGCCCGAGCGAGCGAACCGACTCCGCGCCGCCCGGAAGGAACGACGCCGGATCGTTCTTCTGGGCGGCGTCGAACCGAGTGCCGAGGGGCGCGGCCGCCCCGACCAGGAGGATGGCGGCGGCGACAACGAGCCAGCGGCGCCTGCGCCCGACCGAGATGCCGCTCAACCATCGGATCATGGCTGGGTGGAACGGCCGCCGGCCGTCGTCGGCGCCAGCGCGGCCCGCAGCCCGGCCAGCGCTCGGTCGCCGACGCGCTGGAACGCAAGCGTGAGCAGCGGGCCTGCGAACCTGGCGGCGCCCTTCGGCGTGAGGCGCGCGGTGTAGGTCAGCCGGCTGCCCCCGTTCCACTGGTCGACCGTGATCCGGTCGAGTGAGACGACTGCGGCGTTCTCGCCGCGGAACGTCACGACATGCGGCCTCTCGTATTCGACGATGCGGTAGGTGATCTGAGAGGTGCGTCCCAGGAACGAGACGACGAGACGGAACTCGGCGCCGAGGCCGATCGGGCCCTCTCCGGCGCGATCGGCGCTGATCGTCCCGGGGTCCCACTCCGCGTTGGTGGAGAAGTCCGCGACGTAGTCGAAGACCTCCGCGGGCGGGCGCGGGGATTCCACTGCTGCGACATACAGAGCCA
This sequence comes from Gaiellales bacterium, assembly GCA_036258075.1. GTDB lineage: Bacteria > Actinomycetota > Thermoleophilia > Gaiellales > JAICJC01 > JAICJC01. The sequence goes on from DATAEI010000172.1 coordinate 15,435, forward strand.
TCAGTCGTGTCCCGTTCGTGGGTGCGTGCAGGCGCTGGTGCGGGGGAGCCCGCGACCGGGTTCCCCCGCAGGATCATCAGCCGATGTGCGCCTTCACCTGGGCGGTGCCGAGCGCGATCCCCTTTGCGAAGAACGAGACGCCAAGGGCGCTGTTGAGCGCCGAGGCGGCCGTCTGGGTCAGGGTCGCCTTCACGTTCGACACCTTGACGATCGGCGGATGCTTGGCGATCGC
>DATAEI010000173.1:0-2137 GCA_036258075.1 Gaiellales bacterium
CGACGATCACCGGTGTCAGGAAGAGCTGAATCTCGTCCACGAGCCCGGCCGCGAGCGCCTGGCCGGCGATCTCCGGCCCGCCGATCGAGATGTCGCGTTCGGCCTGTGCCTTGAGCTCGCGCACGGCCCGGGGATCGAGGGCGCGCTCGAGCCGCGTGCGCGGAGTCGAGACCCGGTCGAGCGTGCGCGAGTAGACGATCTTGTCCGCCGCGCGCCAGATCGCGGCGAAGTCCCGCATGACCTCCGGCTCGCCTGAGAGCGGCATCGTCTCCCAGACGGCCATCGTCTCGTACATCCGCCGGCCGTACAGATGCGTCCCGACCGGCCGCTCCAGATCGTTCACGAAGGCATGCACCTCCTCGTCCGGAGCGGCCCAGTCGAAGTTGCCGCCCGCGTCGGCGACGTAGCCGTCGAGCGACGTGAGTGCCGAATAGATGAGCTTTGCCATGGTGGTAGGCTCGCAGACGATGGGGAAGGGATACGCAGAGGGCCCCGCCGCCGAGGAGGCCGAGGCCGCGCGCGAGCGGGGCGACCACCTTGCGACCGCCGACCGGCCGCCGCCGAAGCGGATGGTCTGGGGCTGCACCGCCGAGGATCCCGAACCGCACGTGATCGGCGAGGTCGGGCAGGTCGACCCGGACGAGCTCTTCGCGTCGGGCCGGGCGTGGGGGATTCACGTGGAGCTCGAGACCCCGGCGTGACCGGCAACCCGTACGACCGCCCATCCGACCCCGCGAAGCGCCACTCGGCGGCGCTGACCGACGGGCCGGACCGCGCGCCCGCGCGCGCGATGCTGAAGGCGATCGGCTTCGACGACGACGATCTCGCCCGGCCGATCATCGGCGTCGCCACGACCTGGATCGAGACGATGCCGTGCAACTTCAACCAGCGCGAGCTGGCCCAGCGGGTGAAGGCCGGCATCCGCGCGGCCGGCGGGACGCCGATGGAGTTCAACACCGTCTCGGTCTCCGACGGCGTCTCGATGGGCACCGAGGGCATGAAGGCGTCGCTGATCTCGCGAGAGGTCATCACCGACTCGATCGAGCTCGTCGCCCGCGGCCACCTGTTCGACGGGCTGGTCTGCATCGTCGGCTGCGACAAGACAATCCCGGCCGGGGTGATGGCGCTCTGCCGGCTCGACATCCCCGGGCTCGCGCTCTATAACGGCTCGATCGCCCCGGGCACGTTCCGCGGCCGCGACATCACGATCCAGGACGTCTTCGAGGCCGTCGGCGCGCACGCCGCCGGGAAGATCGACGGCGCCGAGCTGCACGAGGTCGAGTCCGCCGCCTGCCCCGGCGCCGGGGCGTGTGGCGGCCAGTTCACCGCCAACACGATGTCGACGGCGCTCGAATTCCTGGGGATCAGCCCGGCGGGCATGAATGGCATCCCCGCGCTCAACCGCACCAAGGGCGACGCGGCGGAGGAGTGCGGGAGGCTCGTGATGCAGCTCGTGCGCGACGACGTTCGCCCCTCGCACATCATCACCCGCGAGGCGATCGAGAACGCCGCCGCGTCGGTGGCGGCGACGGGGGGATCGACGAACGGCGTCCTGCACCTGCTCGCCATCGCGTACGAGCTCGGCATCCCGTTCTCGATCGACGAGTTCGACTCGATCGCCGCCCGCACGCCGATCGTCGCCAGCCTGAAGCCGGGCGGGCAGTACGTCGCCACCGACATGTTCGATGCCGGCGGCGTGGCGCTCGTCGCGCGCGAGCTCAAGAAGCGCGAGCTCGTCCACGCGGGCGCCCGCACGGTCGACGGCCGCACGCTCGGCCAGGTCGCCGACGACGTCGTCGAGACGCCGGGCCAGCCGGTCGTCGTCTCGATCGAGCAGCCGCTCAAGGCCACCGGCGGCCTCGCGATCCTGCGCGGCAATCTGTCGCCCGACGGCTGCGTCGTGAAGCTGGCCGGCCACGAGCGCGTCCGCCACCGCGGCCCGGCCCGCGTGTTCGACCGCGAGGAGGACTGCTTCGCCGCGGTCAAGGCCGGTGCGATCGAGGCCGGCGACGTCGTCGTGATCCGCTACGAGGGCCCCGCCGGCGGCCCCGGCATGCGCGAGATGCTGCACGTGACCGCCGCCATCGTCGGCGAGGGGCTCGGGGAGGACGTCGCGCTCGTCACCGACGGCCGCTTC
>DATAEI010000174.1:0-10460 GCA_036258075.1 Gaiellales bacterium
CGCGCTCGACGTCGCCAAGCGGCTCATGGATCACGGGTTCCACCCGCCCACGATCTACTTCCCGCTGATCGTCTCGGAGGCGCTCATGATCGAGCCGACCGAGACCGAGGCGGTCGAGACGCTCGACGCCTTCTGCGACGCGATGCTGGCGATCGCCAAGGAGGCGGCCGAGGATCCCCAGCAGCTCAAGGACGCGCCGCACACGCGGCCCGTCCGGCGGCTCGACGAGGCGGAGGCGGCCAAGCGGCTCACCGTCCGCTACCTGTTCGAGGACCACCCGACGTCGGAGTAGCCGGATGCTCGAGGCGGTCCTCTTCGACTACGGCGACACGCTGCTCGAGTTCCGGTTCGACGAGGACGTGTGGCTCGCGGCGCTCGGCGACATGCTCGCCGCCGCCGGTGGGCCGGTCGAGCGGGCGCCGCAGCTGCGCGAGGAGCTCCGCCGCCGCTTCGACGCCCTCACGGCCGATCCGGACGACCACGCCGAGCTGGTCTACGAGGAGGTCGTGGCCGAGGCGCTCGCCGCGTGCGGCTCGCCCGCCGGGCCGGAGCTCGTCCGGACGGCGATCGAGGCGGAGCACCGGGGCTGGGCCGGCGCGCGGCACCTGCACCCCGAGGCGCACCGGCTGCTCGAGGAGGTGCGCTCGCGCGGACTTCGGATCGGCATCGTCTCGAACACGTTCGACCCGCCCGACCTGCTGCACGCCGACCTCGCCGCGGAGGGCGTCACGGAGCGGGTCGACGCGGTCATCTTCTCGTCGGCGGTCGGGCGGCGGAAGCCGGCGCCCGAGATCTACAGGGCGGCGCTCGACGCCCTCGGCGTGGAGCCGCAGAACGCCATGTTCGTCGGCGACCGCGTGCGGGAGGACATTCAGGGCCCGGCGGCGCTCGGGATGCGCAGCTGCCTTGTCACGTACTTCCGCGTGGACGGCGGCGAGCACGGCCTGGCGGACGCCGTTGCCGCCAGCCCGGCCGAGGTGCTGGCCGCCATCGACCGGGTTCTGGCGACGGACGCCCTGGGTAAACTTTGACCATGGCCCGCATCCGCCAACCGCTTCCCGTGGTGGAGAGTGCCGAGCAGGTGGAGTGCCGCCGCTGCGGCGTCGTGTGCCAGAAGGTGGTGCACCCGTCGCGGTGCCTCGAGCAGTCCTGCCCCTTCCTCTACGCCTACGAGGCGTTCGGGCGCACGTACGTCGGCTGCACGCAGGAGATCTTCGCCGCCGACATCGATCTCGACATCCTCAAGCGCTCGACCCGGCGCCGCAACGGCTTCGGCGGCGTGCGCGCGGTGCGCGAGCCGCTGGCGGTCTGCCCGGTCGAGGTCGAGCGGGCCTACGAGAACCGCGAGGATCCGATGGGCTGCGTCAACCCGGAGTTCCACGAGCTGCCCGGCGACGGCCGCTCGATCCGGGTCATCTCGAGCCGCTAGCCGCCCGCGACCGCGCCGGCCGGCGCGCCGGTTGCCAAACCAGGTTTGGCATCGGAAGCGTCACGGAAGACGCGCGGCCGCCGATGCGCGATCTGGCTCGTCGCGAGTGCCGGACGGGCCGGGTGCCATTCCCGGCCTCACCGGATGCCGAGCACGTCGTGGTGCCGAACCAGGTTTGGCATCTGAACCGTCACGGAAGGCGCGCGGCTGCCGATGCGATCCGGTCGTTACTCGTCGGCGCCGGGCGGGCGGCGCAGCCGCTTGCGCGTCCCCGCCCGCCGCTTGGTCTCGAGCCGCTGCTCGGTCGCGGATCGCGAAGGCTTCGTCGCCCGCCGCGGGGGCGGCGGAGGCCGCAGCGCCTCGCGCATCAGCTCGCAGAAGCGCTCGACGGCGATGGCTCGGTTCCGAGCCCGGCTGCGCTCGTCCTGAGCGACGACGCGGAGGCGGCCCTCCGAGTCGAGCCGCGTGCGCAGGCGCCGGCGCGCCAGGGCGCGCTCGCGCTCGCTCAGCGCCGGGCTGCCGGCCAGGTCGAACACGAGCTCCACGCGGGTCGAGCTCGTGTTCACGTGCTGGCCGCCCGGGCCGCCGCTGCGCGTGTAGCGAAACGCCAGCTCGTCCTCGCGCAGCGGCTGCGACGCTCCGATGTCAAGCTCGGGCATGGCGGCGAACGCCGGCCTTCTGCAGGCGGCGCAGAGCGGCGATCGTGGTCCTGTCCGGGCCCTCGGGGCCGGGGCCGGGCGACTCGGTGATCGCGGCAGCATGCTGGAGCCGCGGGTGGCCGAGGATGACGCTCAGCTTGCTCCCGATCAGCCCGTCGCCGGGGTCGGCGTGGCGGTCCCGGCGCGCGCCGAGCGGGAGGGCCGCGTCGTTCACGTGCAGGCACGTCAGCCGCTCGGCGCCGATCCGCTCGTCGAGCTCGCTCACGAGGTCGTCGACGCGCCCCGGGTCGCGGATGTCGATCCCCATCGCCCACAGGTGGCACGTGTCCAGGCACACCCCGATCCGCTTCGGCCGGCCGAGCTCGTCGATCACCCGGCCGATGTCCTCGAGCGTCAGCCCCATGGTGTTCCCGGCGCCCGCCGAGTTCTCGATGAGAAGCCGGGTCTTCGACCGCGTGTTGCCCTCGCCGAGCGCGATCTGAAGCGCCGGGATCACCTGGTGCAGCGCCGCGTCGAGCCCGCGCCCGAGGTGGCTTCCCAGGTGGAAGACGACGCCGTCGGCCCCGTAGGCCTGGGCTGTGAGCATCGTCCGCCGCAGGGCATCGACGCTCTTCGAGTAGACGCCGTCATCGGTCGCGCCGAGGTTGATCAGATAGGTGGCGTGGCACGTGACCGTGCCGACGCCGTTTGCCTTGCGGGCGGCCCGGAAGCGCTCGGCGGCCTCGGGATCGAGGTCGGGGTGCCGCCACATGCGCGGGCTCTGCGTGAAGATCTGGAGCGCGTCCGCGCCGATCTCGCCGGCCCGCTCGGCGGCCTTGTGGGCGCCGCCGGCCGTCTTGAGGTGCGCGCCGAGCTCCATCGCCCGATCGTATCGGGACAGGCGTGGCTCGGCGAGCCGGCCCCCGATCCCGTCGTGACAGCCGCCTGAGCGAGGAGGAGCGGGCACGGCGGCCACTACACTGGCCGCCGTGCCCCCTCCGGTCGTCCGCATGCCGCCCAGCCCGACCGGGTCGTTCCACGTCGGGACGGTGCGCACGATGTTCTTCAACTGGCTCTACGCCCGGCACACCGGCGGCCGGGTGGTGCTGCGCTTCGAGGACACCGATCGCGCCAGGTCGACCGAGGACGCGATCGCCCAGGCCGAGGACGTCCTGAACTGGCTCGGGATCGACTGGGACGACGGGCCGCACCGGCAGACGCAGCGCCTCGACCTCTACGCGAAGGCGGCCGCCGACCTGGTCGAGCGGGGGGCGGCCTATCCCTGCTACTGCACGACCGAGGAGCTGGCCGCCGAGCGGGAGCGGCGCCGGGCCGCGGGCCTGCCGCTCGTCTACTCGGGCCGCTGCCGGGGCCTCTCGGCAGACGAGCGGGCGGAGCGCGAGGCGGCCGGGCTTGCGAGCGTCATCCGGCTCGCGATGCCCACCGAGGGCACGACCGCCATCACGGACGTCGTGCGCGGGCACGTCGAGTGGGAGAACGCGCTCCAGGGCGACCATGTGATCTTCCGCTCCGACGGGACGCCCACCTACCTCTTCGCCAACCCGTTCGACGACATCGCGATGGGCGTCACGCACGTGATCCGCGGGGAGGACCTGCTGTCGTCGACCCCGCGCCAGCTGGCCGTCTACGCGGCGCTCGCCGCCGAGCCACCGACGTACGCGCACCTGCCGATGGTGCTCGGTACCGACCGTAAGAAGCTCTCGAAGCGCCACGGCGCCGTGTCGGTCGAGGAGTTCCGCGACCGCGGCGTCATCGCGCCGGCGCTTCTCAACTACCTCGCGCTCGTCGGCTGGAGCTACGACGACCACACCACCGTCATGAGCGTCGATGAGCTCAAGGAGCGCTTCTCGCTGGAGCGGGTGAACGCCAGCCCGGGCGTGTTCGACGCCGAGAAGCTCGAGTGGCTGAACGGCGAGCACCTGCGCGCGCTCCCGCCGGAGGAGTTCACCGCCATCCTGCAGGGCTACCTGAAGGACAGGGGCTCCCCGCTCGCGGCCCGGCCCGAGCGGATCGCCGAGGTCGCGCCGATCGTGCAGGAGAAGCTGCGCACGCTCGGCCAGTTCGAGGGGTTCGCCGGGTTCCTGTTCGGGCCGGCCGAGATCGATCCCGACGCCTGGGCGCGGGTCGAGGCCGACTCCGCGGCCGCGCGCTCGCTGGCCGCCGCCCGCGACGCCCTGGCCGGCGTCGGCGAGTGGAGGGCGGAGCCCATCCAGGCCGCTCTGGCGGCCGCCTGCGAGCGCGAGGGCCTGAAGCCCCGGGTGCTCTACATGCCGGTCCGCGTCGCGATCACCGGCAGGACGGTTGCCCCGGGCCTCTACGAGAGCCTCGAGCTCCTTGGCCGCGAGGAGTCGCTCGCCAGGATCGACGCCGCGCTCGGTCGCCTCGGCGCGCCTGCGTCGTCCTGCAAACCGCGCTGAACCGCTTGCAAATTGGCGCGAATTGCAGGATTATCGACTGCAACGGATAAGCGTTGCTCTTGCCGTGTTTGGGTCAGTCCGCATCCCTGCAGCACTGCCGCGCCTGAGCGTCGCGGGCCTCTTGCTCGCGTTCGGGTTGACGGCGGCCGTCGCCACCGCGGTGGGCGTCGCCGCCTGGTCGCTCGGCGCCACCGGCGGCTACACGCCCGCGCGGGTCGCGCAGCTTCAGCACGACGCCTACCAGAACGGGCTCACGGCCGGTCTGCGCCAGGGCCGCGCCCACGGCAAGGCTGCCGGCCAGCGCAAGGGCTACGCCTCCGGGCAGCATCGCGGCTTCCAGCGCGGCTACAAGAAGGGCTTCAGGCGCGGCCAGACGGTCGGCTATCAGCGCGGACACACCGCGGGCTACAGCGAGGGCTTCTCGGCCGGCCAGGCCGCCGGCAAGACCGGCAAGAAGCCCTCCGGCAAGTAGTCCACCCGCGCGGCGCGGCGTGGGTGGTCTTTTCCCCCCACCTGCCCGATCGGCCCCCGGAAGGGGTACATTTCCGGTCGTGGGGGTCACCATGCTGCACGTGCTCGCCCAGCTGTCCGGGGCCACGGCCTACGCGGCGTTCCTCGGATGCGTGATCGCGGCGGCGTTCGCGATCGGCGCGCTCGACGGCGAGCCGGCGGTGCGGCTGGCGCGGCTGCTGGCGTTCGTCGGCGGTTCGGCCGTCCTCGTCGCCTCATCGAGCTCGACCCTCTACTACTGGCTCACCGGCGCGGCCAACACCCGCTCGGCGCTCCTGATCGAGCTGGGCCTGCTCGCCCTCGCCGCGGCCTTCGCGGCCGTCGTCGCCCGTGTGCTCGAGGGCGGCGAACAGGCCCGCCAGTAGCCATCGGGTAGCCGCTCAAGACGGGGGTGCCCTCGCCGAATACCCCGGCGATGCTGTCCCCGTGCCGTCAGCCGCCTGGCGTCACTCGTCCCTCTCGAGGAGGACGTAAGCCATGGGCAAGGTGATCCTGCCGCTCTCCGAGGGCGAGCTGTCCGACAAGACGATCTTCGACCGCCGCTTCGTGATCGAGTGCTGCGAGACGTTCCACCTGCACTGGCGGAACCTGCGGCTCGAGCTGTCGGCGGACAACTGGATCCAGCTTGTCGAGGCCTTCGAGACGGGGATCGCCAAGTGGCGCGCGCACGGGTCGCCGAGGTCGCATCCGCACCTCGAGCTGGCCAAGTTCCTGATGGACACGAGCGAGGTCGTGAACGGGACGACGGCCAACGCCGAGCTGTGCGAGAACCTCTACAAGACGCTGCGCCAGACGCACGGCGCCGACGCCGAGTTCTGGGTCGAGGACGCGTTCGTCCACTTCCACTACCGCGACCTGCGCGTCGAGATGCCGATCGCCGACTTCCTGGCGTTCTCGAAGACGATGACCGCGGCGCACACGAAGCTCCGCTCGCACACGTACCGGCCGCTCGAGGATCTCTTCCGCCAGCTCGACGAAGAGAACATCGTCTACGTCGTCCTGCGCAACTGGGAGGCGCTGCCCGAGAGCGTCGCCGTCGGCCCGCACTCCGACCTCGACCTGCTCGTGCACCCGCTGCACGTCGACAAGGTCGACAAGCTGTGGCGCGGCGAGCGCACCCACGCGGAGGACCACCGCGTCCAGCGCAAGGTGCCCGTGCTCGGCCCGTCCGGCGAGCAGAGCTACATCCTGGTCGACGTGCGCTCGACCGACGACGGCTACATGCCCGAGGACTGGTGCCACCGGCTCCTCTCCCGGCGCGTGCCGCACAAGATGTTCCACGTCCTTCCGCCGCGCGACTACTTCGTGTCGCTGCTCTACCACGTGGTGGCGCACAAGGGCGTGATGAGCCCCGACTACGCCCACCGGCTGGTGGATCTGGCCGCGAAGGCCGGCGTCGACACCGACCTCGCCCGCATCGGCGACTTCCGCGAGGCGTGCCGGATCTTCGCGGAGGAGGGCGTCGAGATCTCGAAGCCGCGCGACGGCTCCGTGCTGCCGAAGCTGCCGTACCTCGATCCGCCGGCCAACGTCGTCTCGAGCCGGATCCTGGACGTGATCGACGGCCGCCCGTTCGTGAGCCGGGTGGCGTTCGTCGAGAAGGACGGCACGCCGATCGTCCGCAAGCACACCACGTTCGAGCTGGCCGAGCGCGAGCACGCCCTGCTCTCGCTGCTTCGCTCCGACCACTTCCCGAAGCCGATCTCCGCGCACCGCGACGGCGCCGCGAGCGTGTGTGAGATGGAGCGCGTCGACGGCTATCCGCTGGCCGACGGTGCGCGCTTCGCCGCCGAGACCTCGCCGGAGGGGGCGCGGGCGTTCCTCCTGGAGTGCATCGAGATCCTGGCCGAGCTCGGTGAGCGGAACATCACCCACCGCGACATCCGGGCCGACAACATCCTCGTCCGCGCCGGCCGCCCGGTGCTGATCGACTTCGGCTGGGCGATCTCGCCCGAGCATCCCTACGTCACGCCCGCCGGGCTCGGCGACGCCGGCCGTGCGCCGGAGGGCTTCTGCGACGCCTACGCGATGGGCGTGGCGCTGACGCCGGCCTTCGCCCATCATCCCGAGCTCCTGCACGTCCTGGCCGCGATGACGCGTCCCGCGGCCGCCGAGCGCGTCACCGCGCCGGCCGAGCTGCGAGCGCTCGTCGACGCCGGCGCCCCGGCGCCGGCGGAGGTGGCCGCCGCCGTCTGCCGGATCGCCGAGCAGGCGATCGCGTCGGGGGCGCTCGAGCCGGCCGACGCCGCGCTCGGGCGGGCGCTCGAGATCGCACCCGACGACGCCGGCCTTCTGGCCGCCGCCGGCACGATCCGCCTGGCTCTCGGCCGCGCGGCCGAGGCCGAGGGGCTGTTCGCCCGGGTGATCGAGGCTGACCCCGCGAATCTGACCGCGCGCACCGGCCTCGCCCACGCCGCCCTCGACCAGGGCCGCGTCGAGGAGGCCCGCGAGCGCTACGCCGCGATCCCGGCAGCGGCGCCGGCCGCGACGATCGTCATCCCGGTGATGAACCGCGTCGACCTGACCAGGCAGTGCCTGGCGGCGCTCTCCGCCTCGACGCCGTCGCACCTCTACGAGGTGGTCGTCGTCGACAACGGCTCGACCGACGAGACGGCCGCGTTCCTGCGCCGGGCGCGGGCCGCGGGCGTCCTTCGAGCCGTGTTCAACGGCGAGAACCTCGGCTTCGGCAAGGCCTGCAACCTCGGCGCGTCGCTCGCCCGCGGCGGCTCGGTCGTGCTCCTGAACAACGACACGATCCCCGGCAACGGCTGGCTCGAGGCGCTCCTCGAGGTCGCCCAGGACGAGACCGTCGGGATCGTCGGCAGCCGCCTGCTCTACCCGGACGGCCGCCTCCAGCACGCCGGCATCGCCCTCAACGAGCAGGGCCTGCCGTTCCATGTGCACCGCCACGAGCCCGCCGAGTTCGCGCCTGCGCTCGTGCAGCGCGAGTATCCCGCCGTCACCGGGGCCAGCATGCTCCTGCGGCGCGAGGTCTACGAGCAGCTGGGCGGCTTCGACGAGGCCTTCCAGATGTACGTCGAGGACGTCGACCTGTGCCTGCGGGCCTGGGACGCCGGTCTGCGGGTCGTGTACTGCCCGAAGAGCCTGCTCGTGCACCTCGAGTCGGCGTCGGTCACCGATCTGGCCCGCCGCGACGAGCAGGTGCGCACCGGCTGGGGTCTCCTGCGCTCGCGCTGGGACGGCAAGTTCACGACCCCGCCCTGGGGAAGCCAGGAGCCGGAGGTGGCCGCGGTCGCGCTCGAGGGCGTGCGCTCGTTCGCTGCGCTCGCCTTCGCCGACGAGCTCGTTGCCAACCCGGAGATCCTGCGCACGTACACCGAGACGTTCAGCGACGCGGACGACGCGTCGCTCGTGATCTACGCGCCCGGCCGGCAGCCCGCCGAGATCGCCGGCGCGCTCGGCCAGGCGATGCGCCAGGCGGGCATCCGGGAGGAGGGCTGCCCCGACCTGCTCGTGGTCGCCGCCGACGGCGGCCGCCAGGGCGAGGCGGCGCTGGCTCGGGCGGTCGACGCGGCGTACACCCGCCGGAACCGCGACGGGTCGTTCGCCCGGCTCGACCACTTCGACGACGCCCGCGTCGCCCATCTGCGCATCCTGGCGGAGCGGCGCTGGGGCCGCCTGGCGGCGTGACCCGCAACGAGCTGCCGCTCGTCTGGACGGGCTCGCTCTTCGACCCGTACGGGTACGCCGACGAGGCGCGCGCGTACCTGATCGCGCTCGACCGGGCCGGGCGGCCGGCGGCGGCCCGGGACATCCGGTTCACGAACGACCGCGTCCGCCTTCCCTCCGCGCACCAGCGGGCGGTCGACGCCGCGCTCGGGCGGACGCCCGGCGGGGCCTTCGCCCTCGTCCACCATCGCATCCCGGGGCCGGGCCAGCCGCTGCACGCCGAGGGGCCCGACATCGCCCGCACCATGTTCGAGACGTCGAGCGTGCCGCGCGCCTGGCTGCCGCGCCTGCTCGAGGTGGACGAGGTGTGGGTGCCGTGCGACTTCAACCTCGAGACGTTCCAGCGCGGCGGCATGCCCGCCGACCGCCTGCGCGTCCTGCCCGAGACCATCGACTTCGACCTGTTCGACCGTGCGCAGACCGAGCCGCTCGTGGCCCAGGGCGCGCGCGGGTTCACGTTCCTCACCAACTTCGACTTCACCGACCGGAAGGGCTGGGACGTCCTGCTCGACGCCTGGTGCGACGCGTTCGGCCCCGACGACGACGTCTGCCTCGTCCTCAAGTGCCTGGGCCTGCACACGCCCGAGGCCGAGATCCGGGGCCGGGTCGACGCGTACCTGGCCGGCCGCCCGTCGGCCCCGATCGTGCTCGACACGCGCTTCCTGCCGGCCGCCGACATGCCGCGCCTCTACGCCGGCGCCGACGCGTTCGTGCTCGCCAGCCGCGGGGAGGGCTGGGGACGGCCGTGGATGGAGGCGATGGCGATGGGTCTCCCGACGATCGGGAGCCGCTGGAGCGGTACGACGATGTTCATGGACGACGCGAACTCGTGGCTCATCGACGGCGAGGTTGTCGACGTGGCCGAGAGCGCGCAGAGCCACACGCCGTTCTACCGCGGCCACCGGTGGTTTCACCCCGACCGCGAGGCGCTCGCGGCGGCGCTGGTCGAGGTGCGCCGGGGCGGGGCGGAGGTCGAGGCGCGCGCCGCATCGGCCCGCGCGGGCCTGATCGAGCGGTTCGGCCCGGAGCCGATCGCCGCGCGGATCGCCGAGCTGACCGAGGCGGCGATCGAGCGCTGGCGGCATCGCAGCTCGCGCGGGGTCACGTGCGTGTGGCGCGGGGACGGGGGATCGGGGCACTCGCTGGCGGTCGTGAACGACGCGCTGGTCGCGGCGATCGAGGCCGAGGGCGGCGTCGTCGAGCGGACGATCCAGGAGCTCGGATCCTCGGCGACGGCCGCGATCGGCGTCGCGCAGCACTGGCCGCCGAGCTTCGATCCACCCAGTGCCGGCCCGTTCGTCCTCTACCAGCCGTGGGAGTTCGGCGCCGTGCCGAGGCGGTGGGTGGAGGAGGTGCGCCGCACGGTCGACGAGGTGTGGGCGCCGTCGCAGGCCGCACGGGAGGCGTTCATCGCCTCGGGCGTCGCACCCGACCTCGTCCACGTCGTCCCGAACGGCATCGATCCGGAGCGCTTCTCGCCGGACGGGCCGCGCAGGGAGCTTCCGACGCAGAAGTCGACGGTGCTGCTCTTCGTCGGCGGGATGACCTACCGGAAGGGCATCGACCTCCTGCTGGAGGCGTACGGCCGCGCGTTCACGAGCGCCGACGACGTGTGCCTCGTCCTCAAGGCGTTCGGCTCGCGGACGTTCTTCAAGGGCCAGACGGCGGAGGACGCCGTGCGAGCATTCCAGGCGGTTCCGGGCGCTCCCGAGCTCGTGCTGGTCGACGACGACCTGGCGTTCGACGAGATCCCGG